>NZ_WTVE01000033.1:0-529453 GCF_022496685.1 Pseudomonas sp. B707 | reverse complement strand
CGCCGCACGGTCGCTGCGCTCCCACCCCCGGATCAATCCCTCCACTCAGCCTTCCGATGGGGCTGGCACGTCAAAAGCGGTACTCGAGCTAACGCTCATCGTTTTGAGTGGGGGGGAGCTTGGGGTGTTCGGCTTTGGTTTTTTGGTGGGTTTACCCCTCACCCCAGCCCTCTCCCCGAGGAGAGGGAGCCGATTTTTGTGCTTTTCAAAGCCTGAGGTCGACTCGGTATTGCACGTCGGCGTAGCTCCCGCAAACACCTCGGTCAGTTCCCTCTCCCTCCGGGAGAGGGTTAGGGTGAGGGAAGGCTCTTGATCTGGCCTTTGCTCTGGCTCTGGCTCTGGCTCTGGCTCTGGCTCTGGCTTTTGATTTTTTGCCCCTTCGGCAGGCCGAGCGGAGGTGTCCATCAGGGGATAGGCGCGCAGCGCCGTGCGGCGAAGCCGCATACATCGAGAGGAGGTGCAGCGAAGCAAACCGTAGGCGATGCCCCCTGATGGACACCGTAGCGAGGGAACACTGAGCCTAGGCGAAGTGCCGTACGCCGGGGCAAAAGCCTTTTGGTTCCTTTTTGGCGTTTGAAAAAGGGACTCGCTGTAAGAGCGAAACCGCCAGCGGCAGCACCCGAAGCAACGGATATGCCCCCAATCCCAAAATCCACCAACCATTGACCCATCCCCACACCCTGCGTAGCCTTGCGCTTTCGAGGTTCTTCGGCCCACGCCGAAGCTAAGAAGGGAACGCGGTCCAAGCCGCGGCTGCCCCCGCAACTGTGAACGGTGCTGTTCGCTGCCACGCCACTGCCAACTCAATCCAGAGCCAGCGGGAAGGCGCAGCGGATACCGGGCCAAGGCCCGAACACCGTCAGCCAGGAGACCTGCCTCGTCACAGATTCTCACTTTCAACCGGGCGGGGTGATCCGGTGGCGAACTCTCCAGGCACGCACCCGCGTTGCCGGTCTCGTCCCGTATGCCCGCCACCTTGCCAAAGGGCATCCGATGAAAACACTGGCCAAACTCCCCGTCACCATCGTCACCGGCTTCCTCGGCTCGGGCAAAACCACCTTGCTGCGGCACATGCTCGACAACGCTCAGGGCCGCCGCATCGCGGTGATCGTCAACGAGTTTGGCGAGCTGGGCATCGACGGTGAAATCCTCAAGCAGTGCACCATCGGCTGCACCGAAGAAGAAGCCACCGGCCGCGTCTACGAACTGGCCAACGGCTGCCTGTGCTGCACGGTGCAGGAAGAGTTCTTCCCGGTGATGCGCGAACTGGTGGCCCGTCGCGGCGACCTCGACCACATCCTCATCGAAACCTCGGGCCTGGCCCTGCCAAAGCCGCTGGTGCAAGCCTTCCAGTGGCCGGAGATCCGCAGCGCCTGCACCGTTGATGCGGTGATCACCGTGGTCGACAGCCCGGCCGTGGCCGCCGGTACTTTCGCCGCGTTCCCGGATCAGGTCGATGCCCAGCGCAAACTCGACCCGAACCTGGACCACGAATCGCCGCTGCACGAACTGTTCGCCGACCAACTGGCCAGCGCCGACCTCGTCATCCTCAACAAGGCCGACCAGACCAGCCCCGAAGACCTCGCGCGCGTCCGTCTGGAAGTCGCCGAAGAGCTGCCGCCTGCGGTGAAAATCATCGAAGCCAGCAACGGTCGCCTGCCGCTGGACGTGCTGATCGGCCTCGGTGCCGGCTCCGAAGAACACATCGACAGCCGCCACAGCCATCACGATCACCACCACGGTGAAGGCGATGACGATCACGACGACCACGATCACGACGCCTTCGATTCGATTTCCATCGAGCTGCCGCAAGCCGACGAAAGCCTGTTGCTCGACGCGCTGACGCAACTGGTGGTTCAGCACGGCATTCTGCGGGTCAAAGGTTTCGCGGCGATCCCGAACAAGCCGATGCGTCTGCTGATCCAGGGCGTGGGCACGCGTTTCGACAAGCACTTCGACCGTCAGTGGGGCGCCGAAGAAGCGCGTATCACCCGTCTGGTGTTGATCGGCCAAGAACTGGACGCGGCCCAGCTCGAAGCGCAACTGCGCGCCGCGCTCAGCGTTTAAGCCATGCACCTGCTCAGGACCCAGCCCGGCGGTTTCGTGTCGGATGACAACATTGCCGACCTTGGACAAACCCCCGCCGAGCTGGTGATCCTGTGCAGCGGCGATTCCAGCCTCGCGCTGCTCGCCGAAGCGGCGCAGCAACTGCCCGAGGATTACCCGAGCGTGCGGCTGGCCAACCCGATGCAGGTGCAGAACCATGCGTCGGTCGACCTGTACGTCGATGAAGTGCTGCGCCACGCCAAGGTCATTCTGATTTCGCTGCACGGCGGCATCGCCTATTGGCGTTATGGCGTCGAGCGGCTGGTCGAGTTGTCCGAGCGTGGCGTGCAGGTGATTCTGGTGCCGGGCGATGACCGACCCGACCCGGAGCTCAGCGACCTGAGCACCGTCGGCGCGGAAGACCGCGACCGGCTCTGGCAGTTTTTGCGTCAGGGCGGCATGGGCAATGCGCTGGACTTTTTCCGTTGCCTGGCCAATCGCTGGCTGGCGCGGGATTACGTGTGGGGCGAGCCGCAAACGCTGCCACGCACGGCGATTTACCACCCGAACAAAAACACCGCCGCACTGAGTGACTGGCAAGCCGATTGGCTACCTGGTCAACCGGTGGCGGCGGTGTTGTTTTATCGCTCGCATTTGCAAGCGGCCAATACGGCGTTTATCGACGTGTTCTGCCAACGGCTTCAGGCGGCCGGACTCAATCCGCTGCCGATCGCCGTGGCCAGTTTGAAAGAGCCCGGCTGCCTGTCGGTGGTCGAGGACTGGCTGGATGAGGTCGAGGCCTCGGTGATTTTGAACACCACCGGTTTCGCCCAGTCCAGCCCGGAAGCGCCGCATCTGCGGCCGTTTCGTCGCAACATTCCGGTGATCCAGGCGATCTGCGCCCAGGACAATGAACCCGGCTGGCGCGAGAGCGAGCAGGGCCTCGGTCCGCGGGATCTGGCGATGCACATTGCATTGCCGGAGCTTGATGGCCGGATCATCAGCCGGCCGATCAGCTTCAAGGACTTGGCGTGGCGCAGCGAGCGCAGTCAGTCCGACGTGGTGTGTTATCGGGCCCAGCCCGAGCGCATGGATTTCGTCGCCGAACTGGCGCGGCGCTGGGTCGATCTGGCGCGGGTGCCGAACGCTGAAAAGCGCATCGCCCTGATCCTCGCCAACTACCCGACCCGGGACGGTCGCATCGGCAACGGTGTCGGCCTCGACACGCCGGCTGCTGCGCTGAATATCCTGCGAGCGTTGCAGGCTGAAGGTTATCCGTTGCCGGCCGAACTGCCGGACAGCGGCACCGAACTGATCCAGCAATTGCTCGGCGGTGTCAGCAACGATCTCGATACGCTCGATCAGCGCCCGTGCCAGCAGAGCCTGGCGATGGACGATTACCTGACGATGTTCAATGCGCTGCCAGAAGCCAATCGCGCAGCGGTGCTGGAGCGCTGGGGTTCGCCGCAGAACGATCCGATGTGCCGTGACGGGCGGATGATGATCGCTGGTCTGCGTTTTGGTCTGACCTTCGTCGGGATTCAACCGGCGCGGGGTTATCAGGTCGATCCGAGCGCGGTGTATCACGACCCCGATCTGGTGCCACCGCACGCGTACCTCGCGTTCTATTTCTGGCTGCGCCGGACCTACGGGGCTCATGGCGTTATCCACGTCGGCAAGCACGGCAACCTCGAATGGCTGCCGGGCAAGGGCGTGGGTCTGTCGGAGAATTGCTGGCCGGACGCGCTGCTCGGGCCGCTGCCGAATATCTATCCGTTCATCGTCAACGACCCGGGCGAGGGCGCCCAGGCCAAGCGTCGCACTCAGGCGGTGATCATCGATCACCTGATGCCGCCGCTGACCCGCGCAGAAACCTACGGCCCGTTGCGCAATCTGGAGCTGTTGGCGGACGAGTATTACGAAGCACAATTGCTCGATCCGCGCCGCGCCCGGGAATTGCAGCGCGACATTCTGCAACTGGTGCGTGACACGCAGATCGATCGCGAACTGCAACTGGATGCCGCCCTCGACAGCGATGCCGACGCGGCGATCTGGCTGCCGCGCCTGGACACCTATCTGTGTGACTTGAAGGAGTCGCAGATCCGCGATGGTCTGCACATCTTTGGTGAGTCGCCGACCGGGCGTTTGCGTATCGATACCTTGCTGGCGCTGCTGCGGATTCCGCGTGGCGATGGCAAAGGGGCTCAGTCGAGTCTGTTGCGGGCGTTGGCCAAGGCGTTTCAGTTGGGGTTCGATCCGCTGGATTGTGCACTGGCTGATCCTTGGGTCGGCCCGCGCCCATCGGAACTGCTGGCGATCAGCGACGAGGTCTGGCGCACGGCGGGGGATACCCGTGAACGCCTTGAACTGTTCGCCACCCAGTTGATCTCCCAGTCACTGCCATTCCCCTGTGGGAGCGAGCCTGCTCGCGATAGCGGTGTGTCATTCAAAACGGAATCGCCTGACCTGACGCCATCGCGAGCAGGCTCGCTCCTACAGGATCCGCGCTGGGTTGAAGTCGGTGCAATCCTCGACAACCTGCGCGAAGTGATTGCCCCACGCCTCGATGCCTGCGGCCCGGCCGAAATGCACGGCTTGCTCGACGCGTTGAGCGGCCGATTCGTCCCGGCCGGCCCGAGCGGCGCGCCGAGTCGCGGTCGCCTCGACGTGTTGCCGACCGGGCGCAATTTCTACTCGGTGGACGTGCGCAATCTGCCGACCACCACGGCGTGGCGAATCGGTTTCCAGTCGGCCACGCTGATTCTGGAGCGACACCTGCAGGATCACGGCGACCACCTGCGCCAGCTCGGCCTTTCGGTCTGGGGCACCGCGACCATGCGCACCGGCGGTGACGACATCGCACAGGCCATGGCGCTGATGGGCGTGCGCCCGGTGTGGGCCACGGGCAGTCAGCGGGTCGATGACTTCGAGATTCTGCCGCTGAGCCTGCTCGACCGGCCTCGGGTCGATGTCACGCTGCGGGTCTCCGGATTTTTCCGCGATGCGTTTGCCAACCTGATCCGCCTGTTCGACGCCGCCGTACAAGCCGTGGCGGAACTGGACGAGCCGGACGATCTCAATCCGCTGGCCGCCAAAGTGCGTGCCGAGCGTGAGGCGTTACGGCAATCGGGTCTGGATGAAGACGCGGCGCGACGTCAGGCCGGCTGGCGAATCTTCGGTGCCAAACCCGGCGCTTATGGCGCAGGTGTGCAGGGCGCTATCGATGGTCGACTCTGGCAAACCCGCGAGGATCTGGCCGAGGTTTACTTGAATTGGGGCGCCTATGCTTACGGTGGCTCCGATGAGGGCACCGCCGCTCGCGAGCAATTCGTCCAGCGCCTGAGCCAAGTGCAGGCGGTGCTGCAAAACCAGGACAACCGCGAGCATGACCTGCTCGATTCCAATGATTATTACCAGTTCCAGGGCGGCATGCTCGCTGCCGTGGAAAGCCTGCGCGGCGAAGCGGCGGCCAGTTATCACGGCGACCACAGTCAGCCGGATCTGCCGAAGATCCGTACGCTGAAAGAAGAACTGAACCGTGTGATTCGCTCCCGAGCGGCGAATCCGAAATGGATCGACGGGGTCAAGCGTCACGGCTATAAAGGCGCGTTCGAATTGGCGGCGACGGTCGACAACCTGTTTGCCTTCGACGCCACCACGCAATTGATCGACGATCACCAGTACGCGTTGCTGGCCGATGCCTATCTGCTGGATCCGGCGACCCGCGACTTTGTGCGCGAGCATAATCCCCACGCCTTGCGCGACATGACCGAGCGTATGCTCGAAGCGCAGCAACGCGGGATGTGGCAGGAACCGGGCGCCTACAAAGAGGCGCTGGAAAACCTGCTGCTGGACATAGAAGAAGAGAGCTGAGACTGAACATGACCGACACCCCGCATTTCCCGCTCTCCGCCGTGGTCGGCGCCGATGACCTGAAACTGGCGCTGTACCTGACGGCCATCGATCCGAAGATCGGCGGCGTGCTGATCGAAGGCCCGCGTGGCATGGCCAAGTCCACGCTGGCCCGGGGTCTGGCGGATCTATTGGCCAGCGGTCAGTTCGTCACCTTGCCGCTGGGGGCGACGGAAGAGCGACTGGTCGGCACGTTGGATCTGGACGCGGCATTGAGCGACGGTCGTGCGCAGTTTTCTCCGGGCGTGCTGGCCAAGGCTAATGGCGGCGTGTTGTATGTCGATGAAGTGAATTTGCTGCCGGATCATCTGGTGGATTTGCTGCTCGATGTCGCTGCCAGCGGCACCAACCTGATCGAGCGTGACGGGATTTCCCATCGGCATTCGGCGAAGTTCGTATTGATCGGCACGATGAACCCGGAAGAGGGTGAATTGCGTCCGCAATTGCTGGATCGCTTTGGTTTGAACGTCGCACTGAGCGGTCACACAGCGCCGGTCGAGCGTGGTCAGATCATTCGTCGTCGACTGGATTTCGATAGTGATCCGCAGGCGTTCTGTGCGCAGTGGGAGGCTGAGCAGCAAGCTCTGCGTCAGCGCTGCGAGAACGCCCGCAAGGTTTTACCGGGTATTCCGCTGGATGATGCGGCGTTGGCGCAGATCACCGAGCGCTGCTTCGCGGCGGGCGTCGATGGTTTGCGCGCCGATCTGGTCTGGCTGCGTGCGGCGCGTGCTCATGCGGCGTGGCGCGGGGCTGAAGCCATCGCCGAGCAAGACATTGATGCCGTGGCTGAGTTTGCCTTGCGTCATCGTCGTCGCGAGCAGTCTTCACCCTCTGCACAGCCACCGGCGCAATCGCCGTCCGGCACTAACGCCGAGGCGAGTGAAGGGCAGGGCCAGTGGGGCGAAATGCCGGCGCCAGCACTCGCTACCGGCGCCCGCCGCGAAGTGCCTGTCTGGCCAAAAAAGCCCTAGGCATTCGCCCCCGATCCGACGCGGGGGCGAATGCCAGACCCCGCGCCGGACGCCTCGATAACGGTCGCCAGGGCAAGCGTCACGCGGCTCGCAGTGGCTCGGTGAACTGGCCCGGAACCTTGCTCAATGGCCGTCCGAAAACCCGGGCGGATCTGCTGTTTCAACTGCGCACCCGCACGCCCCATGAACTGTGGCTGGTGATCGTCGACGCCTCGGCCTCGACTCGACGTCATCAAGCATTGAGCGATGCCAAAGGCGTGCTCGCGCAATTGTTCGATGATGCTTACCGGCAACGGGCGCGGCTCGCCTTGCTGACTGCCAGTGGCGCGGCGCCGAAATGGCAGGTGCAGGGTTTGAAAGCTTCCAGCGGACTGCGTGTGTGGCTCGATGACTTGGGAGCGGGAGGCGGCACGCCATTGCTGGCGGCGCTGAACGAGGCCGAGCACTGGCTGACGGTACGCCGCAAGCGGTTCCCGGCCGAACAACAGCGTCTACTGGTATTGACCGATGGGCGCTTGAAAGAATGGTCGGGGTTGCCGGTGCTGGCCTGTCCGGGCCTGTTGATCGATATCGAACGCGGGCCGATCAGGCTGGGCAGGGCGAAGCAGTTGGCGACTGCACTGGAAGCGGATTACCGGCATATCGACGACCTGCTGTCTGTCTGAGGTCTATGCTGCATCCAGCCCACATCACAAGGAGTGAATCATGCGCGTACTGGTTGCCAATCCTCAGGACGATTTTCGCGTAAAGGCTTACGCCGGCACCAACGGCGTGCTGCTGGCAATGGATCTTGCCGAACCCCGCCGCAAAGGCCTGCTGGGGTTTGCCATCGAGAAGCAGCAGGGCGACAGGCCGTGGCAGTTTCTGTTCAACAGCCTGACCTTTCCCGGCAAGGCTCACACTTTCCAGCAGTTTCACGCCACGCCGAGCGACATTGCACCCTTGCAGAAATTTCGCTGGGCCGATTACGCGGTCAATCCCGGGACGACCCTGCATTACCGCGTGCACCTGGCCTACGGCACCGCCGACGCGCCGGTGCTTGGGGAGTCGCTGGAACTGAGCATTACCTCGGATGACGGACACCCGACCAACCAGAGCGTGATCTTCAACCGCGCCGTGGCTGCCAGTCAGGCGTTCCAGCGCAAGTTTCCCGATCTCGATGCACAGATCAGCGCCAACAAGAACATGCCGATCGAAGCCTGGCCCGACGCTGCGCGGCAATGGCTGGAAAACGGCCTGCTCGGACGTTTGCAGGGCTTTATCGAGCGAGCTGTCGACGGGCAATGGGCGCTGGACATCGCGATTTACGAGTATCAACTGCAAGCCATCATCGACACGGTGAACGCCGCCTTCGATCGCGGCGTACAGGTGCGGGTGCTGTATCACGCCAAGCCCGGTGACGAAGACACCACGATGAACGAGGCCAGCCTTGCCAAGCTGCCGGAAGCCAACAAGCGCGGCCGGGTGACCCACGACATTTTCCATGACAAGTTCATCGTCCTCAGTCGCATCGCCGGCGGTGAGCGGCAGCCCCAGGCCGTGCTGTGCGGCAGCACCAACTTCACCGCCAACGGTGTTTATCGTCAGGCCAACGTGGTGCATGTGCTGGACGACACCGTTGTCGCGGCCAGCTATCTGCAGACGTTCGAGCAGGTCTGGGCAACGCCGGCGGATGTCGGTGCCACCCGGGACTGGATCACCCAGCACAACCCGATGAACACGGCGCAACCGCTGTTTGCCGGGTTCTCGCCGCGCAGTGGTGGTGCCGATCTGCGCGAGTTCGTCGACATCATTAACGCGGCGAGGAAAGACGTGCTGTTCGTCACGGCATTCGCCTTGCCCGACGCGATTCTCAACGCATTGCTCGGTCAGCCTCACGACGACATCCTGCGTTACGGCCTGCAAAATACGGTCAGCCGCATCACCGGGTTTCACGCTGACCGAACCGCTGAGTTCGCCGCCACCGCGCTGCTCAACACCGGGCTGGAAGGCTGGCTGAAAGAGAACATGAAAGGCCAGAAGGGCAACCTGCTGGTGCACACCAAGGCGATCGTCACCGACTTCACCAGCGACAGCCCGACCATCATCAGCGGCAGCCACAACCTCAGCACCTCGGCCAGCAACGGTAATGACGAGAACTACCTGATCATTCGCGGCGACACCGAACTGGCGGACCGTTACGGCCTTGAGCTGCTGCGCTTCTACGAGCATTACCGCTTCCGCTATTTCGCGAAAAAACTGGCGTTGAAGCAGGTGCAGCCGCTGGCGGCGAATGACAGCTGGACCAACGACTATTACGTCGAAGGGGATTTGCGTCAGCTGTCTCGCCTGCGGTTTGCCGGACGCTAGGGTTTATACATCCATTGCCTGACGGTACTGCCGGGTGCGGCGACTGAGATACAACCGGTCGCGAATCAGCGCCCAGAGTGCCGACACTTCGGGATGCGGCTGGCGACCCCGGCTCAGGCGGGCCATCTGGAAACGCACCACGGCCATGTTCGCCAGTGCGGCCAGCGGTTTGCGTTTCCAGCGGATCGGCGGCAGTTGCGGTTCGCTGTGGCGGCCTTCGCGCCAGTGTTTGACCAGACTCGGTTCGATGGCCAGCGCAGTGGCGATGCCGGCCATGGCGATACCGCTGTCGAGCACTTGTTCGACGATGGGCAGGCGCCGGATACCGCCGGTGACCATCACTGGCATGCGGGCCACACTGGCCAGTTCACTGGCCATCTCCAGAAAGAACGCCTCACGGGCCAGGGTGCGTCCGTCGCGGGCTTCGCCTTGCATCGCCGGCGCTTCGTAGCTGCCACCGGACAGCTCGAGCAGGTCGATTGGCTGTTCGTTGAGCCATTCGATCACATGACGGGCATCGTCCGTGTCGAAGCCGCCGCGCTGGAAATCCGCGGAGTTGAGCTTCACCGCCACGCAAAACTGTGGTGAAACGGCCTGACGCACAGCCTCGATCACCGACAGCAGCAGGCGCGCACGGTTTTCCAGCGAACCGCCCCAGCGGTCGGTGCGGCGGTTGGTCAGCGGCGAGAGAAACTGACTGAGCAAATAGCCGTGGGCAGCGTGGATCTGGATACCGCTGAAACCGGCTTTCTCGGCAAGCGCGGCACTCCTGGCGAAACGTTGAATGACCTCTTCGATGTCGTCCTCGGTCATCGGTTTGGGCTCGGCGAACAGTTTCGAGAACGAACCCATTTCCAGCGCCACTGCCGATGGCGCCAGCGCTTGCTGGCCCATATTGGCGAAGGTCTGGCGGCCGGGATGGTTGAGCTGAACCCAGACTTGTGCGCCTCCACTGCGGGCGATTTCGGCCCATTGACGGAAACGGTCCAGATGCCGCTCGTCTTCGAGCACCACGCCACCAGGGCCGGTCATGGCGCGGCGGTCGATCATGACATTACCGGTCAGCAGCAACCCGGCGCTGCCGTCGGCCCAGGCTTGATACAGGCGAAACAGTTCGCGGGAGGGAGCCTGGTCACGATCGGCGAGGTTTTCTTCCATGGCGGCTTTGGCGATACGGTTGCCGACGGTCTGACCGTTGGGCAGTTTCAAAATCTGGAAGGGCGACATTGCTTGACTCCTCATCAGTGATGGAGAAAGGCTAAGCTTAAAGTCAACTTTAATGTCAAGCAGGCAAATCGAGGCTGAAATGAAAATCGGTGAATTGGCGCAACGGAGCGGGCTGAGCGCTTCTAGCATTCGCTTCTACGAGGCCCAGGGCCTGATTCCGAAAGTGGAGCGGCTGGGCAATGGCTACCGGCGTTACCCGCCGCAAGTGCTGCAAACCCTGAACATTATCCGCAGCGCCCAGCAGGCCGGATTTTCCCTGGAAGAACTCAAGCAGTTGCTGCCAACAGCCGGAACCGGCGAATTCAAGCACGAAGAATTGGTGGAAGGCCTGACGCGCAAGGTCGAGCAGATCGAAGTCATGCAGCAGCATCTGGCCCAAAGCAAGGCGCGGCTGCTGGAGGTGATCGACAGTATTCAATCCAGGCCCGAAGGCATGAGTTGCGGTGCGAATGCCGAACGGGTTCTCGCCGCGATCTATCCGGAATCCTGAGGCGACGGCGAAGGCGTACAGATTTTGAAATGATTTCCAGCTGTAGGAAAAGTCATCTGAGCCTGTACGCTTCAAGGCCTTTTTTCATTCAGGATTTGCATGAATACCCTCTCGGAGCCTCCCAGTTCTACTCAAAGAACAACGTTCCCTTCGCGCCATGGCGCGGTCTTGACGCACTCGCAGCATCCAGTCTTCCGACTCCCGACTATCGTTGATGGCGCAGCCTTCGAGCTTTCGCGCCGCACTTTGCCGTGTCCGGCAGCCTGAATTCACTGACGAGAGATAGAGACAGATTATGGAATGGTTAGCGGATCCCACGGCGTGGCTGGGCTTGTTGACACTGATCGTGCTGGAACTGGTGCTGGGTATCGACAACCTGGTGTTCATCGCGATCCTGGCGGACAAGCTGCCGCCGCATCAGCGCGATCGTGCGCGAATCATCGGCTTGAGCCTGGCGCTGATCATGCGTCTTGGCCTGCTGGCGAGTATTTCCTGGCTGGTCACCCTCACGGCACCGTTGTTCGAAGTGTTCGGCAAGAGCTTCTCCGGCCGTGACCTGATCATGCTGTTCGGTGGCGTGTTCCTGTTGTTCAAGGCGACCATGGAGTTGCACGAACGGCTGGAAGGCCATATCGGCGAGCGCTCGACCAACACCGCTTATGCGCTGTTCTGGCCGATCGTGGCGCAAATCGTTGTGCTCGACGCGGTGTTCTCCCTGGACGCGGTGATTACCGCTGTGGGCATGGTCGATGAACTGGCGGTGATGATGATCGCGGTGGTCGTGTCCATTGGTGTGATGATCGTTGCCAGCAAGCCGCTGACCCGCTTCGTCAACGCCCATCCGACGGTGATCATGCTGTGTCTGGGCTTCCTGATGATGATCGGTTTTGCCCTGACGGCCGAAGGCCTGGGCTTCCACATCCCGAAAGGTTATCTGTACGCGGCCATTGGTTTCTCGATCCTGATCGAGATCTTCAACCAGATCGCCCGCGCTCGTCGCAAGCGCTCGATGCAGGGCTTGCGCCCGATGCGCGAGCGCACGGCCCACGCGGTGATGCGTCTGCTGGGCGGTCGCAAACTGGCGGTGGAGGAGGTTGGCGAGGAAATTTCCGACTTGCTGGATAACGGTGAAGCGCCGAGTGCGGAGCTGTTCGACCGTCGCGAACGGGTGATGATCAGCGGTGTGCTGCAATTGGCCGAGCGACCGATCCGCGCCTTGATGACGGTGCGCGCCGATGTCGATCACATTGATCTGGCCGACGACGCTGAGGCGATTCGTACGCGATTGATGCATTCGTCCTACTCGCGCTTGCCGTTGATTCGTAACGGCGCGGTCGATGAGCCGCTGGGCTTCGTGCACAAGAAAGAGCTGCTCAAGGAATATCTGGCCGGCAACGAGCCGAACCTGGAACACCTGGCGCGCAAGACCGTCAATCTGCTGGACAGTTATTCGATCCTCAACGCACTGGAGCAAATGCGTGCGGCTTCGACCCACATTGCCTTTGTGGTGAATGAGTTCGGTGACTTTGTCGGCGTGTTGACCATGACCGACATTCTCGAATCGATTGCTGGCGAACTGCCGGATGCCAGCGAAATCGCCGGCCCGGACGTGGTCGAGGAGCAGGGCGGGTACATCGTCAACGGTGCGCTGAATCTGACCCGCATCCGCGAGCACACCGGTTTTCGCGCCGAGCCAACCGAGGATTACCAGACCCTCGCCGGGCTGGTGATGAGCCTGCTGGATCGCCTGCCGATGAAGGGCGATCGACTGGAACATGAAGGTTGGGGCATGACCGTGATGGCGGTCGAAGAACGTCGCGTGACGCGAGTATTGCTGGTGCGTGAGGCCTGACGGCCTCACTGATGAAAAGTGTACCGGTCCTTGCCGGTATGCTTTGACTCGTACAGTGCTTCGTCAGCCTTGATCAGCGCCTGGTTGAGGGTGTCGCCATCTTCGACCCGGGCCAGACCGATGCTGATGGTCACCGGGTGCCGGGTCGGTTGCTCACGCACCACCCGGCACAATTCTCCGGCCAGCGCCTCGACATCCTCGCGGCGCACACCGGCCAGATAGATCGCAAACTCCTCACCGCCCAATCGTGCATATTCGAAGCGTGACATCACGGTTTTGATGTCCGCCGCGATGCGCTTGAGCACCTCATCGCCGATGTCGTGGCCGTACACATCATTCACTTTCTTGAAGTTGTCGATGTCGATCATCGCCAGGTAATGGTCGTGTTCGCGCGGCACGGCTTGCAGGGTTTTTCCGGCGCGGGTCATGAATGAGCGACGGTTGGGAATTTCGGTGAGGGTGTCGATATAGGCCTGGTCCAGCAACAGCTTGGACATGATGTAGTTGTAGAGCTTGGCCTCGCGCAGCTTCAAAAACGTATAGATCGTCAACCCGCAGAGAAACACGGCGTAAGCGATGGTCATCACGCCTTTGAGTTCGAACAGCCCGACTTCGGTACCAAAAAACGGATTGAGCACCAGCCATATCACCCCTTGCGAGGTGTAGAACGACCAGCGACTGATGGGCAGAACCGAAATGCTGTAAAGCATGCTCGAGGCGCCCAGCACCAGCCACGCAGGTTGAAAACTGGCGGGCAGGCCGTCGATCAGCAGTCGCACACCAACGGTCATGGCAACGACGAACAGGATGTTCAGGATGTCGAAATGGGCGGCCTTTCGCGTGAACAGCAGAATGACCGCCTGAATCGAAAACACCGTCAGAAACACCATCGATCGCCAGGTAAAACCCTGGCCTCCAAGGAAACTGACGATCAGATCGAAGACAATCCAGACACTGATGCTTGCCAGATAAATCAGCAGGCAGAATGTGTGCAGCCGCTCGAATTCATGCTGAATGAACTCGCTCCACAGTTCGGCGGGCGCGGTCTTCTTCAGGACTTCGTCTTCAATGGTTTTGTACATTGCTGCCCGGATGCTTGCGTTGATTATCGAGGATGACCGAACCCCACGGTCGGTAGCGCAGGGAAAACACCGCGTTCTGATGGCAGCCGGTCGAGGTCGCATCCGGGCTGGCCGGCTCGGCACGGAAGGGTTCGCCCTCGCGGCTGACCTGCCGAAAGGCTTCGCGCACGATACCCACGGAGCAGGGCAGTGCACTGGCGTAACCGTTGCGCACCAGCGGTGACAAACGACCGGTGCCCGCGCCGTCCTGCCACCAGATCTGCGCACCCGCCGCCGTCAATTCGCCCAGCCATTGACCGTTGACCGCCGGGGCCAGCTTGCCGGCACTGAAGGCGCTGACATGCAGCGGCGCATCCAGCTTCGCGGCAAAGTCCTTCAATTGGCGCTGAAGTGTGGCCCGTCGATCTGCCGCCAGAAAGTGCAGGTCGTCCAGTTCCAGCGGCAGATACCACCCGCTGACCTGCAGCTTCCAGTCCTGGCGGAGCTTCTGCTGCTGGGCCAGTGACTGGCCCAGTTGTGCCTGCCAGTAGGCGCCGAGACCGGCGCTGTCCAGTTCATCGATGCGTTTGTAGTAGGCCGGGTCCATCGCCAGGCCGAGCACCAGTTGCAGACCTTCCCGCTGAGCGAGTTTCAGGCTGTTGGCGAGCCAGCCATTGGCGCCGCCGAAGTCCGAGTCGCCATAGGCCGTCCACTGGACGATCACGGTTCGCGTGCCTTGCTTCGCGGTGTCTTGCCAGACTTTCTGCCACTGCGCCTGGGTCAGGCCGGCATCGACATTCAGCGGCTGATAGAAGACACGCTCATCGGCCTTGGCGACAGTGGCACTCATCAGCAGACACAAACACAACATCCATCGAGCCATCAGAAATTCCACTCCACGCCCAGCAGCACACCGTTGCCGCCTTCATACAGATTGCCGCCCAGCGACTGTTGATATTCGGTGCGAACCGTCAGTTTCGACCGGTAGGCGTTGTAACGATCCTCGTCGTACCACCATTGCCAGCGCAGACCGACACCGGTGCGCAGGTCCTGGCGCCAGTCGTTGCTCGGGTCCTGGCTGGCAAACTCGAGGAAGCCGTAAGGCATGATCGTCTGGGCGCCACTGTCGGGAAGTTTCCAGGCGTGACCTTGCTGGAAGCGCGACAGCCACTGGTGATCGCCGGCCTTGGTCCACCACGCGGCGTCGAGGTAGAGAAAACGCTCGTCCCAATCGTTTTCATCGACCCGCCAGTCGTTGCGGTACTTGCCCTGATCGAGGAATGAGGCGGTGGCGCGCAGCAGGTAATCAGTGGTGGTGTGACCGTCCTTGCGGTGATCGTTGACCTGATCGAACAGCTTTTCCGGCACCAGCATCTGGCCGAGGCTCAGGCTGTGACTGTCGTCATCGTCGAGCTGGCTCTGCTTGTAGATCTCGCCGTAGAAGTTGATGTTCTGTGTGCCCCACGGTTTGTAGCGCAGGCCGACACCGGCGGCGAGGGACTCGGCGTAACTTGAGCGACCTTGTCCGCCCAGCAGGACGCGACCGTACACCGACAGCGTGCTGCCGGCGCGGCTTGGTTCTTCGCCCAAGGCGTGGTCCCACATTGCCAATTGCACATTCTGCGAATCCGAGCGACGGCGTGAACCTTTGCTGTCGTCCGGGCGCACGAAGTCGTTGGTCGAGATCCCGGCCGGCGACCAGGTGCTGGCAATCGTCCGGCTGTCACGCCGTGACAAGGTTTCATGGGCACGGCGCTGGCGATAACGGCGGGCCTCCATGCTGCCGTCTTCGTCATCGGCTGCCACCGGGTTCTGCTCCAGATCGATCACGCGGCGCAGTTCCTTGCGCGCGGAGGCGCTGTCTTCGACTTCGTCGTAGCGCCAGGCCAGGGTTTCGCCGAGACGGTAATCCTCGGGGAAATCCCGGGTCGCCTGTTGCAGATACGGAATCGCCGTGGCGCGCTCTTCGCGGGTTTCGGCACCGGCCAGACGCATGCCGTAGTCGGCGCGATAACGCGGGTTGTTCGGCTCGCGGCGTACCGCTTCGGCCAGCCACGCGGTGCTTTGTGGCAAGTCTCCGGCCTTTTGCGCGGTGACCGACGCGGCGTAGAAGTGCCCGGCATCCGGTGTCTGTTGCAGGGCCTGACGCTGACGTTGCAGTGCCTGGGCGTGATCACCCCGTGCGTCGGCGATGGCTGCGCCGAGGGCCCACTCATTGGCGCCGCGAGTGGTGCTTTGTTGCCAGTAGGTTTCTGCGGTCTGGCTGTCGCCGACATTCAGCGCGCTGCGACTGGCCGTCAGACGCGCGTTGTCGCTGAGTTCGGCGGTCGGGATGCTGCGCCAGATCGTCAGTGCACCGGCAGAATCACCGGCCGCTTCCAGGGCATAGGCCAGCGGCAGACGACTGCCGCGATCGCCGAGCTTTTCAGCCTGCTGGTAATAGACGACGGCTTCACCCGGGCGATCAGGCATGGCGCAGCGACCGAGCGCGCGGTAATCGCCAGCCGCTTGCGGGTGGCTGCCGATGGCTTGCTGCACGGCGTCGCACTGGCCGGTCTCCGCAAGTTGCGCGAGCAGTTGGCCGCGCGTGGCACCGTCCACCCGGTTGAGCAGGAGCGCCATGCGTCGCTGTTGCTCCGGCGTCGTGGAGGGCGCTGCGGCATACAAGCCGACCAGACGCTGCAACGCCGTCGCCGGCAAACGCCCGTCATGACGATCGAACGCAGATTCCAGCAACTGTTGAGCGTGCGCCCGATCACCGGCATTTACCGCAAGATAGGTGGCCTGATTGAGCGAGGAAAGATTGTCGGTCTGTCGGTAATGCAGTTCCCACAGGGTCTCCGCTTCGATCATCCGTCCCATGCGCTGCGTCAGTTCCGCACGGCGCTTGACGATATCGGGCGTCTGTTTCTGACCGGCCAGCCAGGCGTTGACTTCGGCACTGCGACCTTGCTCCTGCCAGATGTCGAGCACCTGTGTTTGTCGTCGACTGTCCCAAGGCTCCGGTAGACGGGTGCTTTGCAATAGATCCGAGGCTTGCAGGCGCTGGGCGAGTATCAGCCAGGTCTGTGGGTCGTCCGTCGGCGTACAGCTGCGCAGTTGCTTGAGTGCCGCTTCCGGATCCTGGCGCGACAGCCATTCCGCGGTTTCCAGGCAAGGCCGTTGCAGATCGTTGCTCAGGCGCTGCACGGTGGGCACGTCTTCGGTCTTGCGCGCCAGTTCCCACAGACGCTGACGCTGCGCCGGATCGGCGAGATCGCTGGCCGGCAGCGACTGCATCCAGCGTTGGGCCTGTTGCTCGTGGCCCATGGCGATGGCGCGGTCGACCATCGCCAGGCGAATGTTGCGTGCGGCCTCGGGACTCGGCGCCTGTTGCAGCAGTTGCTGCAGCGGCTTTTCATCGAGACGCTGCACGTAAGCGTTGGCCAGCCGTTGCCAGCCTTCGGCGTCGAGTTGTTTGCGTGCGGCCAGCGGCGCCAGTTGGTCGATGGTGCCGCTCCAGTCGCGCAGTTGCTCCGACCAGTTGGCGCGGGCCAGGCGCAAGATGTTGTCGTCACCCTTGGGCGCCAGTTGTGCCAACCAGTCATGGGCCTTGGCCGCGCCGCCGAACTTGGCCAGGCTCAGGCTGTAGGCCTGCCACAGACGCACACGGTCATTCAGGCTGCTGGTGGCCATCCAGTCTTCAACTTGAGAGCTGGTGGGCGGATCCTGTTCGATCCAGGTCAGGCGCAGGTCGAGCAGGGCATCGCTGTTGTCCGGCAATGCTTGCAGCGCTTCCTTGTAACGACGTTGCTTGGCCAGGGACTCTACCAGCAGCGCCCGGGCTTCGTCGTTTTTAGGGACCTTTTCCAGCAAGTGGCGCATCAGTCGTTCGACTTCTTTCCAGTTGCCCTTTTTCGCCTCGCGATAACTGCGGTCCATGTAGGGGTAGCTGCGGAACTGTTCAAAGTCGCTCAGCGGTGCAGCCTGCAGCGGATACGCGGTGCTCAGGCCCAGCAGCAGGCTGCCCATCAGCAAGGTTTGACGATGCACAGGCTTCATGCGACCTCCCGGACAATGCGGTAGGCGGCTTGCTGTTCGCTGGCCTGATCGGCCAGGGCCTGTTCCAGTACTTCCTGGGTAATCATGCCCCGGGAAATCAGGTGTTCACCGAGTGACATCTTCTCGGCATCGAAGTCGATCAGCGCCTGATTGAACAGGGTCGGCGGCACCATGCCGCGCACCTGCAACAGATTGCCCAGCAGCACCTGATGGCGGCTGACCCGTTCCAGCAGGGCTTCATCGTCCTGATGGCGCTCAAGCACTTCGAGCATATGACGCACTTCCTCATTCTGGCGGGGGCTGGCGTACCAGTAACGAATCCCCAATGTGACGCGGCCCTGAGGTGCGAGACGGCTGCGCACCGGGCGTTTCAATTGACGGCTGATGGCGCCGAGCGAGACCTGACTGACCGGGCCTTCGGAGGCCAGAATCAGGGTGTCGCCTTCTTCGGCCACCGGCAAAATGCCGTAGTGGGAGGCGACCCGGCGCGGTACGGCATCGATCAGGCGTTTGTCGAGCTTGAACGGATTGAGCGGCGCCCATTCCAGATCAAGCTGCTCGGCGAGGGTTTGAACCAGCTGAGTGCTGTCGATGTACTCACGCAGCAACAGTTCGCGGCCGAGTCGACGGCGTACGGGGCTGGTGATTGCCGCTTCCAGTTGCTCTTCGGTAAGCAGACCCTTTTCCACCAGTCGATGGCCGAGCGGCGTGCGCTGTGCCTTGGTCAGCGCCGGGAATTCATGGGTGGTCTTGTCCCAGGCCACACGTCGTGAGTCACCCATTTCCATGACCTGACGCAGGGCACGCAGGTTGGCGAAGAAATTGACGAAGTTGCTCCACATCATGCGCGGCGCCGACAGCAGACCTTCGACCAGACCGTAATAGCGGGTGACAAACCAGCCGCGCTGGAACAGGCGATTGAGCAGCATCAGGCCGTTGAGCCACAGCAGCACCGACAGCAGCGAACTGTCAGCGAGGATCGAGGGATAGCGCCACGAGTCCGGGGAAATGATCGTCACCGCCCACATCGCCAGCAGTACCAGGAACAGCAGGTTCACCAAAAAACTCAGCAGGTAGGCGATCAGCCCGCGACGGTCGCGCCACAGGAAGTAGTTGAGAAGACCCTTGCGGCTCCAGCCGAGGTTCTTGGTGCCCTGGAACACGATGCCGACAATCCACCGCGATTTCTGCCGGATTGCGTGTTGCAAGTCACGTGGGAAGTGTTCCCGGACACAGATCACCTGGGAGAATTCGCGGTTCATGCCGAACACCCAGGGTTGCTCCAACGCCAGTTTCGGATCGCTGACCGAATAACGGGCGAAGATGCATTTCATGCCTTTCTGTTTGAGGCGGAAACCGATGTCGTAGTCCTCGGTGAGACTCTGCACATCGAAGGCAATGCCGTCGCCGTCTTCCAGCAGGGCGCTGATGGCTTTACGGCTGAAGCAAGTGCCAACGCCGGCGCTGGGCACCTGGCCGGTGAGGGCTTCGCGGACGATGACGTCTTTGCCGTGGTTCTCGGCGAACTCATCGACGTAGTGCCCGGCGGTGAAGCCTTTCCACTCCGGCGCGTAGGGGTAGACCGGTATCTGGATCAGGTCCTTGTTCGGCAACAGGTAGTTGTAGAGGCGCAATTCCATCGGCGAAATCACGTCTTCGGCGTCGTGCAGGATGAACCCGGCGAACTGGATTTTCGCCTCGCTCTCGAAGCGCAGGATCGCGTCGATGATGTTGTTCAGGCAGTCGGCCTTGCTGGTCGGGCCGGGGCGGGCGCACACCACTTTGTGCACGTTGGGGTAGTGCTGGCAGACCGCGTCGACATCGGCCTGGGTTTCGGCGTCGTTGGGGTAGGTGCCGACGAAAATCTGATAGTTCTCGTAGTCGATGGTCGAGGCGGCCAGACGCGCCATTTCACCGACCACGCCGACTTCGTTCCACGCCGGCACCATGATTGCCAGCGGTTTCTCGGGAATCGAATACAGGCGTTCCTCGTCGGCACGCTTGAATTTCTCGTAGATCCGCCAGCGCCGGATGAATTTGCGGCTCCAGTAAACGAGGTCGATGAACAGGTCATCGAGGCCGAGGATGAACATCAACAGGGCGAGGGCAATCGCCACATATTTGAGACCGAACAGCACATACGCGAAAAAATCGACCCACCCCAGACTCATACCCCTTTACCCGCCGCCGAGCGTGCGCTCAGCCAGGCGTAGAGGCGGTTGGAACAGATGTTGAGTGTGATGTCGGGCCACTGACGCAGAACCCGGGCCAGCGGGGCCATTTTGATGGCCTCCGGGCGAGTACCGAAAACCATCATGACATTAAAGGACATTGACCCCTCCTGGGACGAAGCAAGGCCGCGGCCAAAGGGCCGGCAGCACTTATCTCTTTCTGAGAAATAAAGAAAAGCAGCCGGATGGGAGCTTGTCCAATCCGGCTTCGAGGCTAGTTGTTACAGATCAATTGGAACGACGGTGCCATTTCATGATGGCTCTTAGGTGGCACTTTCAGGAAAAGTTCCATCGTTTTGCGCGGGGGATGGTGCAGAGGGTGCTGAGGGTGTGGTGCAGCCAGGAGAGGGTGTGTCGGGGTTTGCGGCAAGTGGCGGGTGCTTTCACCTTGCCGATGTGTTCGGCGAAATGCTCATGAAGGGATCTTTCATCTCCAATGCCTTTGAGTTTTTTCCGCAGTTTCCCGTCCTGAAAGAAAAGCACCGTAGGGAATCCGTCGACATGAGAAATATTGGGCGACTTTTCCGCTTCGAGCATGTAGATGTTCGCCCGAAGTCGATAAGGCTCCGCGATTTCACGAAAAACCGGGCTGGCATAGGTACAGGCACCGCAGTGCTCGCTGTAGAAATACAGAATCACTGGACGCCATCCCTTCAACACTTTGCGGTAGGCGGGGTGCAACGTTGTGTGGGGGGGACGGGTTCTCATTGGAGCCTCCTGATCAATGAGTCTGGAAGGCCTTTGACGTTAAAGCAGGGCAAAACGGCGGTCTACTGTCAGAAATTACAGGTAGGTCCTACAAAGGATGATTTCGTCCTACTTTGATGCAAGAGCATTCCCTCAGAAGACTCAGGTCCGCAAAGGCCAAGCAGCTGGTATCGTTTTCAGACATTTATCAAAGGAGCTCCTGATGGGCAGCGACGCAGGTTTTAAAGCAGTTTCCGTAGTACAAACTGATGAGGAGCTTATGAATCGCCTTGAGGATCTGGAGCTGATAGCTCTCTGCAAGGAGTGGGAAAATGATCCGACCATAAAAGTTTCGATAGACGACCTTTGAGGTTGGTTCTCGGAAATAAACACTGCCCCTGAATCGATCACCCGTGCACCGACTGGGAACCTGCTACCCGCATTGTTGTAGCCAACGGTAGCGCACGCTCCGCTCTCTCACTGTTCCTCTATTTTTTCTTTTTACATATCTCTTTGATTCCTCAGAATTTTCAATCCATTGCAGATTCCCCGCGAATCCTGTGGCACACTTTCTGCTGTCTATTCCGTAGTAACAAACCGTGTTCCGGTATAGCGGAATAAACAACTTCCTGGAGTGCTTGCCATGCATCGCCGACCTTCCTTGTTCAAAGCGTGTGTTTTTGTTCTCGCGGCTTCGTCCGCTGTCGTGGGTATGGCCCAGGCGGCTGACAGCAAGCTCGACAGCGTCCTGGCCCGTGGAAAACTGATTGTGGGCACCGGCAGCACCAATGCGCCGTGGCACTTCCAGGGCGCGGACGGCAAGTTGCAGGGCTTTGATATCGACATCGCCCGGATCGTCGCCAAAGGTCTGTTCAACGACCCGAGCAAGGTCGAGTTTGTTGTGCAGTCTTCCGATGCGCGGATTCCCAACCTGCTGACCGACAAGGTCGACATGAGCTGCCAGTTCATCACCGTCACCGCCAGCCGTGCGCAGCAAGTGGCGTTCACCCTGCCGTACTACCGCGAAGGCGTCGGCCTGCTGCTGCCGAACAACAGCAAATACAAG
Organism: Pseudomonas sp. B707; assembly: GCF_022496685.1. Lineage (NCBI taxonomy): Bacteria > Pseudomonadati > Pseudomonadota > Gammaproteobacteria > Pseudomonadales > Pseudomonadaceae > Pseudomonas > Pseudomonas sp. B707. Next base: position 507,520 of record NZ_WTVE01000033.1, on the reverse strand, counting down.
GAAATCGAAGACCTGCAGGCCGGTGGTGACGGCGTGACCGTGGCCGTGCTGCAGAACGTGTACGCCGAGGAGCTGGTGCATCAGGCGCTGCCCAAGGCCAAGGTCGATCAGTACGACAGCGTTGATCTTATGTACCAGGCGGTGAACTCCGGTCGCGCCGATGCCGCCGCCACCGACCAGTCTTCGGTCAAATACCTGATGGTGCAGAACCCTGGCCGCTACCGCAGCCCGACGTACGCCTGGAGCCCGCAGACCTACGCGTGCGCCGTCAAACGTGGCGATCAGGACTGGCTGAACTTCGTCAACACCGCCCTTCATGAGGCCATGACCGGCGTCGAGTTCCCGACTTATGCCGCGTCGTTCAAGCAATGGTTCGGCGTGGATCTGCCATCGCCGGCCATCGGTTTCCCTGTCGAATTCAAATGATCCCGTGAGAGTGGGGCGCCCTGATGCGCCCCGCTCAAGGTACTGCCGACCATGAACTATCAGTTGAACTTTGCCGCCGTGTGGCGCGATTTCGACACCTTGCTGGCGGGGCTCGGTCTGGGCCTCGAACTGGCGCTGGTGTCGATCGCCATCGGCTGCGTGATCGGCCTGCTGATGGCGTTTGCCTTGCTGTCCAGGCATCGCGCCTTGCGGGTGCTGGCATCGGTGTATGTGACGGTGATCCGTAACACGCCGATTCTGGTGTTGATTCTGTTGATCTACTTTGCGTTGCCAAGCCTGGGAATCCGGCTGGACAAGATCCCGTCGTTCATCATCACGCTTTCGCTGTATGCCGGGGCGTACCTGACCGAAGTGTTCCGCGGCGGTTTGCTGAGCATTCCCAAGGGCCAGCGCGAAGCGGGGCTGGCTATCGGTCTGGGCGAGTGGCAGGTGAAAGCCTACGTCACCGTGCCGGTGATGTTGCGCAACGTGCTGCCGGCGCTGTCGAACAACTTCATTTCGCTGTTCAAGGACACCTCGCTGGCCGCCGCGATCGCGGTGCCGGAGCTGACCTATTACGCGCGCAAGATCAACGTCGAAAGCTACCGGGTGATCGAAACCTGGCTGGTGACCACGGCGTTGTATGTCGCGGCCTGTTACCTCATTGCCATGCTGCTGCGTTACCTCGAGCAGCGTCTGGCGATCCGCCGATAGGAGGCTGCGATGTACGAATCCCCCAGTTGGTTGCATGAGTTGTGGATTGCCCGCGAAGCCTTGTGGCAAGGCTTTCTGACCAGCGTGCAGGTGTCGGCGCTGGCGATTCTGTTCGGCACGTTTATCGGCGTATTCGCCGGGCTGGTGCTGACCTACGGCAAGTTCTGGATGCGCGCGCCGTTCCGTTTTTATGTCGACCTGATTCGCGGCACCCCGGTGTTCGTGCTGGTGCTGGCGTGCTTCTACATGGCACCGGCGCTCGGTTGGCAGATCAGCGCGTTTCAGGCCGGAGCACTTGGGCTGACGCTGTTTTGCGGCTCCCACGTCGCCGAGATCGTGCGCGGTGCGTTGCAGGCATTGCCACGCGGGCAGATGGAAGCCGGCAAGGCCATCGGCCTGACGTTCTATCAGTCTCTCGGTTACGTGCTGTTGCCGCAGGCGCTGCGGCAGATCCTGCCGACCTGGGTCAATTCGTCCACGGAAATCGTCAAGGCGTCGACCTTGCTGTCGGTGATCGGCGTGGCCGAGCTGTTGCTCAGCACCCAGCAGATCATCGCCCGGACGTTCATGACCCTGGAGTTTTACCTGTTCGCCGGTTTTCTGTTCTTCGTCATCAACTACGGCATCGAATTACTCGGCCGGCACATTGAAAAGCGGGTGGCCCTGCCATGACTCAAGCTCAAGTTTCCAACGTCCAGAACGGTCAGCCGCTGCTGGACATCCGTGGCCTGCACAAACAATACGGCGCGGTCGAAGTGCTCAAGGGTGTCGACCTGAGCATGCAGCGCGGCAACGTGGTGACGCTGATCGGCTCCAGCGGCTCGGGCAAGACCACGCTGCTGCGCTGCGTGAACATGCTGGAGGAATTCCAGGGCGGGCAGATCCTGCTCGACGGCGAATCCATCGGCTATGACGAACTCAACGGCAAGCGCGTGCGCCACCCGGAAAAAATCATTGCCCGTCATCGAGCGATGACCGGCATGGCGTTCCAGCAATTCAACCTGTTCCCGCACCTCACCGCGTTGCAGAACGTCACGCTCGGCCTGCTGAAAGTCAAAAAGATGCACAAGGACGAAGCCGTGGTCCTGGCCGAGAAATGGCTGGAGCGGGTCGGCCTGCTGGAGCGGCGCAATCACTTTCCCGGCCAGTTGTCCGGCGGTCAGCAGCAGCGCGTGGCGATTGCCCGGGCGATTGCGATGAACCCGAGCCTGATGCTGTTCGACGAAGTCACCTCGGCCCTCGACCCGGAACTGGTCGGCGAAGTGCTGAACGTGATCAAGGGCCTGGCCGAGGACGGCATGACCATGTTGCTGGTGACCCACGAAATGCGTTTTGCGTTCGAGGTCTCGGACAAGATCGTTTTCATGAATCAGGGGCGCATCGAAGAGCAGGGGCCTCCCAAGGAACTGTTCGAGCGTCCTCAATCGCCGCGGCTGGCGGAATTTCTCAAAAGCACGCGGTTCTGACTTTTCACTTTTTCAATCAGGAGAAACACCCATGAGCATTACTCGTTACGGCACCGGCAGCACCGCCGCTGGCGGCCAGCCACGTCCATTCGCCCGCGCTGTTGAGGCCGATGGCTGGCTGCACGTTTCCGGGCAGGTGCCGGCGGTGGATGGCGAGATCATTGTGGGCGGCATCGTCGAGCAGACGCACCAGACCATGAAGAACCTGATCGCGATTCTCGAAGAGGCCGGTTATGGCCTGGAAGACGTGGTACGCGCCGGCGTGTGGCTGGACGATCCGCGGGATTTCAGCAGTTTCAACAAGGTCTTCGGCGAGTACTTCAAGCCCGAACACGCACCGGCCCGGGCCTGTGTGCAGGCGAGCATGATGGTCGACTGCAAGGTCGAGATCGACTGCATTGCGTACAAGAAGAAGGCTTGAGTGATGTGGCGTCGCTGAGGCCATAGCCCCCTCACCCTGGCCCTCTCCCCCAGGAGAGGGGACTGATCTCTATCGATGCAGATTGTTGTGCCAGACGATGGCATTTGCATCGATACGGTCAGGCTCCCTCTCCCTCCGGGAGAGGGCGGGGGGTGAGGGCTGCGATCCAACTGACACAACGCCAAGGGCCAGTTACCATCCCCGGCATCTTTTATGGGAACAACAGAAATGACCGAAGACACCATCAAGCGCCGGGCACGCGGTCTGGACCGGGCGTTCGATATCCTCGATTTCCTCAAGGAGATCGGCCAGCCACTGCGTCCGAACGACATCGCCAACGGCATCGGCAGCCCGAAATCCACGGTCTACGAGCTAGTGGCGTCATTGCTCGAGCGGCGGATTCTGGAGCCGGTGGGCAAGGACGGTCACGTCTATCTCGGTCGTCAGCTGTACTTCCTTGGCCAGGCGCACTTGCGCCATTTCGACCTCAGTCGCGAAGCCGATCACGCCTTGCAGGAGATCGTCAGCCAGACCCGGGAAACCGCGCAGATGTGCCTGCTCAACGGGCGCAAATACACGGTGGCGCTGATGAAGGAGGGCGAGCGGCATTTCCGCATTTCTTCCGATATCGGTGAAAACGCGCCGATCCCGTGGACCGCGTCCGGGCGCCTGCTGCTGGCGCACTTGAGCGATCAGCAGATCAGTGACCTGATCGACCCAGACGATTTCATTCTGCCGGGTGGCGAACGCCTGCCGATGGAGACGTTTCTGGCGGAAATCCGTCAGGCCGGCATCGACGGTTTCTTCTCCTTCGACAGTGTCGCCGACACCTTCACCCATTGCTTCGCCGCCCCGGTCAAAGACCCTCAAGGCGTGGCCATCTGCACCCTGTGCATCGTCGCCCCGCGCGCCGATGCCAAGAACAATTACAACGACTATCGCCGGGTCTTGATCGAGAGCGCCAACAGCCTCGCCCGGCGAATCAACGAATAACCGCGCCTGCCTGCGGGCGCGACTGTGAGGAGTTCGACCATGACGACTGCCAACAACACTGCTGCCGTGGAAAAGGGCGATGCCGCCGTCGGCGCGCAACTGGTGCGTGACATCAGCCTGCCGGCGCTGGTGCTGCATCGCGAAGCGCTGGAACACAACATCCGCTGGATGCAGAAATTCGTCAGCGACAGCGGCGCCGAACTCGCGCCCCACGGCAAGACCAGCATGACCCCGGCGCTGTTTCGTCGTCAGCTCGACGCCGGCGCTTGGGGCATCACCCTGGCCAGCGCCACCCAGACCCGCGCTGCATACGCCCACGGCGTACGTCGGGTGCTGATGGCCAACCAACTGGTCGGCACGCCGAACATGGCGCTGATCGCCGATCTGCTAGCGGCCGATTCCGGCTTCGATTTCTATTGCATGGTCGATCACCCGGACAACGTCGCCGATCTGGGCGCTTATTTCGCATCGCGCGGCGTGCGGCTTAACGTGATGATCGAATACGGCGTGGTCGGCGGCCGTTGCGGTTGCCGCAGCGAGCAGGAAGTCATCGAACTGGCCAAGGCCATCGGCGCGCAACCGGCGCTGGCCCTGACCGGCATCGAAGGTTACGAAGGCGTGATCCATGGCGATCACGCCGTCAGCGGCATCCGTGAATTCGCGGCCTCGCTGGTGCGCCTGGCGGTGCAGTTGCAGGACAGCGGCGCGTTCGCCATCGCCAAGCCGATCATCACCGCGTCGGGTTCGGCGTGGTACGACCTGATCGCCGAATCATTCGAAGCGCAGAACGCTGGCGGGCGTTTCCTCAGCGTGCTGCGTCCCGGCAGTTATGTCGCTCACGACCATGGCATCTATAAAGAGGCGCAGTGCTGCGTACTCGACCGTCGCAGCGATCTGCACGAAGGCCTGCGCCCGGCGCTGGAAGTCTGGGCGCACGTGCAGTCGCTGCCGGAGCCGGGCTTCGCGGTGATTGCCCTGGGCAAGCGTGACGTGGCGTTCGATGCCGGGATGCCGGTGCCGTTGCTGCGTTACAAGGCCGGCGTGCTGCCGGCAGTGGGCGACGATGTCGGCGCCTGCAAGGTGACGGCGGTGATGGACCAGCACGCGTTCATGACCGTGGCGCCGGGCGTGGAATTGCGCGTCGGCGACATCATTTCCTTTGGCACTTCGCACCCGTGCCTGACCTTCGACAAATGGCGCGTAGGGCTGCTGGTGGACGAGCAGCTGTCCGTGATCGAAACCATGGAAACCTGCTTCTGATGAACACGCTCAGTGCATTGGGTCCGAACACCCCGCGCATCGCCCTGATCGGCGAATGCATGATCGAACTCCAGCAACGTGCCGATGGCAGCCTGCAACAGAGCTTCGGCGGTGACACGCTGAACACGGCGGTCTATCTGTCCCGCGCCATGGGCGACAACGCGCAGGTCGATTACGTCACGGCGCTGGGTGACGACAGCTTCAGTGACGCGATGTGCCGCAGTTGGGCCGACGAAGGCATTGGTCTGGATCTGGTCCAGCGCTTGCCCGGTCGTCTGCCGGGTCTGTATTGCATCCAGACCGACGCCGCCGGCGAACGTCGTTTTCTGTACTGGCGCAACGAAGCCGCCGTTCGCGACTGCTTCACCACGCCGGCGGCCGCGCCGATTCTGGCAGCGCTGCCCGATTACGACGTGCTGTATTTCAGCGGTATCACGCTGGCGGTGCTCGGCGCGCAAGGTCGGGAAAAACTGATCGAGACCTTGATCGAAGCCCGTCAGGGTGACGCGCGAATCGTCTTCGACAACAACTACCGCCCACGCCTGTGGGCTTCGGTGGAAGAGGCGCGGGCGGCGTATCGCAGCGTGTTGCCCCATGTCGATCTGGCGTTGCTGACGGTGGACGACGAACAGGCGCTGTTCCATTTCGAAGACTGTGACGCGGTGTTTGAAGCGTACGCGCAGATCGGCACGCCGGAAGTGGTGCTCAAGCGCGGCGCCGAAGCCTGTCTGATCCGTTGCGACGGGGAAGCGTTCGAAGTCCCGGCGCAGAAGGTCGAGAAGGTGGTGGACACCACGGCAGCGGGGGATTCGTTCAGTGCGGCGTATCTGGCGAGTCGCTTGTCGGGCGCAAGCCCTGTGCAGGCGGCGGAGGCGGGGCATCGCTTGGCCAGTCAGGTCATTCAAGTGCCTGGGGCGTTGATCCCCAGGGATTGATGCCGATCCCTGAAGGCGTTGGCGAAAGCCGCGCCTTCAGGGCACTGGATCAGTCGCGGTAAAACACCTGCACCAGGTGATACCCGAACTTGCTCTTGATCGGCCCGTGCACGGTGCGCAGCGGTTTTTTGAAAATCACCGCATCGATCGCACCGACCATCTGCCCCGGCCGCACTTCACCCAGATCGCCGCCGCGCTTGCCGGATGGACAAGTCGAAAATTTCTTCGCCAGCACATCGAACGCCTCACCGTTGGCGATGCGTTGTTTGAGTTTTTCAGCCTCTTCGGCGGTCTTCACCAGAATGTGGCGGGCTTGGGCTTTCATCGTGCAATACCTGTAGCGGGGTGACGGCGGGGCGCGGATTATGCCTCAAGTCACGGGTTTTGGCTGATCATCGTGCGGATCTTGCCGGCCAGCTGTTCGATGGAAAACGGTTTGGCGACCATGTCCATGCCGTCTTCGAGGAAGCCCTGGCGCTCGGCGGCTTTCTGCGCGTAACCGGTCATGAACAACACCTTGAGCCCCGGACGATGCTGGCGGGCGATCTCCGCCATTTGCCGGCCGTTCATGCCCGGCAGGCCGACGTCGGTCACCAGCAGGTCAACCCGCAGATCCGATTCGAGCAACGGCAGGGCGCCCTTGGCGTCTTCGGCTTCATGGGCGCGATAACCCAGCTCCTTGAGCAGGTCCATGACCAGCATGCGCACCGCCGGATCGTCCTCGACCACCACCACGGTCTCGCCGGTCGCCACAGCGGGGGCCTCGGCAACCGCTTCGATTGCCGGCAGCTCCGCTTCCAGTGCATACAAGCGCGGCAAGTACAGGCGCACGCAGGTGCCCTGACCCGGCAGGCTGTCGAGGCTGACGTGCCCACCCGATTGCTGGGCAAAGCCATAAATCATCGACAAGCCGAGCCCGGTGCCTTGCCCGATGGGTTTGGTCGTAAAGAACGGATCGAACGCTTTGGAACGTACTGAAGGCGTCATGCCGGTGCCGTTGTCGCTCACCGCCAGCATCAGGTAATCACCGGCCTTGACCGGTTCGAGGGTAGTGATGTCGTTGCCGTCGAGGTAGACGTTGGCCGTTTCGATCAACAGCTCGCCGCCGTCGGGCATGGCGTCGCGGGCGTTGATCACCAGGTTGAGCAGGGCGTTTTCCAGTTGGCTGACATCGGTGCTGACCGGCCATACATTGTCGGCCAGGCGCAACTTGAGTTCGATCGGATCACCCTTGGTACGGCGGATCAGGTCTTCCAGCGAGTGGATCAGCTCGTTGACGTCGAGGGTCTTGCGATCCAGCGACTGACGCCGGGAGAACGCCAGCAGACGGTGGGTCAGTGCCGCCGCGCGGTTGGCCGAGGACACCGCCGCGTCAGTGAAACGGCCGATCTCATCGGCGCGGCCATTGGCGATGTAGCGCTGCATCAGGTCGAGGCTGCCGATGATGCCGGTCAGCATGTTGTTGAAGTCATGGGCGATGCCGCCGGTGAGCTGGCCGACCGCTTCCATTTTCTGCGCGTGGCGCAAGGCATCTTCGGCGCGCTCGCGTTCGAACATTTCGTTCTGCAAGCGCTGGTTGGCCTGGGCCAGTTGTTCGGTGCGCGCACTGACGCGTTCCTCAAGAGTTTCATTGAGGTTGCGCAGGGCTTCTTCGGTCTTTTTTCGTTCGGTTTCGTCGATCACGAAGATGTAGAAACCGTTCACTGCTCCATCCGCACCGTGGCGCGGCAGGTAGTTCATCAAGGCGTGCCGCTGACTGCCATCACGGTGCGGCGTGTACAGGCTGAACGAGCAGGGCCGACCGGCGAGTGCTTCGGCGATGTACGGCGCCCGCAGGAAATAGGCCTCTTCGCCGATCACCTCACGGATCGTGCGACCGTACAGCTCTTGCGGCGTGAGCCCGTACCAGTCGAGGTACGCGGCGTTGTTCAGGCGAAAGCGTTCTTCGTGGTCGACATAGCTGATCAGGATCGGCATGGCGTTGATGATCAGTTGCAGCTCGGTCTGGCTTTGCCGCAGTGCCTGTTCGGTGTGCTTGCGTTCGGTCAGGTCCAGCGCCGCGCCGAGAAAACGTATCGGCCGGCCGTGATGATCCTTGTAGCAGCGCCCGCGGGCGAACACCCAGCGCAGCTCGCCATTGGCTTGCAGCAGGCGGTATTCCTCGGCGTATTCGGTGCCGTGGGTAATGCAATGCTTGATACTGCGGGCGATCATAGCGCGGTCTTCGGGGTGCACGCCGTGCAGGTACTCGCTGATCGGCAACTGACCGGCCAGGGCCGGATCGACACCGTGCAACTGGGCGAAATGCGCATCGGCGATGAAGCGGTCTTCGCCAATGTCCCAATCCCAGGTGCCGACCGCATCGGTGGCCGCCAGCGCCAGTTGCAGGCGCTCTTCGCTTTCGCGCTGGGCCTTGAGACTGTCTTCGGAGCGTTGCTGCAGTTCCAGGGCGATGCGCCGGCGTTCGTTGGTTTCGATGGCGGTGACCAGAATCCCGGCCACTTGCGCGCTTTCGTCGCGGATCGGGCTGTAGGTCAAATCCAGCCAGAAGTCGGAGTCCTGGCCGTCACGTTGCAGGGTAAAGCGCCGTTCGCTGTAGGTTCGCACCTGGCCTTGTAGGACGGCGCTGTAAATCGGGTCGGTAAAGTCTCTAAGTTCCGGCCATATCTGGTGCGCCGGTTGTCCGAAAGCGTGCGGATGCTTGCTCCCGGCGAGCAGTGCAAAGCCGTTGTTATAGATCTGGGTGAGTTGCGGGCCCCACAACAGCAGCATCGGCATCGGCGAGTGAATCACGATGTCCACCGCGGTGCGCAGGCTCTGTGGCCAGGTGCCAGCGGCGCCCAGCGGGCTGCGGCTCCAGTCGGTGCGGGCAATCAATGCCTGGGCGTCGTTGGTGTTCGGTACAGCGTTCATCACATCAATCCTGGGCGTCGGTCGGTGAGGCGGCGTCTACTATCCTAGTGCGGTAGACGCTGTAAGGCACGTCGCGTCACGGCGCGGTCTTGTGTTCATTGAAAGCTTCGCAGGTGCTTTTGGCCATGGAAATCGACGCACTGCTCAAACAACTGGCGAGCCGTCACGGTTCGGATCTGTTCCTGTCCACGGGCGCACCACCCAGTGCGCGGTTCGACGGGGTGCTCACTCCCTTGAGCGAGCAGCCCTTCAAACCCGGTGAGGTGGCCAGTATCGCGGTCTCCCTGATGGACGCCGAACAACGACGGGAGTTCGACCGGGATCTGGAAATGAACCTGGCGATTTCCCGCACCGGGATCGGCCGCTTCCGGGTCAACATCTTCAAACAACGCAATGACGTGTCGATCGTTATTCGTAACGTCAAACTCGACATTCCGCGATTCGAAGATTTGAAACTGCCGCCGGTATTGCTCGAATCGGTGATGCTCAAGCAAGGCCTGATCCTGTTCGTCGGCGCCACCGACTCGGGCAAATCCACGTCGCTGGCGGCGCTGATCGACCATCGCAATCGCCACAGCAGCGGGCACATCATCACCATTGAAGACCCGGTGGAATACATCCATCGCCACAAAAAATCAATCATCAACCAGCGCGAAGTCGGGGTCGATACCCGCAGCTTTCACGCTGCGCTGAAAAATACTCTGCGCCAGGCCCCGGACGTGGTGCTGATCGGCGAAATCCGTGATCGCGAGACCATGGAACATGCGCTGGCCTTCGCCGAAACCGGGCATCTGGTGCTGTCGACATTGCACGCCAACAACGCCAATCAGGCGCTGGACCGGATCATCAATTTCTTTCCCGAAGAGCGCCGCCCGCAATTGCTGCATGCCTTGGGCAATCACCTCAAGGCGTTCGTCTCCCAGCGTCTGGTGCGAACCCGGGACGGTCAGCGACGGGCCGCCGCCGAGGTGATGCTGGGCACGCCGACGATTGCCGACCTGATCCGGCGCAATGATTTTGGTGAGCTGAAAACCATCATGGAAAAATCGGCAGAACTGGGCATGCAGACCTTTGACGGTGCACTGTTCGCGCTGGTAGCAGAAGGGGTGATCGATGAAGACGAGGCCCTGAAAAATGCTGATTCGGTGAATAACCTGCGCCTGCGTCTGAAGCTGCACGCCGACACCATGCCGTCCCCACCGCCCTCGACCGGCGAATGGGGACTGATGGACTGACAGGCTTCAGTCGCGAAGTTCGACCCGGTCGCGAAACTGCTCAAGCGCTTGCGGATTGGCGAGGGCATCGGTGTTTTTCACCGGATCACCGTGCACCACATTGCGCACGGCCAGCTCCACCACCTTGCCGCTGATGGTGCGCGGAATGTCAGTGACCGCGACGATCTTCGCCGGCACATGGCGCGGTGTGGTGTTGGCGCGGATCACCTGGCGGATCTGCTGTTGCAGTGCCTCATCCAGCGTTAGGCCGTCCTTGAGGCGTACGAACAGCACCACGCGCACGTCGTCCTGCCACTGTTGGCCGATGGCGACGCTGTCCAGCACTTGCGGGACTTTTTCCACCTGCCGGTAGATCTCCGCCGTGCCGATGCGCACGCCGCCGGGGTTGAGCACAGCGTCGGAGCGGCCGTGAATCAGCATCCCGCCGTGGGGCAGTTGTTCGGCATAGTCACCCTGGGCCCAGACGCCGGGGAACTGGCTGAAATAGGATTTGCGCAGCTTTTCGCCGTCGGGATCGTTCCAGAGTCCGATAGGCATCGCCGGGAATGGTCGAGTGCATACCAACTCACCTTTTTCGCCGATCACCGGTTGCCCGGCGTCATTCCACACTTCCACCGCCATGGCCAGGCTCTTGCCCATGATTTCACCCCGGCGAACCGCCGACATCGGGTTACCGTTGACGAAGCAGGACACGATGTCCGTACCGCCGGACATCGAGGACAGGCACACGTCCGGTTTGAAGTCGCGATAAACGAAGTCATAACTCTGCGGCGACAGCGCGGAGCCGGTGCAAAGCAGGGTTTTCAGGTGGCTCAGGTCGTAGCTTTCGCGCGGCTTGATGCCGCTGCTTTCCAGGGTCGCGAGGAATTTCGGGCTGGTGCCGAACACGCTGACCTGCTCGTCGTCGAGCAGCTCCAGCAATCGCTCGTTGTCCGGATAAAACGGTGAGCCGTCATACAGCACCACCGCGCTGCCGACCGCCAGCGCCGACACCAGCCAGTTCCACATCATCCAGCCGCAGGTGGTGTAGTAGAACAAGCGGTCGCCGGGGCCGAGATCGACATGCAGCCCGTGTTCCTTGGCGTGTTGCAGCAACACGCCACCGGTGCTGTGAACAATGCATTTCGGCACGCCGGTGGTGCCGCTGGAATACAGCACGTACAGCGGATGATCGAACGGCACCGGGACGAACTGCGGCTCATCGCCCGGTTCATAGAAGTCGTCCCACAGCGTGACGTTGGCGGGTGTCCGGTAATCCGTGGCATGGGCCTGAGGTCGCGCGTAGGGCACGATGATCAACTGCTGCAAGGTCGGCAGTTGTTCGAGGATTTCATTGATCTTGACGGTCTGGTCGATCTCTTTGCCGGCATAGCGGTAACCGGCGCAGGTGATCAGCACTTTCGGTTCGATCTGGCCAAAGCGGTCGATCACGCCGTGGGTGCCGAAGTCCGGCGATGAGCACGACCAGATTGCGCCGAGACTGGTGGTCGCGAGCATCGCCACCAGGGTTTGCCAGGTGTTGGGCATGCAGGCGGCAACCCGGTCGCCGACCACGACACCGGCTGCTTGCAGACTGGCCTGGAAGCCGGCGACTTGCTGGGCCAGTTCGGCCCAGGTCAGCAGTTCACGCTGGCCGTTTTCCCCGATAGCGATCACGGCGATGGCATCGTCGCGGCGACTCAGCAGGTGTTCGGCGAAATTCAACGTGGCGCCGGGAAACCATTCGGCACCCGGCATTTTCAGGCCTCCACGCAGAACGGTGTCCGGTTGGGTGTGAAATCTGATGCCGAAGAAATCCACGATCGCCTGCCAGAACGCTTCGCGCTGGTCGATGGACCATTGATGCAGGGCGGGGTAATCGTCGAGGTGCAGGTGATGGCGTTGATTGATGAAGTGCCGAAAGCCGTCCATGCGGGACCGGGCAATGCGTTTGGCATCGGGCTGCCAGAGAATGTCGGACATGGTTTGCCTCTTATTGTTTGTCAGAAGGCTCCCACGACAGCGTGGGAGCGATCAATTGCAAGCTTATTGCGCGAGCCACCCGCCATCGATATTCCACGCGGCACCACGCACTTGGCTGCCGGCCTCGCTGCAGAGAAACAACACCAGCTCACCCAGATGTGCCGGGGTGACGAACTCCAGCGACGGCTGTTTCTCGGCCAGCAGATCGTGCTGCGCCTGCTGCGGGTCGACACCCTTGGCTGCGCGATCGTCGATCTGTTTCTGCACCAGCGGCGTCAGCACCCAGCCCGGGCAGATCGCGTTGCAGGTCACGTTGCTGGCGGCAGTTTCCAGGCCGACCACCTTGGTCAGGCCGATCACCCCATGCTTGGCCGCCACATACGCAGCCTTGCCGGTGGAGCCGACCAGACCGTGCACCGAAGCGATGTTGACGATCCGCCCCCAACCCTTGGCGCGCATGCCCGGCAAACTCAGGCGAGTGCTGTGAAACACCGATGACAGGTTGATCGCGATGATCGAATCCCAGCGCTCCACCGGAAATTCTTCCACCGCCGCGACGTGCTGGATGCCCGCGTTGTTGACCAGAATGTCCACGCCGCCGAACTCGCGCTCGGCGTAGGCGATCATGTCGGCGATCTGCGCCGGGTCGCTGACGTCTGCCGTGTGATGGCCGACCTTGCCGCCGAACTGCTCGACTTCGGCGATCACCTTGGAGGCGTCGCCAAAGCCGTTGAGGATCAGGTTGGCGCCAGCCTTGGCCAGCGTCAGGGCGATGCCCAGCCCGATGCCGCTGGTGGAGCCGGTAACCAGTGCGGTCTTGCCAGAAAGAGTCGTCATCAATACCTCACACAATGCCAGTGGCGTAGAAAGTGCCGATCACCACGAAAACCGCCAGGGTCTTGATCAGCGTAATACAGAAAATGTCCTTGTAGGCCTCACGGTGCGTCAGGCCGGTGACGGCGAGCAGGGTAATCACCGCGCCGTTGTGTGGCAGGGTGTCCATGCCGCCGCTGGCCATCGCGGCCACCCGGTGCAGCACTTCCAGCGGAATGTTGGCGGCGTGGGCGGCGCTGATGAATTGCTCCGACATCGCTGCCAGCGCGATGCTCATGCCGCCCGAAGCAGAACCGGTGATACCGGCCAGCAGGGTCACGGTGATCGCTTCATTGACCAGCGGATTGGGGATGCTTTTGAGCCAGTCGGCCAGCACCAGAAAACCTGGCAGTGAGGCGATGACTGCGCCGAAACCGTATTCCGACGCAGTGTTCATCGCCGCCAGCAGTGCACCGCTGACTGCGCTTTTGCTGCCTTCGGCGAGCTTGCTTTTGATCGCTTTAAAACCGAATGCCAGCACCATCAGAATGCCGACCAACAGGGCTGCCTGCACCGCCCAGATCGCCGTGAGTTTGGCGATCTCGGTAGTGACCGGCGCGGTCATTCCCGGCAGCGCGAGGCTGTGGGTCTTGCCGTACCACTGCGGAATCCATTGGGTGAACAGCAGGTTCATGATGCCCACCGCCAGCAGCGGCGACAGGGCAATCCACGGGTTCGGCAGCTTAAGGTCTTCGGCGGTTTCCGGCTCGTTGCGCAGTTCGGTGCCGTAGCCTTCGCCGGCACGCTGAGCCTTGTTGCGCTGGCGCTGAAGAAACAGCATGCCGGCGCAGAACACGAAAATCGTGCCGATCACACCCAGCCACGGCGCCGCCCACGCGGTGGTGTTGAAGAAGGTGCTGGGAATGATGTTCTGGATTTGCGGCGTGCCGGGCAGGGCGTCCATGGTGAACGAAAACGCGCCGAGGGCAATGGTCGCCGGGATCAGGCGCTTGGGAATGTTGCTCTGGCGGAACATTTCCGCTGCGAACGGGTAGACCGCGAACACCACGACGAACAGCGAAACGCCGCCGTAGGTGAGCAGGGCGCAGACCAGCACGATCACCAGCATCGCCTGGCGGGTGCCGAGCAGACGAATCGCTGCCGCGACGATCGAGCGGGAGAAACCCGACAGTTCGATCAGCTTGCCGAACACGGCGCCGAGCAGGAACACGGGAAAGTAGAGTTTGATGAAGCCGACCATCTTCTCCATGAACACCCCGGTGAAAGCAGGGGCGACGGCAGACGGGTCGGTGAGCAGCACGGCGCCGAGGGCGGCGATCGGGGCAAAAAGGATAACGCTGTAGCCACGGTAGGCCGCGAGCATCAGCAGCGCGAGGGCTGCCAAGGCGATGATCACACTCATGGTGTGCTCCTTCGATTGTTATTTTTGTGGGTGGAACGGGTGTGAGGAGGGCTATAGCGAGATCTGTGCCAGATGGTTAAGTTATTGAAATGAAAGGAATTAATTTGATGTTTGGCGGTTGTTTCCGTGGTTTTGTCTCTATTTAGAGACTGCTATGACTGTGAGGCCGCTTTCGCGGGCAAGCCCGCTCCCACAGTTGGGCGCATTCTCCTGTGGAAGCGGGTTCGCCCGCGATATTGTCTCTTTATTGGGAAGGGTGTCTCTTTATTGAGACTCTGCGATCCCCAGCGCAATCATTTTTTTGTAAAGCGTCGACCGCCCCAGTCCCAGCCGCTCAGCCGCCTCGATCACCTTGCCCCCGCATTGCGCGAGGGTGGATTGAATCAACTGTCGGTCAAACCGCTCGCGGGCCTGACTGAAAGTCTCGTGGATTGCGGGCTCTGACAGAGGCGCCAGCGCTCGCTCAACCGGTGTAAACGTGCCAATCGCGGCACGAATGTCATCCGCCGTCAGCATCAAGTCATCACTGAGCAGTGCTGCTCGCTCCAGCACGTTGCGCAACTCGCGGATATTCCCCGGCCACGCGTGCTGTCCCAACAGCTCCAGCGCTTCGCGGTTCAACTCGTGCTGACTGCGCAACTCCTCAAGAATCGCTTCACTGAGTGCCGGCAGATCATCCAGCCGCTCCCGCAGCGGCGGCACCTGAATCGGCAACACGTTGAGGCGGTAGTACAAATCCGCGCGGAACTCGCCGCGCTTGATCGCCGCTTCCAGATCCGTCGAGGTCGCGGCAATCACCCGCACATCGCTCTGGATTACTTCATTGGAACCGACAGGTTCGAATTCCTTTTCCTGCAACACCCGCAGCAATTTGCTTTGCAGCGGCAGTGGCATGTCGCCGATCTCGTCGAGAAACAGCGTCCCGCCCTGAGCGATCTGCAACTTGCCGGTGCGACCCTTGCGGTCGGCGCCGGTGAAAGCGCCCGGCGCGGTGCCGAAGAACTCGGCTTCAAGCAACGCCTCGGGAATCGCCGCGCTATTGATACTGACAAACGCCTTGTGCGCCCGAGGTGAAGCGCCATGGATCGCCTGGGCCAGCAATTCCTTGCCGCTGCCGGTTTCGCCCAGCAACAGAACCGGCGACTCGGCGCTCGCGCTGCGACGGGCACGGCGCTTGACCTCGAGGCTGGCAGCGCTGGTGCCGATGAAGTGGGCGAAGTTGTATTTGGTCTGGCGGGCACGCAGCAGCGAGCGGGTCGAGGCCAGCTCTTCCTGCATGCTCAGGTAGCGCTTGAGCATCGGCGACAGCGTGCGCAGTTCGTCGAACAGGGCAAAACCGATGGCGCCGATCACCGCGCCGGCGTCGTCATGAATCGGCAGGCGCATCACCACCAGCGGTTCTTTCGGGGTGTCCTGCATGTCCAACAGAATTGGCCGCCCGGTGCGCACCACTTCGCGCAGCAGGCTGCCGGGGATCACGCTTTCGCAAGGCTTGCCGATGGCCCCGGCGGCGGAGTCGAGCCCGAAGCGCCGCGCATAGCGCTCGTTCATCCAGACGATGTTCGCGTCGCGGTCGACAATCACCGTGCCTTCACTGGATTGCTCGATGATCTCGAACAACGAACGGATCGCCAGCGTGCGAACCCGTTGGTAATCCTTAAGGCTTTCGGTGGTGTTCATGGCGGCGTCCATTGGCGGAAGTCAGGTGGCGCGATTATGCCTATCCCGGATGCGCCGCCGCCAACAGCTCTTTGGTATAGGGATGCTGCGGTGAGTCGAACACGTCATGGCTGGCGCCGCTTTCGACCACCTTGCCGTCCTTGATCACGATCATGTCGTGGGCCAACGCCCGCACCACGGCCAGATCGTGGCTGATGAACAGATACGTCAGGCCATGTTTTTCCTGAAGCTGGCGGAGCAGGGCGACCACCTGTTTCTGCACGGTGCGATCCAGTGCCGAGGTCGGTTCGTCGAGCAGGATCAGCGCGGGTTTGAGTACCAATGCCCGGGCGATGGCAATGCGCTGACGCTGGCCACCGGAGAACTCATGGGGATAGCGATGACGGCTTTCGGGATCGAGCCCTACTTCCTTGAGCACGCGGATCACCTGGTCGTCGCACTCGTCGGCAGTGGACTGGCAATGCACTTCCAGCCCTTCGCTGATGATCTGCGCCACCGACATGCGCGGGCTGAGGCTCCCGAACGGATCCTGGAACACCACCTGCATCTGCCGGCGCCACGGCCGCATCTGTTTCTGGTCGAGGCCGTCGAGGGCCGTGCCCTGGAAGCGGATGCTGCCCTTGGAGTCGAGCAGCCGTAGAATCGCCTGGCCGAGGGTCGACTTGCCCGAACCGGACTCGCCGACGATGCCCAGCGTCTTGCCACGCTGGATGTTCAGACTGATACCGTCCACCGCGCGCAGGTATTGCTTGCGCTGGAACAACCCGCCGCCGACCGTGAAATCAACCCGAAGGTCATCGACTTCCAGAACGTTTTCGCGTTCGTCCCGGGGCAGTGCTTCGCCTTCCGGTTCAGCGTTGAGCAACACGCAGCTGTAAGGGTGTTTCGGTTCGGTGAACAGGGTTTCGCACGGCGCCTGCTCGACGATTTCCCCGGCCTTCATCACGCACACCCGTTGGGCGATGCTGCGCACCAGATTGAGGTCATGGCTGATCAGCAGCAGCGACATGCCCAGGCGCCGTTGCAGGGACTTTAGCAGCAACAGGATCTTGCGCTGTACGGTCACGTCGAGGGCGGTGGTCGGCTCGTCGGCGATCAGTAATTCAGGTTCGCAGGCCAGGGCCATCGCGATCATCACCCGTTGGCGCTGGCCGCCGGACAGTTGATGCGGATAAGCCTTCAGCCGTTCTTTCGGTTTCTGGATGCCCACCAGTTCGAGCAGTTCGAGGATTCGCGCCTGAGCTTCCTTGCCACCGAGGCCACGGTGCAGCAACAGGGTTTCGCCGATCTGCTTTTCAATCGTGTGCAACGGATTGAGCGAGATCATCGGCTCCTGGAAAATCATGGCGATGCGGTTGCCCCGCAGGTCGCGCAGGGTCTTGGGATCGGCGCCGACCAGTTCCTGCCCACGATAACGGATGCTGCCGGTGGTCCGGGCATCGCATTCGGGGAGCAGTTGCAGGATCGAGTGGGCCGTCACCGATTTGCCCGAGCCCGATTCGCCGACCAGTGCCAGGCACTCGCCGGGGCGGATGTCCAGGCACAGGTTGCGCACCACGGTCTGGCCATGGAAGGCGACGCTGAGGTCACGGATTTCGATCAGGTTGTCAGTCATATCAAATATCCGTTCATGAGCGCGGGTCAAAGGCATCGCGCAGCGCTTCGCCGATGAATACCAACAGGGAAAGAATCAGCGCCAGGGTGAAAAATGCGGTCAACCCGAGCCACGGCGCTTGCAGGTTCTGCTTGCCCTGACTGATCAGCTCGCCCAGTGAAGCGCTGCCGGCGGGCATGCCGAAGCCGAGGAAATCCAGCGCGGTCAGGGTCGAAATCGCCCCGGTCAGAATAAAGGGCAGATAGCTCAGGGTTGCGTTCATCGCGTTGGGCAGGATGTGCCGGACAATCACCTTGCGATCGCTCAAGCCCAAGGCTCGGGCAGCCTTGACGTACTCGAGATTACGACCGCGCAGAAACTCGGCGCGTACCACGTCCACCAGCGCCAGCCAGGAGAACAGCGCCATGATCCCCAGCAGCCACCAGAAGTTCGGCTCGACGAATCCCGAAAGAATGATCAGCAGGTAAAGCACCGGCAGTCCTGACCAGACCTCCAGCAATCGCTGGCCGAGCAGATCGACCCAGCCGCCGTAATAGCCCTGCAGGGCGCCGGCCGCGATGCCGATCAGGGCGCTGACGAAGGTCAGCATCAGGGCGAACAGGATCGACACCCGCGCGCCGAAGATCACCCGAGCCAGTACGTCACGCGCCTGATCGTCGGTGCCCAGCCAGTTGACCGAAGTCGGCGGGCTCGGTGCCGGTTTGTTGAGGTCGTAGTTCGGGGTGTCGTCACTGAATGGAATCGGCGGAAACAATAGCCAGCCACCGTCCTTGCGGATCAGCTTCTGCACGTAGTCGCTGCGGTAGTCGGCCTGGAACGGCAGTTGTCCGCCGAACTCCTGTTCGGTGTGTCGCTTGAATACCGGGAAGTACCATTGGCCCTGATAACTGACGACCAATGGCTTGTCGTTGGCTATCAGTTCGCCGCCGAGGCTAAGCAGAAACAGGCCGATAAACAGCCACAGCGACCACCAGCCCCGGCGGTTTTTCTTGAAGCGTTCGAAGCGGCGACGGCCCAGAGGCGAGAGCTTGAACATCAGGCGTTCCTCGCGGCGAAGTCGATGCGCGGGTCGACCAGCGTGTAGCACAGGTCGCCGATCAGTTTTATCAGCAGGCCGAACAGGGTGAAGATGAACAGCGAGCCAAACACCACCGGATAGTCACGGGACACGGCTGCTTCGTAACTCATGCGCCCGAGGCCGTCGAGCGAGAAGATCACTTCGATCAGCAACGAACCGGCAAAGAACACGCTGATGAACGCCTGGGGAATGCCCGACACCACCAGCAGCATCGCGTTGCGGAACACATGCCCGTACAGCACCCGGTTTTCGCTCAGGCCTTTGGCGCGAGCGGTGACCACGTATTGGCGGGTGATCTCATTGAGGAAGGAGTTCTTGGTGAGGATGGTCAGGGTGGCGAAGCCGCCGATCACCAGCGCCGTGACCGGCAATACCAGATGCCAGAAGTAGTCGGTGATCTTGCCCAGCGTCGACAGGGATTCGAAGTTATCGGACACCAGACCGCGCACCGGAAACCAGTTCAGCGAGGTGCCACCGGCGAACACCACGATCAGGAACATCGCGAACAGGAATGCCGGCATGGCGTAGCCGATGATGATTGCCGTGCTGCTCCAGATATCGAAATGACTGCCGTGGTGCACGGCTTTGCGGATACCCAGCGGGATCGACACCAGATAAGTGATCAGCGTCGCCCACAGGCCGAGGGAAATGGTCACCGGCATTTTCTGCAGGATCAGGTCGGTGACCGTGGCGCCGCGGAAGAAGCTCTTGCCGAAATCCAGCTGCGCGTAGTTCTTGAGCATCAGCCACAGGCGTTCATGGGCGGGTTTGTCGAAGCCGTACTGTTTTTCGATGTCCTTGATCAGCTGCGGATCGAGGCCGCGACTGGCGCGGGACGTGCCGCTCATGGTCTCGCTCGCACCGCCGCCGACACTGGCGCCGCCGATGCCTTGCAGGTGGGCGATGGCCTGTTCGACCGGACCACCCGGCGCGGCCTGGATGATCACAAAATTCACCAGCAGAATGATCACCAGCGTTGGAATGATCAGCAGCAGGCGTCGCAGTATGTAAGCCCACATCAGTGCGGCCCTCCGGGTCTGCCACGGCTGATTTTCTCGGCCGTCATCTGCTGGTTGGTCAGCGGCGTGCTGCTGATTTCCCACCAGCTCTCGATCGCTTCGTCATTGCTCGCCTGCACGGTGGGAATGCCGAAGCGGTTCCACCACACGGTCGACGTGCCCGGCGGGTAATAGTTGGGAATCCAGTAGTAGTTCCATTGCAGCACCCGGTCCAGCGCATGGGCATAACGCAGCATGTCGGCCTGGGTCGAGGCGCGGATCAGGCCGTTGATCAAGGTGTCGACCGCCGGGTTCTTCAGCACCATGTAATTGTTGGCGCCGGGATCGTTGGCCGATGCCGAACCGAAGTAGTTCAACAGTTCGCCGCCGGGGGAGGTGGTGACCGGGTAACCGGTGACGATCATGTCGTAGTCGCGGCTCATCAGGCGATTGACGTACTGCGAGGAGTCGATGCGACGGATGTCGAGGTTGATGCCGATCTGTTTCAGCGTGCGCTTGTAAGGCAGCAGCAGACGGTCCATCCCGTTCTGGCTGACCAGAAAAGTAAAGCTCAACGGCTCGCCGCGGTCGTTGACCAACTGGTCGCCATCGGGTTTCCAGCCGGCCTGTTCCAGTAGCTCCAGCGCTTGCAGTTGTTTGTCGCGAATAATGCCGCTGCCATCGGTCTTCGGTGCTTCGAAGACCTGAGTGAACACTTCGTCGGGAATCTGTCCGCGCAAGGGTTCGAGAATCTTCAGTTCGGCGGCATCCGGCAACTGGCGGGCGGCCAGATCAGTATTGGAAAAGTAACTCTGCTGGCGGATGTACATGTTGCGCATCATCTGCCGGTTGCTCCATTCGAAATCCCAGAGCATGGCCAGTGCCTGACGAACGCGACGATCCTGGAATATCGGCTTTTGCAGGTTGAACACGAAGCCCTGTGCCGACTGCGGTGCTTCGGTGGCAAGATGAGCCTTTTGCAGACGACCGTCGCTCAGGGCCGGGCTCTCGTAGCCGATGGAGTAGCCGGTGGCGGAGAACTCACGGTTGTAGTCGTAGGCGCCGCCGCGCAGGACCTGGCGGGCGACGTCGGTGTCGCCGAAGTACTCGATGCTGAAGTGATCGAAGTTGTACAGGCCACGGCTGACCGGCAGGTCCTTGCCCCACCAGTCGGGATTGCGTTCAAAGGTGATGCTGCGCCCGGAGTCGACCTTGCCTACCCGATACGGGCCGCTGCCCAGCGGCGGTTCATAGCCGCCACCGCCGGCGAAATCACGGGTCTTCCACCAATGCTCGGGAAATACCGGCAGGGTCGCGATGTCCAGGGGCAGGGTGCGGTTTTCGTTGCTCTTGAAATCGAAACGTACGGTGAGCGGGGCTTCGACTTCGACGCCTTTGACGTCGGCGAACTGGGTGCGATAACGCAGGCTGCCCTGGGTCATCAGCAAATCATAGGTGTAGCGCACGTCTTCGGCGGTAATCGGCTTGCCATCGGCGAAGCGGGCCTTGGGATTGATAAAGAAGCGCAACGACAGGCCGTCATCCGAGCGTTCCATTTTCTGCGCCACGAGGCCGTATACGGTGTAGGGCTCGTCGAGCGAGCGCTGGGCCAACGGGGAATACAGCAGGCCGTCGATCTGGCTGACGCCGATGCCTTTGTCGATGTACGGCAGGACATGGTCGAAGTGGCCGATCTCGATGGCCGAGCGGCGCATCGTCCCGCCCTTGGGCGCCCGGACGTTGGTGTAATCGAAGTGACTGAAACCGGGCGGGTATTTTGCCGGTTCGCCATAGACGGTCATCGCATGCTGCGGTGCGGCGTCCACACCGGTGATCCCGAGCAGCAGGGTCACGGCAGTGAACATCAAAGTCGGGAAAGCCAGTCGCATTGTCAGCCTTAAAGCCGGGTAATCGATAAGCGCAATTTGTACGCGAGCGGCGCGCCGTTCGCCAGCGGTGTGGTGTAACCAAAACAAAACGGCCCGCCATCAGGCGGGCCGTTGCACAGCAGGTCGGGCTGAAATCAGTCCTGGCGGCTGGTGACTTCCAGCAGGTGGTAGCCGAACTGGGTCTTCACCGGGCCTTGCACGACGTTGATCGGTGCGCTGAATACCACGGTGTCGAATTCCTTGACCATCTGGCCAGGACCGAACGAACCCAGGTCGCCGCCCTGACGGCTGGACGGGCAAGTGGAGTTGGCCTTGGCCACTTCGGCGAAATCAGCGCCACCTTCGATCTGGGCCTTGAGTTCGTTGCACTTGGCTTCGCTGGAAACCAGGATGTGGCGGGCAGTGGCTTTAGCCATGGGGAAACTCTCCAATCAAATCAGTAAAGGGGGGAGCCTACCGGATTCAGTGGCCGATTTCTCGCCAAAGTTCCATTCGCTCGTCTGATACCGGCCCCTAGAGATTAGCTGCTTGCAGGCGCAGGGCGTGTTCGATGTAGAGCTCGACGGGATCGTTTTCTGTGGTGCGCTGGCCGATGCCCCGACGCAGGCTGCGCAAATGGTCGAGCGGATAATCGGAGCGGATCACGGTGCCGAGGTGAGAGCTGAAACGGCCGACAAAACCGTCGTTCTGTGCGGGTTCTGTAATGAAATATTCCGACAGGGCCAGGCAGATGCCTTGCACCGGGTCGAGGGACTGCACGGTCAATTCCGGCACAACGCCACTCCACGAATAATAGCGAACGCCATCGACCCGCTCGGCACCCTGGCCACCCCAGGTTTCGGGAAGGCCCTGCGGGTATTTGTCATTGAATTTGCCAACGCCCTCTGTCGTCAGCGCGTTGAGTGCAGCCAGCGCATTGCGAGGCAGTTTTTCTTGCCCGCTGACCAATGACAGAAAGTCGGCAAACAGCGTGGCAACGTTCTGGGCAACGGCCTCCGGCAGTCGTCCGGGGATCAACGCCTTGCGCAGGAAGTCTGCCAGCTCCGAGCCGTGGTTGGGGCCGCTGACCGAAGTCACGGACGCGACCTTGTGTGGGGCAAGCGCTGCAGCATATCGAGCAGACAGTGCACCCTGGCTGTGCCCGACCAGGTTGACTTTGGTGGCACCTGTGCCTCTTAGCACACATTCGATTTGCGATAACAGTTGCTCGCCTCGCATTTCGTTGTCATGGACGGCCGACAAGTGCGGCACGAATACCTGTACTCCGGCAGCCTTGAGTGCCTGTTTGACGTCATGGAACAGTTCGAAAGGGCCGATGCGCTCGAATCCGAACAGACCATGCACCAGCAGAACGGGATAAAGAGTCGTTGCATTTCGTTGCATTTTTCGTCCTTGATCGCAGAGATTCATCGAAGTTGTCTGCGTGCCACTCTAAAACAGTCGCTGCGCTTGCGATGCCTGAAGAATCCTCCTAATGCGTTGGAATCTGGATCAGTGTGTGTATGAAATTTCACTTTTGAATGAGGTCCCGTTCTGAATATTTGGAGGGTTCTCGCCTTATCCAGCGTGTTTTTCCTTTTTTTTGCCTACTCGCTTCAGTGCAGTTAACCCTGTCCCGCCGGGTGTGGGGCTGACATCGGGTGATCGATGAAGCGCGTTAAATAGAGGCTCTTTCACGCTGCTCTTCGGCGGCGTGTCACTTCCAGGGAATGGAGCAGCTAATGAACATGACGGATGCACAGGCAACAGCTTCGCGGGAGCGAGCCAATGGGATGGATGCTGAAAGAGTCGGGGCGTTCGAGCATTGTCATGCACGCGAGCAGTCTTTATCACTGCCCGTACCCTCAATCGATTCGTTGGAAGGTGCTGTCCTTGATCCCTCACTGAGTCGGGTTGTCGTGCGGATTGCTCCCTATCCGGGTATGGCATGCGGGGACCGGATCGTGTTGAGCTGGCGTGGCCACGATATCGAAGGTCTGCCTTATCACCATGAAATACCGCGATTTATCAGCGAAGCCCAACTGGGAAGGGCGATCGTTCTGGTCGTCCGGGGCGCACACGTGGCAGCGCTGGACGGAGGTTCGCTGGAGATGTTCTGGACATTGACCAGTGCCGCGCGGCCGGAACCAGTGATTTCCTTGCGCAGGCAACTGGATGTCGGAGACGTTCGGTGCAGCCTGCTGCCGGCCACTCTCGAGGATGCCGTTGGGGGCAGCCTCGACCCCGCACGTGTGATCGATGGGACATCGGTCACGCTTCAGCCTTATGCGGGTATGAGTGCTGGCGACCGGGTGCGGTTGATCTGGGAGGGGCCCGTGCAGGGAGCATCACTTCGAGACACGCTGATCGTCGAGTCCTTTGCTGTCGGTCGGCCTCTGGTGCTGGGGATCGCGCCCGAATTCATCACGCCGCATCTCGGCGGGGAGGTGGTGGTCCGATACTGTGTCGAACAGCAGAGCGGCGCGATTCGAGAATCAGGTGAGACTCGAATCAGCATCGCTCCTCTTGAAAGAGGTGTATTGGCGGCGCCCCAGGTACTCGAAGCCGATGACGGAGTGCTCAACGTGGAGGATGCAATCGACGGCGTGAGTGTGCTGATCAGCGATGCGCGGGTGGAAGAGGGTGAGCTGGTTTATCTCAAATGCGACGGTGAGTCATTTTTCCACCGCGATGATCGCGAAATAATCAACGGAATGGCGATGCAGCCGTTGGTTTTTATCGTGCCGTATCGATTCTGGCGCGAACATGTGGACACCCTTGTGCAAGTGTCCTATTCGGTCGAGAGGCTTGATGATGTGAGTCAAATGTCCGGTGTGAAACTGCTGCGAGTAAAGGGTTGATGTGTCGACATTGAGCAGCGGCTGGCCCTCCGGGTGAATGACACACCGGAGGGCGGCTTGGCTGTCAGGCCTGTTGTCGAAGGCGTTGCGCGGCATCCAGCAACAAGCGTTCTGTTGCATCGAACCCGAGACAGCCATCGGTCACCGAAACGCCATAACGAAGCGACTCGCTCAGGGGCTGGCATCCCTCGAACAGGTGCGACTCGAGCATCATGCCGATCAACGAGCGGTTACCTTGCAGTCGCTGCTCCAGCACATCGTTGAACACGCCCGGCTGGCGGAGCGGGTCCTTGCCACTGTTGGCATGGCTGCAATCGACCATGATCCGGCTCGGAATTTTCAGGCGGTTCAACTCGGTATTGATGACGGCAACGCTTTCGCGGTCGTAGTTCGGCCCTTGGTGACCTCCACGCAGCACCAGGTGGGTGTCCGGGTTGCCCGGGGTCTGGATGATTGCCGGGTGGCCCTGGCTGTCTACGCCGAAATGGCGATGGGCATGGGCTGCCGAACGCATTGCGTCAACGGCGACGGTCACACCGCCATCGGTGCCGTTCTTGAAGCCGACCGGCATGCTCAGTCCGCTTGCCATTTCCCGGTGGATCTGTGACTCGGTTGTGCGGGCACCAATGGCGACCCAGCTCAGCAAGTCATCGAAGTACCCGGCAGCCATGGGCTGCAGCAGTTCGGTGGCAATCGGGAGCCCGAGGCGGATCATTTCCAGCATCAGTTCGCGCGACAGCGTGAGGCCGGCAGCCATGTCGTCGCTGCCATTCAGATGAGGGTCGTAGGCAAGGCCTTTCCAGCCGACGGTGGTGCGAGGTTTTTCGACGTAGGCACGCATCACGAGCAGCATGTCATCACGGACTTCTTCGGCCAGGCGCGAAAGTTTGCTGGCGTATTCAAGCGCGGACTCGGGGTCGTGAATCGAGCAGGGGCCGACGACTACCAGCAAACGCGGGTCATGGCCATCGAGAATTGCGCGGACCGCCTGGCGGTGGGCGACGACTTGCTGGTTCAGCGCATTGCTCAGGGGCAATTGCTGTTTGAGTTGCAGCGAACTCGGCAGACGCAGGGTCAATGCTTCGTTGGCAGGGTTAAGGGTGGACAGTGGCAGAGCAGAAACGGACGAGTTCATATTCGGTCTTCCTGGGCGGACGGCGGGTGCTTCCCGCTCACTCGGCCCTACTGGGGTGTTCGACAATTGGCCGGATTGGCTACGTGTGTTGGCTTGCCACCTATGGGTGACCGATCGGAGGCGGCAGGCTGTCCCGAGCGGAGGCTGGTAAATCGCCAGGCGGTAAAACTGTCGTAACGGTAATAAGTGGCGTAGTTCATTGGTTGAATCCTCAAAGTGTCTGGTGTGTTGCTGAAAAAATTAGGGCCTGAAAAAACAAAACCCCCGGTCGGGAGGCCGACCGGGGGTTGAGAAATCTCTGGTAGGCGACCCGTTCAAATGGGCGCCGGTTGGGTATCAGGCGCGCCAGTGGCTAAACCAATACCCAAAATAAAAGCTTGCAGGAGCAGCGCAGACGCCATTCGCCCGGGCAGCCGCAACCGAACGCGAGGCGCTGGCAGTACGAAGCTGTGAAAGGGCGTTGAACATGAACTGTCTCCAAAGAATGCGCCGAGCTTACTAGAGGCTGCTGCGCGTCAGCAATCAGAAAATGCTATTGAACGCGTAAGAGGGCCTCTATGGGTTGAGCGCCTGCAAAGGTGTGACACACTCTGCTTTCTGAACTTGCGCTCAAGGAAGGTGCATGAACTTGACTAAGATCGAGGCAGGAATGAGTTTTGAGTTGCGCCAGGCAACGTCCGCCGACCTGTCGTTTGTACGAGAGCTGACTTGCCGAAACATGCTCCGCTACTACATTCACTATGACTTGCTGTGGCAGGACGAGGCGTTTGATGTCGCTTGGGCTGGCCGCGAAAGCTGGTTGATCCTTCGTGATGGCGAATTGACGGGGTATTTCAGTCTGAGTCGAGATGCGCGGGCTGTGTACATCCGAGAATTGCAGATCGTCGAAAGCGCTCAAGGCCAGGGCGCGGGATCCTGGGCGATCGATCAGGTTGTTGCGATGGCTCGGCGTGAGAGCCGCCCGGCCTTGCGCCTGACAGTTTTCAAAAATAATCCGGCGCAAAACCTGTATCGAAGAAAAGGAATGATTGTGCAGGGCGAGGACGAGTGTTTCCTGCGAATGCAGCTCGATTTCAGTACACCTGTGCTCTGAAACCCACGGCTGGCAAGCTCTCGATGAAAAGTTGAAACTTTTTATATGTTGCTTGCCGCTAGGTCTGCCCGGCACTTTTTGCTAAGGTGTCCGGCATCCCAATAAGACCATATCGCGAGGTGTCTGCTTGATTAGGGTGCTAGTGGTCGACGACCATGATCTCGTTCGTACAGGCATTACACGGATGCTGGCCGATATCGATGGCCTGCAGGTGGTAGGCCAGGCCGAGTCCGGGGAAGAATCCCTCATCAAGGCTCGTGAGTTGAAGCCCGACGTGGTGCTGATGGACGTCAAGATGCCAGGCATCGGCGGTCTCGAAGCCACGCGCAAACTGTTGCGAAGTCATCCCGACATCAAAGTGGTCGCGGTCACTGTGTGCGAGGAAGATCCGTTTCCCACACGGTTGTTGCAGGCCGGTGCGGCGGGGTATCTGACCAAGGGCGCCGGATTGCCGGAAATGGTTCAGGCCATTCGCCTGGTATTTGCCGGCCAGCGCTACATCAGCCCGCAAATTGCCCAGCAACTGGCAATCAAATCCTTTCAGCCGACCAACGATTCACCGTTCGATGCGTTGTCTGAACGGGAAATCCAGATTGCGCTGATGATTGTCGGCTGTCAGAAGGTTCAGATCATTTCCGACAAATTGTGCCTTTCGCCGAAAACCGTTAACACCTACCGCTACCGCATTTTCGAGAAGCTCTCGATCAGCAGCGATGTCGAACTGACGCTGTTGGCGGTTCGACACGGCATGGTTGATGCCAGCCTCTGACCATGACTGAAGCATTCGATTCGGGCGCCTTTCTTTCGACCGTCAGTGGGCGCCCCGGCGTGTACCGCATGTTCGACAGCGATGCGCGTCTGCTGTACGTCGGCAAGGCGAAGAACCTCAAGAAACGTCTGGCCAGTTACTTTCGCAAGACAGGCCTGGCGCCGAAAACCGCGGCACTGGTCGGGCGTATCGCCCAGGTCGAAACCACCATCACGTCCAACGAGACAGAGGCGTTGCTGCTCGAGCAAACCCTGATCAAGGAGTGGCGGCCGCCGTACAACATCCTGCTGCGCGACGATAAATCCTATCCCTATGTCTTTTTGTCTGACGGGCAATTCCCGCGCCTGAGCATTCATCGCGGGGCTAAAAAGGCCAAGGGCAAGTATTTCGGTCCCTATCCGAGTGCCGGGGCGATTCGCGAAAGTCTCAGTCTTCTGCAGAAAACGTTCTTCGTGCGTCAGTGCGAGGA
Organism: Pseudomonas sp. B707; assembly: GCF_022496685.1. Taxonomy (NCBI): domain Bacteria; kingdom Pseudomonadati; phylum Pseudomonadota; class Gammaproteobacteria; order Pseudomonadales; family Pseudomonadaceae; genus Pseudomonas; species Pseudomonas sp. B707. Next base: position 479,393 of record NZ_WTVE01000033.1, on the reverse strand, counting down.
CAGCTACTACAAGAACCGGACCCGGCCGTGCCTGCAATATCAGATCAAGCGTTGCAAGGCGCCCTGCGTCGGATTGGTCGAGCCTGAGGTTTACGCCGAGGACGTGCGTCACTCGGTGATGTTCCTCGAAGGGCGCAGTCATGCGTTGACCAATGAGCTGTCGACGGCGATGGAAGAGGCAGCAATCAACCTCGAATTCGAACGCGCCGCCGAACTGCGCGACCAGATTGCCTTGCTGCGTCGGGTGCAGGATCAACAGAGCATGGAGGGCGGTACCGGCGACATCGATGTGATCGCTGCGTTCGTCAATCCGGGCGGTGCCTGTGTCCACCTGATCAGCGTGCGGGGAGGGCGGGTGCTTGGCAGCAAGAACTTCTTCCCACAAGTCGGGATTGAAGAAGAAGTGGCCGAGGTCATGGCCGCTTTCCTCGGGCAATACTTCATCAGCAGCCCTGAACGCGATTTGCCGAGCGAACTGATCGTCAACGTCGTGCACGAAGACTTCCCTGCGCTGATCGAGGCCATTCAGGCGCTGCGCGGACGTGAGCTGACTATCAGCCATCGGGTACGCGGCACACGGGCGCGCTGGCAGCAACTGGCTGTGACCAATGCCGAACAGGCGCTGGGCGCCCGGCTGGCCAACCGTCAGCACGTTGCCGCGCGTTTCGAGGCATTGGCAGAAGTGTTGAACCTCGATGAGCCGCCGCAACGGCTGGAGTGCTATGACATCAGCCACTCCAGCGGTGAAGCCACGGTGGCTTCCTGCGTAGTGTTCGGCCCGGAAGGGGCGATCAAGTCGGATTACCGTCGGTACAACATCGAAGGCGTGACCGCCGGCGACGATTACGCCGCCATGCATCAGGCCCTGACCCGACGCTTCAGCAAGTTGAAGGAAGGCGAGGGCAAATTGCCGGACATCCTGTTGGTGGACGGCGGCAAGGGGCAGCTGTCGATGGCGCGTGATGTGCTCAACGAGCTGGCTGTCCCGGATCTGATCTTGCTGGGGGTCGCCAAGGGTGCCACGCGCAAGGCGGGATTCGAGACTTTGTATCTGAATGATGCGGCGCACGAGTTCACCTTGCGGGGTGATTCGCCGGCGCTGCATCTGATCCAGCAGATTCGTGACGAAGCCCATCGCTTTGCAATCACTGGCCACCGCGCACGCCGCGGCAAGACCCGCCGCACGTCAACGCTCGAAGGCGTAGCAGGCGTCGGGCCAACCCGGCGTCGGGACTTGTTGAAACATTTTGGTGGATTGCAGGAGCTGTCTCGTGCAAGCATCGAAGAGATCGCCAAAGCACCGGGGATCAGCAAAAAGCTAGCAGAGTCGATTTATGCAAACCTGCATAGTGAGTAGAATGCCCATTCACCTCGTAGCCAGTTGTGCCGATGAATATCCCTAATCTGATTACCGTTCTCCGCGTCCTGCTCATCCCGATCTTCATTCTGTTGTTCTATCTGCCTTACCAATGGAGCTATCTGGCCTCAAGTTCGGTTTTCGCCTTTGCGGCGGCAACGGACTGGCTGGACGGCTATCTCGCGCGACGCCTGGAGCAGAGCACGCCGTTTGGTGCGTTTCTGGATCCTGTCGCAGACAAACTGATGGTTGCCGTTGCCCTGGTGCTACTGGTGCAAGAACACGGCAATCTTTGGCTCACACTTCCGGCGGCTGTCATCATCGGTCGCGAGATCGTAGTTTCGGCATTGCGTGAGTGGATGGCCGAGCTTGGTGCGCGGGCCCATGTGGCCGTGTCGAATCTGGGCAAGTGGAAAACTGCTGCACAGATGCTCGCGCTGGTGATCCTGCTGGCCAATCCAAAAGATTTCAGCTTTTGGGTTCTGGTCGGTTATGCGTTGCTGATGGTCTCTGCAGGCCTGACCCTGTGGTCGATGGTTCAATACCTCCGCGCTGCCTGGCCACATCTGAAGACCGATGTTGAAAAGAAATAAAACTTTTTTGAATCAAAGGGTTGACGGGGCATCTGGAATCTATAGAATGCGCCACACCAAGCGGGAATAGCTCAGTTGGTAGAGCACGACCTTGCCAAGGTCGGGGTCGCGAGTTCGAGTCTCGTTTCCCGCTCCAAGTTTGTACAACGTTTGTTGTTGCGCTACTGACAGCAAATGTTTTGAGGCCGAGTAGCAAAATGGTTATGCAGCGGATTGCAAATCCGCCTACGCCGGTTCGATTCCGACCTCGGCCTCCACTATAAACAAGCTCCGTAGATCCATGATTTACGGAGCTTTTTTATTTGCGTTGCACTGAAAGATTTAGTCTTTGAAACCGCAACTGCAAACTTGCTTCACCGGGAAGTGATGTATATATTTCCCCCTCTGCCGCCGACATGCAGTTCCTGTCAGGACTGTGAATCGTCATCAGAACCAAGCAACACCGCGCTACCGCCCGAATGGCGAAACTGGTAGACGCATGGGACTTAAAATCCCCCGCTCGTAAGGGCGTGCCGGTTCGATTCCGGCTTCGGGCACCATGAATATCAAGGGCTTGCGTGAGTTTACTCATGCAGGCCCTTATCATTTGCGCTCCGCAATTTCGGAGCCTGCTCCGCAACTCACTTGGTCGGGGTGACTTTCTTGCCGATCCTTTCCGGGTGTCATTCTCCGTCGACACTTCTGTGGTGTGCCCGAGCTGCTCCTTGTTTTCCATAGCGCACAAGTATCGCGAAACGCGCACGGCTTTCTTTAACTCGGCCTAGCGTCGGGGTTTGTATTAAAGATTTCAGCTTTGCAGACGACATAGTGGTGTTAAGAACAATACGCCGGAGGAAAAAATGGGATTTTTCGACAAGGTCAAGGAGCTGGCTCTCAAAGCTAAATGCGGAGTCGGCATTCACGCCGGAGACTATGTCAAGGCTGTTAGTGGCCCGGCGTGTTTGCTGGAAAAAACATGCCCTGACTGTTTTGAGCATTTGACCAAACACAAGCATGAGTTTGGTGAGTTTACCTACAAGAACCATCATACCTGTACGATGATTCGCAACTGCGTACATTGCGAACACGAAGATTCAAAGGTGAAGCATGAAGATTTCGTCGAGATGGGCACAGATGATTTTTGCAAGGTGAAGGAAAAATGCATCAGATGCGGCTTCACTCAGGTGAAGAAGGAGGACCACTACATGACTGAGGTCTCCCGTAACGATACGCATAAAACGCTTTCGTGCATCCGGTGTAACAAGACCGAGACAAGGCAGTTAGAACGATACTGAGTTTGAAAACATCCAAAACCCGGCCACCGAGCCGGGCTTTTTATGCGCATGATTCTTGTCTGAACGCTGTTTTGAAAAGCCACCACCTTTTTCCCTTTCCTATCCCAGGTGTACTTTTCGGTCATTGCGAGCGAAGTGAGCTAGTGTTTCTTTCTGGCTCAACCGAACACAGGACAATGATGATGAAGCGACTGCTATTGAGCGTTTTGCTGATGTCTTCAGGCTTTGCTCAAGCCGGCATCCCGCTGTTGAACGCAACATGCCCGGGCAATATCGAGGTCCATGCTGACAAGGGCGGCCCGATCTATATCAACGGTAAAGAAGGGAAACTGAAGAAATTCAACGATAACGCCTTCGAAGCCAAAGGCAGTGGCGTGACCATCTCGCTGACAATCATGCCCGACGGCTCACCTGATGTTTCTTACACGGGCAAGAACAAAGCCAATGGGGTTTGTCAGGTGAAGGAAACAAAGTAATTCGGGTTGTTCCATTAATAAGCAATGATCAGCGGGGCGTTGAGCAAACAAAAAAATGGGCCGATTTAATCGGCCCATTTTTTTTGCTCAGACAAAAGTTTGCCCAGTAAACCCTCTAGGCAAGCGCTGAAGTCCGGCCATCGCGGTCAACCGCTCGATCCACTCCGAACGCCAGTCGGACGCGGAGTGTGCAGCCCTGGAATGGCGAGCCGCGCGCCGCGCCGCATTGCGCTGGTCTTTGCGCGCATCCTTGTATGCGTCGGTATTGCGGCAGCTGCGGCACTTCACACGATTGAGTTCGCTGCTGGAGGAGAGGTTGTTGCCCTTGTGCCCGCAGGCCAGGTGCCCGTCGACTTTGAAATGAATGACCATAAGACGTCTCCTTGGTGACGTGTAAAGGTATTGACCTCTAACGACCAAGGACGTTCTTTATTCGCGCACCGTGAATCGATGGCTTACCTGAAGCGTGGCAACGGCCGGTCGATCGGTTTGAGCGATGACAGGGTGCTGCGAATCAGCGGGGTATCCTTTTCGATATCGTTCAGCCGGTCGCGGATGCGCAGGGCGGTGGGGTGCCCGCCTTGATGGTCGACCCAGTCGGCGATCTCTTTGCAGGCCGCGGCCAGGCGTGCTTCGCGGGCATCGAGCAAGGTGAGGAGAGTGGTGATGGACTCTCTTTCGGACATGGAACACCTCCGTTCATTAATCCGCTCGGTGGCAGCAAAAAGCCCGCGAAGGGCGAGCTTTCTGCCGTTGGGGCGCTGCTCCTTCAGCTGGTTTGAGTATAGACCCGTAAATGACAGCTATCAGCCCGACGACTCGGGGGCGGTCACTCGCGAGCTGGCGGCGTTGAGCCGATGACATTCCTTGCGGGCGTCTTCTTCCCGATCGTAGCCATCGCCGATGAAACCGCCGGTTCGCGTGTCGCAGATGCGATACCAGCCCAGGGCTTCTGCGGGCTCATGGAGAGTCTCTCCGGCGCGCCGGCCGTGGATGACGATCTTGTTGCAGCGCTTCACGACGAATATGTCTTCCATGGCGTCACCGCGGCTGATTCGTACCAGATCAACTATAGAAGCCCTGAGCAATCGTGCAAAAAATAGCCAAGTCAGTTCGTCGGGTGCAGTTGCCAGCCTAATGGGTGCCAGCGCAGATGGTGAGTCGGATTCAACGCCTCGAGGAAGTCCTGATCGTGGGAAACGGCGACAATGGCACCCGGAAATGACTGCAACGCCCGTTCGAACGCTTCCACCGACGGCAGATCCAGATGGTTGGTCGGCTCATCCAGCAGCAACAGCTGCGCAGGATCCGTTCGCCACAAGGCCAGCGCCAGTGCGGCTTTCAGGCGCTCGCCACCGCTCAACGAAACGCAGGGAGCCGTGGCGCGGCTTGCATCCAGCTGCAAGTGTGCGAGATAGCTGCGCAGGGTGCCCTCGGTCAGTGCAGTTCCTTGCATCATCAGCTGTTCGGTGATGGAACGCTGATCGTCCAGTTGCGCCAGTTGCTGATCCAGGAATGCGAATGGCACGTGAGTCGTGGCGGTTCCATCGACGGGTGTCAGTTCCCCGGCGAGCGCTTTCAACAGGGTTGATTTGCCACAGCCGTTGGGACCGCTGACAGCGATGCGCATCGGGCCGTGGATCGTAAGGCTCAGTGCGCCGTTTGACAGCCAGGGCAGCCGAGCGTCAACCAGCGAGCAGATCTGGCGGTTGTTCGGCACCGCGCTCCCGGGCAGGTTGATCAGCACGCTGTCCTCGGGTTGCACCTTGGCGTAAGCCTCGCGCACCTGGGCATCGAGCTCTGACTTGCGGGCCTGATGACCCTGACGTACATGCCCCATGATCTCTCGCGCGGCGCCCTTGATCGCCACGTATTCGAAACTGGCAATGTTGGCGGTTTCGGCGTTGCGCCGCGAGTTGGCGGCGTGGCGCTGTATCGTGTCGTGTTCGCGCCGTAGCCGAATCCGCTCTCGCTGGCGTTCGCTTCTGGCGTGGTCGAGGCGTGCCTGCGCCGCGGCTTGATGGATCCGCTGATGCTCGCGGAATGCCGAGTAATTGCCACCGAATTCGATAGCCCCCGACGCGCTCAACTCGACAATCCGCAGCATCCGGTCGAGCAGCTGCCGATCATGGCTGACGACGATCAAACCAGTGTGCCAGCGTTCCAGTAAGTTCATCAGCCATTGTCGTCCTGGTGCATCCAGATGGTTGGTCGGCTCATCGAGAACCAGCAGCGGAGCCTGACTCAAAAACGCGCCAATCAGTGCGATGCGCGCTTGCTGGCCACCACTGAGGTTTCCGGTCTCGTCGGTGAAGGCGACTTCGGCCAGGCCGGCGTCATCGAGCAGGCGGCGCAGACGGTCCGCCAGATCCCATTGTTCGCCAATGAGATCGAAATCCTCGACTGATCCGCAGCCCCGGTTCATTCGGTCCAGAGCCTGAAGAATCGCGGCGCTGCCGGTGGACTCGGCGACCGTCTCGCCGGGTGCAGCGACAAAGCTCTGCGCCACGTAGGTTGTCGCCACGGTGCGCGTCACGCTGCCGCTGGTGGGTTGCCATTCTCCGGCGATCAGGCGCGCCAGTACGCTTTTGCCAACGCCATTGCGCCCGACGATGGCGGTCGGGGTGTGATCGAATTTCAGATTGAGTGCAGTGAAAATCGTCTCGCCATTGGCGAACTGAAAACCCAGTTGATTCAGGGAGACGAGAGCAGGCGTACGCGAGACGTGAGTCATCGGCACCTCCAGAAAATGTCGTGAACACTGACACGCGCCATGAATGGCGTGTCGCGATTACATTTTTGAAGGCTTAGTTGTTCACTTCTGCGGTCGTCCCGGGGAGGTAGGAGGGCGTAGCCTAGTCGAGACGGCCGAAGGCTTCAAGGCGTGCCTGCCTGCTCGACCATCCGCTCAAGGAATAGCGCCAATGCGACTTCTTCCTTGCGCAGGCCTTTGCGGATGCGCGGCTTCGGCAGCTCGGCCAAGGCGCCGAGCATGAAATGCTCGACCACCGCCGGGTGGATGTAGCACTTTCTACAGACCGCCGGCGTGTTGCCCAGTTGGCGGGCGACGCCCTTCACCATCTCGACCACATGCCGCTTGGCCTCGGTCTCGGATTCCCATTGCAGCTCCCGCAGAACCGCCAAAGCGAGGGCGCTGCCGGCCCAGGTTCGGTAGTCCTTGGCGGTGAAATCCGCGCCGGTCAGGGTTTGCAGGTAGGTGTTGACGTCAGAAGAGCTGACGGTATGCCGCTCGCCATTTTCATCCAGATACTGAAACAGGTTCTGCCCCGGAATTTCCAGGCAGCGCTTGATGATCCGCGCCAGTCGCCGGTCCTTCACCGTGATCTGATGTTCGATGCCGCTCTTGCCGCGAAACTGGAACAGGATCGCGCTGCCGTTGACCTCGACATGCCGGCTGCGCAGGGTTGTCAGGCCGTAGGAGCGATTGTCCCGCGCGTATTGCGTGTTGCCGACGCGGATCAGCGTGGCGTCGAGCAGCGTGATGACCGTCGCCATGACTTTGTCGCGGCTGAAGCCCGGCGAGGCCAGCAGCGCCTCCAGCTGTTTGCGCAGTTTGGGCAGCGCCAGACCGAACTCACGCAGACGCGAATACTTGTCCGCGTCGCGCACTTCGCGCCAGCGAGCGTGATAGCGATATTGCTTGCGCCCACGTGCGTCCCGGCCGGTGGCTTGCAGATGGCCGCGCGGGTCGGCGCAGATCCACACGTCGACGTAGGCCGGCGGAACAGCCAGTGCGTTGATGCGTTTGATCTCGTCAGGATCTGTGATGCGCTGGCCTGCGGGGTCGAAATAGGCGAATTTTCCGCGCAGTTTTTTTCGGGTGATACCGGGCTGTGTGTCATCGACGTAATGCAGATCCGAAGGCAACACTTCGGTGAGCGCAGTATCGGGCATGGCGGACTTCCTTCGCGTCAAATCAGGCTGTTAAAGCCATTGACCGCACGCCATGACGGTCGTGCCCGCGGATTTACGCCAACACCGCGACGGCCTTGATCTGGGCCCACAATGACTGGCCCGGATGCACGCCAAGCTGATCCCGCGAGTAGCGAGTGATGCGCGCCAGCAACGGTGTCCCGCCGGCATCGAGGCGAATGAGCACGTGCGCGGCGTTGTCGGCCGGTTGTTCGCTGACGACCGTGACCGGCAGGCGATTGAGGATGCTGCTGAACTCACTGTTTTGCAGGGTCAGGCTGATGTCTCGCGCGTGAACCTTACATCGCAGTCTCTGGCCCGTCGTCATCGGCGCGTGGGTCACGCGAATGTTCAGTGACGAGTCCGGCAATCGCAGGGTAAGCAATTGATAGTCGGTATCGTAGCCGCTGACCTGGCCTTCGATGATCACCCCGGCGTCATTGTCCATGGCCAGGGGCAGGTCGAGTCGCGCCAGGGTTTCGCCAATCGGACCGCTGGCCAGCGCTTTGCCGTCGCTGAGCAACACCAAGTGATCGGCGAGCCTGGCCACTTCGTCCTGAGCATGACTGACATACAGCACCGGGATTTCCAGTTCGTCGTGCAGGCGTTGCAGGTAGGGCAGGATTTCGCTTTTGCGCTGACTGTCGAGGGCCGCCAAAGGCTCGTCCATCAGCAGCAGTCTGGGGCTCGTCAACAGCGCGCGGGCGATGCCGACACGCTGGCGCTCACCGCCGGACAAGTGCTGCGGATGACGATCGAGCAAGTGGCCGATCCCTAGCAGTTCTGTGGCTTGGGTCATGTCGACCCGGCGCTGTGCCTTGGCAATGCGCTTGAGGCCGAATTGCAGATTGGCCAGTACCGACAGATGCGGAAACAGGCTGGCTTCCTGAAAGACATAGCCGAGCGCGCGTTTGTGCGGCGGCACGAAAATGCCTTTCTCGCTGTCCTGCCAGACCTCGTCATTGATGCGGATAAAGGCCTGTGGCGCGCGTTCGAGCCCGGCGATGCAGCGCAGGCATGTGGTCTTGCCCGAGCCGGACTGACCGAACAGCGCCGTCACACCGCGACCGGGCATCTGCAGATCGACATCGAGGCTGAAGCCCGACCAAGCCAGTTTCAGACGTGCATCAATCATCGATCAGCTCCAGCCCGCGCGGGTCTTGCGGCTGGAATACAGCGCCAGCAACACCAGAAACGAAAATACCAGCATCGCCCCGGCCAGCCAGTGCGCCTGCGCGTACTCCATGGCTTCGACGTGGTCGTAGATTTGTACGGAAACCACCCGGGTCTTGTCAGGAATATTCCCGCCGATCATCAGCACCACGCCGAATTCGCCGACGGTATGGGCGAAGCCGAGGATCGCTGCAGTGATGAAACCGGGACGCGCCAGGGGCAGAATCACGCTGAAAAAGGTGTCCCAAGGATTGGCGCGCAAGGTCGCGGCCACTTCCAGTGGGCGAGTGCCGATCGCGGAGAAAGCGTTTTGCAACGGCTGCACCACGAACGGCATGGAATAGAGCACCGAGCCGATCACAAGGCCGGTGAAGCTGAACGTCAAGGTACCAAGCCCCAGCCACTGGGTGAAATGGCCAATGAAGCCATTGGGGCCGAGGGCCAGCAGCAGATAGAAACCGATGACCGTCGGTGGCAGCACCAACGGCAGCGCGACGATCGCGCCGATGGGGCCGCGCAGCCAGGAACGGCTGCGCGACAACCACAGGGCGATCGGCGTGCCGACGACCAGCAGGATCGCGGTGGTCAGGGACGCCAGTTTCAGGGTCAGCCAGATCGCCGCGAAATCGGCACTCGTGAGCGACATTTACAGGTGGTAACCGTAGGACTTGATGACCGCAGCGGCTTTCGGGCTTTTGAGGTAATCAACCAGCGCCTTGGCAGCGGCGTTGTCTTTGCCTTTGTTGAGGATCACTGCGTCTTGCTTGATCGGGTCGTGCATGCTCGCCGGAACGATCCACGCCGAACCGCTGCTGACCTTGCCGTCCTTGTAGATCTGCGACAGGGCGACGAAGCCCAGTTCAGCGTTGCCGGTGGACACGAACTGGTAGGCCTGAGTGATGTTCTGGCCTTCGACGATTTTGGCTTTGGTAGCTTCAGTCAGTTTCAGTTTTTCCAGCACCTGAGTGGCAGCCAGACCGTAAGGGGCGGCTTTCGGGTTGGCGATGGACAGGTGTTGGTACTCGTTTTTCTTCAGGACGTCGCCTTTGGCATCGACGTAACCTTCCTTGGCCGACCACAGCGCCAGGGTGCCGATGGCGTAGGTGAAGCGCGAACCCTTGACGGTATCGCCTTCTTTTTCGAGTTTTTCAGGGGTGGTGTCGTCCGCCGAGAGGAACACTTCGAACGGCGCACCGTTTTTGATCTGGGTGTAGAACTGGCCGGTGGCGCCGTACGCAGCGACCAGTTTGTGCCCGGTGTCTTTTTCGAAATCGGCGGCAATCGCCTGGATCGGCGCGGTGAAGTTGGCCGCGACAGCGACTTGCACTTCGTCGGCCTGCGCGGCGCCGATGGCGAATACCGCGAGCAGGGCAGGGGCAAAACGTGAGGCACGATTGATCATGTAACGGCTCCGTGGATGGCAAGTGCAGTGGGCAGTTGTTATTGGAAGGTAGACTGCGCCGATGCGAGGGGGTGAAACGCTATATAGAGAAATATATAGCGAAATGCCGCCAAACAGGAAGCACTGCTTTTAAACCGGGTGAGAGCGCCACGCTCCTCACCCGTTTGGGTTCATCATCGCGTCAGTTTCGCCAGTGCGCCTTCCGCCAGTTGCCGGGTCAGTTCGGCGGTGCCGAGGTCCTTACCAAGTGTGAAGGCCTGGCCGGCCCAAAGGTTACTGAATTCGGCTTCACCCTTCGTGCGCAACGGCATCAAGGCACCGCCGGCCAGCGGAAAGGCGGGGGCCTTGTCCGACATCGGGCCCAGCTCGCGCATCACCCGATTGAGAATCCCCCGCGCCGGGCGCCCGGTAAACAGATTGGTCACCGCTGTTTCGCTTTCCTTGGCGGTGCGCAAAGCTTTGTGGTGAGAGGCACTGACTTTCGCTTCCGGGGTAAACAGATACGCCGTGCCGACCTGAACCGCCGAAGCTCCGAGCAGGAACGCTGCCGCCACGCCGCGCGCATCGGCAATCGCACCGGCAGCGATTACCGGCACACTCACCGCGTCGACCACTTGCGGCACCAGCGCAAACGTACCGACCTGACTGCTCAGGTCAGCGCTGAGGAACATCCCGCGATGGCCACCGGCCTCGTAACCCATGGCGATGATCGCGTCGCAACCGTTCTGCTCCAGCCAGATCGCTTCGTCGACGGTGGTTGCCGACGAGATGATTTTCGCACCGGTGGCCTTGACCCGATCCAGCAGGGATTTTTCCGGCAGGCCGAAGTGGAAGCTCACCACTTCAGGGCGAAACTCTTCCAGCACTTCGCAGGCGGCCGCATCGAAGGGCGCACGGTTGGACACCGGCGTCGGTGCATCGAAATCGACCCCCAGTTCGCGATAGTAAGGTTCCAGCAGGTTTTTCCAGTCACGGGCCTTTTGCTCATCGGCGGCCGGCGGTTGATGGCAGAAGAAGTTGACGTTGAACGGCTTGTTCGTGCCCTGGCGAATGGTCTTCAGCTCTTCGCGCAGTTGCTCGATGGTCAGCATCGCGGCCGGCATCGAACCCAGGCCACCGGCGTTGCACGCTGCGATGACCATGGATGAGTTGGTGGCACCGGCCATGGGGCCCTGGATGATCGGCAGTTCGATGCCGAACAGGTCAAGAATGCGGGTATCAGGCCATTGGCTCATGGAATAGCTTCTCCGACGACGAAACAGGGCAGGGACGGTAGCAGCCGGTTTTTTAACGCAAAGCCACCCCCCATGACCAGCACAGATTTGTAGCTTGAACAGCCGGCGCTGGCTCGGCGTTCGGGCCCGATTGGCTAAAGGTCGAGTAGGGTAAAATGTTTCAGTGTGCTATTCCAATGCCTCGACATCCTTAACTTCACCGATAAGAGGCAGTCATGTTCAAAGGCATTCTGATCGATAAAGACGACAGCGGTTATCGCGCCAACCTGCAGGAAATCAGCGACGAGCAGTTGCCGGAGGGCGATGTGACAGTGGATGTCGCTTACAGCACGCTGAACTTCAAGGACGGCCTGGCGATCACCGGCAGCAGCCCGGTGGTGCGCAAGTTTCCGATGGTGCCGGGGATCGATCTGGCGGGCACCGTCGAAGTCAGCTCACACCCGGACTACAAGGTTGGCGACGCGGTGCTGCTCAATGGCTGGGGCGTCGGCGAAAGCCACTGGGGTGGCCTGGCGCAGAAGGCGCGACTGAACGGTGACTGGCTGATTCCGCTGCCCAAGGCATTCACCGCTGCGCAAGCCATGGCCATCGGCACGGCGGGTTATACGGCGATGCTGTGCATCATGGCGCTGGAACGCAACGGCGTGACACCACAACAGGGCGAAGTGCTGGTGACCGGCGCCAACGGTGGCGTCGGTAGTTTTGCCATCGCATTGTTGAGCAAGCTGGGCTACCGCGTGGTCGCTTCGACCGGTCGGGTGTCGGAACACGAATACCTGAAACAACTGGGCGCGGGCGAAATCATTGATCGCGCCACCCTGTCCGAACCCGGCAAGCCGCTGGCCAAGGAGCGCTGGGCGGGCGTTATCGATTCGGTCGGCAGCCACACGCTCGCCAATGCCTGTGCCAGTACCCGGGCCGAAGGCACCGTGGCTGCGTGCGGTCTGGCTCAGGGCATGGATTTCCCCGCATCCGTGGCGCCGTTCATTTTGCGTGGCGTGACGCTGGCCGGGATCAACAGCGTGACCCAACCCAAGGCGCGCCGCATCGAGGCTTGGGATCGCTTGGCGAAGGATCTGGATTTTACCCTGTTGCCGCTGATCAGCCATGAAATCGGCCTTGGCGAAGCTATCGACGCGGCACCGAAGTTGCTGGCAGGGCAACTCCGGGGGCGGGTTGTCGTTGATGTGAATCGCTGATTACTGTCGGGGTTTGCCTTCACGCTCGAGCAATTCGCGCTTGCGCTCCACGCCCCAGCGGTAGCCCGACAGATTGCCGTCGCTGCGCACCACGCGGTGGCACGGAATGGCCACCGCGAGGCTGTTGGCGCCGCAAGCTTGGGCCACTGCGCGCACGGCTTTTGGTGAACCGATTCGCAGGGCGATGTCCGCGTAGCTGGCGGTGCTGCCGACCGGTATTTCGCACAGCGCCTGCCACACCCGTTCCTGAAATGCTGTGCCGCGCACATCCAGCGGCAAATCCAGTCCGATGGCAGGCGCCTCGATGAAGCCGACGACGCGCGCGATCAGTTGCTCGAACTCGGCATCGGCGCCGATCAGATTTGCCCGGCGAAACTGGTCCTGCAGGTCGCACACCAATTGGTGCGGATCGTCGCCCAGCAGAATCGCGCAGATCCCGCGCTCGCTCTGTGCCACCAGAATGGCGCCGAGCGAGCACTGGCCGACAGCGAAGCGGATGTCGTTGTTCTGGCCGGCAGCCCGGAAGTCGCCGGGTTTCATGCCCAGCACCTGATCGGCCGCCTCGTAGAAACGGCTGTTGGAATTGAAGCCGGCGTCATACAGCGCTTCGGTCACCGAGCCGCCGTCGGCCAGACGCTGACGAACCCGGCGCGAGCGATGCGCGGCGGCATAGCCCTTTGGCGTCAGGCCGGTTGCGGCCTTGAAGACACGATGAAAGTGAAAGGCGCTCAGACCGGCGGTTTCGGCAAGATCGTTGAGCGCCGGCAGGCTGTCCGAAGCCTCGATCTGGCGACAGGCTGCCGCGACAGTGGCGGTATGCTGCGCGGCGACTTCGGTCTGATCCTTGCTCGCCCGTTTGCTGGGGCGATAGCCCGCGGCTTCGGCGTCCTCGGCGGTATCGAAGAACTCGACGTTCTGCGGTTTCGGCAAGCGCGCCAGGCTGCTGGGGCGGCAATAGATGCCGGTGGTTTTCACGGCATAGACAAACTGGCCGTCCGCCCGAGGGTCGCGTGCGACGACAGCGGCCCAGCGTGGATCGTCTTCAGTGTTCAGCGAGGTGGAAAGCGTTTTCATGATGGAGAGTCCGTTGACCTGTTGAATTTCAGGTTAACCAGTGGCACCGGCCGGAACACTCCGACCCTTGCGGTCAAACTTTGCAGGATTATCCGGCGGTGCGAAACGTCAGGTTGAAACGCTGTTCGCCCAGGCGCGGGTGCCGGCCGGGTTTGATCGGCAGGATGCCGTGATAGCGCAGCCGGTCTACGCCGCCCCAGATCAGCATGTCGCCGTGCAGCAGCGAGATTTTCTGGCTCCTGTCGCCGCGTGCGAAACCGCCGAACAGGAATGTCGCGGGCAAGCCCAATGACAGAGAAACGATCGGCGCTTCGTAGGCGTTTTCGTCTTTGTCCTGATGCAACGACATCTTCGCGCCTGGGACATAACGATTGATCAGGCAGGAATCCGGCATGAAGTCGGCAAATCCGGCGCGTTTCGCTGCGGCCTGGGCCAGCTCGCGAAACACTTCGGGCATGGCTGGCCAGGGTTGGTGGCTCACGGGATCTTCGGATGAATAGCGGTAGCCGCTCCGATCGGTGATCCAGCCCAGTAAGCCGCAACTGCTGGTGGCCACCGACATGCTGAAGCCCCCGGGCGTCATCATGTGGCGCAACGGGGCGCAGGCGATGATCGATTCCAGGGCCGGCAACAATTGCTCGATTTGCGGCAGGGCAAACCCGCGCAGCACCCAGGACTGCTCGCCGATCTGTTCGGCGCGCCGGGGTTGCTCGGATTCTGTGTCGGCGAACAGATCGAAGGTGGTTTGCATGATCGTCAGGTCGCGTCGTGGAAGATGATGCCCAGAGTATGCCGTGTTCCGCTGTGCAGTCGGCTGACACCGTGGCGCATGGTCACCCGATAGTCGCCGCGCACGCCTTTGACCGGGCGCTGGTTGACGGCAAAGATCAGCGCATCGCCTTTTCTCAGGTCCATTACCAGCGGCCGGGACTGCATTCTCGGACGCTGTTCGGTCATGACGAACTCACCGCCGGTGAAGTCTTCGCCAGGTTCTGACAGAAGAATCGCCACTTGCAGCGGAAAGACATGTTCGCCGTACAGGTCCTGATGCAGACAGTTGTAGTCCTGCGGGCCGTATTGCAGCAAGAGCGGGGTGGGTCGCAGTTGACCGGCGGCGTGGCAGCGCTCGAGAAACTCGCGGTGTTGCTCTGGAAAGCGCGCTGGCAGGCCCATTCGTTCATGCCAGCGGTTGGCCAGTGGCACGAGTCGCGGGTAAAGCGCGCTGCGTAGGCGTTCCACAGCGGGCGGAAGCGGATAGCGCAGGTATTTGTATTCCCCGCGCCCGAAACCGTGGCGAGCCATGATGACCTGGGACCGAAACGGTTCGCTGTGCGGGTAAAGCGCACTCAACCGATCACAGGTGTCCGGGCGCAGCAGCGTGCGGATGACAGCACAACCGTCCTGATCCAGTTGCTGCTCCAGGGCGATCCAGTCGAGCGCATCGAGCGGGGAGGCGGGTGAGGGTGACATGCTGATTCCTTGGCGTACATTCAGGTATCAGTCTGGGTCGTCCACCCGGCCGCAACACTCCGCCGCTTGCGGTCGAATTTCGTCCGGGTCTTACAGGGCCTTGCTGACGCGGATCTCGCTGATCACATCGTCGCTCTGGCCGTGCAGAGCATCCAGTGCAGCTTTGGCTTCTTCCGGCGTGCCATTTTCCAGCTGGGCGAACTCGAAACGGCGCTCACCGTTGAGTTTGTACTTGATCACGTATTTGGTCGTTTGGGCCACGTTGATGCTTACCTGTCTGCGTTGGCGGAACCGCTCAGCTGAGTTTGGAGCTCGAGCGGCGAATGATCTTGATCGAGTGCGTCAAGGTCGGTTTGCGAGTCACGCTGATCGCGCGGCGGTTGACGGTGTCGATGGTGATGTTCCAGAAACCGGTGCTCGGCGCGGTGATACGGGCCGGGAACGTGTCGAAAGCGCCGCCGTGATAGGTGTGACGGCCGCCATTTTTGAAGCTGCGGAAGTTGGCGTCGTTCATCAAGCGGATGTTGCAGGTTTGCGAGCATTGGATGACGACGATGTCGTCTTCGTTGAGGTGCTCGCGCTGGTGAATGAATTTCATGGGCGCCTCCAGAAGGGCTTTTTCTACAAAATCAAAACGATAGCATTGTCGATTGGCGCAGTTTATCAGCCCGGACGGGTTATTATCCGGCCGTCGGGCGCCGCTTTGACAATTAAAAACAGATATTCACGATTTGATGTGGGTTAAATGCAGTGAGCCTCGGAGAAAAACGGCATTCGTGCTGTCGGAGGGTCTTTATTGGAGGTTTTGTATGAAATGGGGTGTGGTGATTCTGCCGTTGGCATTGGCAATGGGTGGTTGCGCAAGCGTTTCGGAAATCAATGAAACGCTGCCAACCATGAACGTCATTTCCGGCAAGAAACCCCATGAATATGCTGAGTGCCTGGCCGAAAAGCTGTCCGACAGCCGGGGTGCCTTGCAGGTCGAGCGACACAAGGATGAGGTTCGGGTCATCGTTCCAGGCAAGCTGGGATCGGGTCCGGCCGCGGTGTTTGACATCGAGGATCGCTCCGGCGGCAGCAGCATCAAGCTGCATGAGCGAATGTCCAATGTGCCGCTGCGCCCCTGGGATGTGCGCAAAGCCGCCACGGCCTGTATTTCCGGCTGATAGACTGTCAGCAGTCAGCATTGATGCCGTCACAGCGTTGCTGTGGCGGCATTGTCATTTCTGGAGAGGTGAATGAAGAGAGAGCAGGTGCGGGAGCGACACAAGGAAGGGCTCATTGCGGCGACCCATGTGATCCAGAACCCGGCGAATCCGGGGGAGTGGATTGTGTTTTTCAAGAAGAGCGCCGGCCGCAGTTACTTCCTGGTCGACGATAACGACGAAGTCGAGTCCTTCAACCGGCTCGACGACCTGATCGAGGTCGTGCGCGGGCTGGGGATCAAGTTCGCCGAAATTCATATGTAAGGCTATTTACACACGACCACCACGCTGCGGTTTTTGTAGTTGCCGACGTCGACGCCCAGTGTCTTGTCGTCTTCCTTGGGCGCCGGTGTGCCGTCGGTCCCGACGATGCGGTAGCCGGTTCCGGCGCAGGACGCGTCAGCCTTTTCATAGCAGGTGGCCCAGGAATTGGCTTCACCGGAACAGTCGATGCTCAACCCTTGTTCGCCGTTGTTCAGGTAGGTGGTCTGCGAGGTAGCGCAACCGGCCAGAGCCACGAGCGCAATCAAGGGCAGGAAGTTGATGCAGGGGCGGTTGATCATGGCGATGTCGTCTTCGAGAGGGAGAGGGCTAGACGCTATGACAGCGCCGACATGAAAAGGTTATAGCGATTGGCCAGTTCTTTGTGCGAAGCCCAAAAAAAAAGCCCTGCGCGAAGGCAGGGCCGTGATTTGCAGTCGTCGATCAGTCTTGATCCTTGCCGCGACGCTTCGGTGAAGGAGGCGTGTAATCAAGCACCGCGGCCACTTCAATCGCCATCGCTTCAGTGGGCAACGGACCGGACACATCTTCGCCGTTGGCGGCGGTGATATGCCACTGGCCATCTTTCGCCTTGGCGACGGTGTACCCATTGATGATTTTTGCTGCGGACATCTAGCGGCCTCGTTGGCTGGTTCAAAGGCGTCATGATAACGGTAAATCGGCGAACGGGCGCAGGTCGATGCGGTGTTCCGGCATCTTTGGGCTACGCTGAATGCGCAGCCTCCGTGTGCGGATTGAACTATCTGCCAGATTATTTCTCTATGTTGACATCGGTTAGCCAGTGCGGGGCATTGTAAGGTGCACGCCGCCTGATTAGACTGCGCCGAAACTCGTACACACAGCCCTTTCAAGGACTTATATGATCAAGAAATGCTTGTTCCCAGCAGCCGGTTACGGTACTCGCTTCCTCCCAGCGACGAAGGCCATGCCCAAAGAAATGCTGCCGGTGGTAAACAAGCCACTGATCCAGTACGGCGTCGAAGAAGCTCTGGACGCTGGTCTGACTGAAATCTCCATCGTGACCGGCCGTGGCAAGCGCGCCCTGGAAGACCACTTCGACATCAGCTACGAGCTGGAAAACCAGATCAAGGGCACCGACAAGGAAAAATACCTGGTCGGTATCCGCAAGTTGTTGGACGAGTGCTCGTTTTCCTACACTCGTCAGACCGAAATGAAAGGCCTGGGTCACGCGATCCTGACCGGTCGCCCATTGATCGGTGACGAACCGTTCGCTGTGGTGCTGGCGGACGACCTTTGCGTCAACCTCGAAGGCGACGGCGTATTGACCCAGATGGTCAAGCTGTACAAGCAGTTCCGCTGCTCGATCATTGCCATCCAGGAAGTCGATCCGCAGGAAACCAGCAAGTACGGCGTGATCGCTGGCGAAATGATCCGTGACGACATCTATCGCGTACACAGCATGGTCGAGAAGCCAAAGCCGGAAGACGCGCCGTCGAACCTGGCGATCATCGGCCGCTACATCCTGACCCCGGACATCTTCGACCTGATCGAACAGACCGAGCCAGGCAAGGGCGGTGAAATCCAGATCACCGACGCCCTGATGAAACAAGCCCAGAACGGCTGCGTAATGGCCTACAAGTTCAAGGGCAAGCGTTTCGACTGCGGTGGTGCTGAAGGCTACATCGAAGCAACCAACTTCTGCTTCGAGAACTTCTACAAGACTGGCAAGGCTTACTGATAAAGCCTGATCTGCCTGTACGAAAAAGCCACCTTCGGGTGGCTTTTTCATTTTCCGCCCCTATATCGGCAGGAGTGCTTGCCCAACGGACGACGGCGGGTATGCTGATCGCCTGCCGAGGAGATAGAAATGGCCTACGATTTTGACCTTTATGTGATTGGTGCCGGTTCCGGCGGTGTGCGGGCTGCGCGTTTTGCTGCCGGGTTTGGTGCGAAAGTGGCGGTGGCCGAGAGCCGTTATCTGGGTGGTACTTGCGTCAACGTCGGTTGCGTACCGAAAAAACTGTTGGTGTACGGCGCCCACTTTGCCGAAGACTTCGAACAGTCCTCGGGTTTTGGCTGGAGCCTGGGCGAGGCGGATTTCGATTGGGCCACGCTGATTGCCAACAAGGATCGCGAGATCAATCGCCTGAACGGCATTTATCGCAATCTGCTGGTTAATAGCGGTGTGACGCTGCATGAAGCCCACGCGAAAATCGTTGGTCCGCACGAAGTTGAGGTCAACGGCGAGCGCTACACCGCGAAGAATATTCTGATCGCCACCGGTGGCTGGCCGCAGATCCCGGAGATTCCGGGGCATGAGCATGCGATCAGCTCGAACCAGGCGTTCTTCCTCAAAGAACTGCCCAAGCGCGTCCTGGTCGTCGGCGGCGGTTACATCGCCGTCGAATTTGCCGGGATTTTCCATGGCCTGGGCGCCAACACGACGTTGTTGTATCGCGGGGATCTGTTCCTCCGTGGTTTCGACGGTTCGGTGCGTAATCATCTGAAGGAAGAGCTGACCAAGCGCGGTCTGGATCTGCAATTCAATGCCGACATTGCCCGCATCGACAAGCAATCCGACGGCAGCCTGAAGGCCACCCTCAAGGATGGTCGCGTGCTGGAAGCGGATTGTGTGTTCTACGCCACCGGTCGGCGTCCGATGCTGGACAACCTGGGGCTGGAAAATACCGATGTGCAGCTAGACGACAAGGGTTTCATCAAAGTCGACGAGCAATATCAAACCACCGAGCCGTCAATTCTGGCGCTGGGCGATGTCATCGGTCGTGTGCAGTTGACGCCAGTGGCGCTGGCTGAAGGCATGGCAGTGGCACGGCGTCTGTTCAAACCTGAGCAATACCGCCCAGTGGATTACAAGATGATCCCGACAGCAGTGTTCAGTCTGCCGAACATCGGCACCGTCGGCCTGACCGAAGAAGAGGCGCGGGACGCGGGTCATGACGTGGTGATCTACGAAAGCCGCTTCCGGCCGATGAAGCTGACCCTGACTGACTGCCAGGAGCGCACGCTGATGAAGCTGGTGGTCGATGGCAAGTCCGACAAGGTGCTGGGCTGTCACATGGTCGGGCCGGATGCTGGCGAGATCGTGCAAGGTCTGGCAATCGCGTTGAAGGCTGGCGCCACCAAGCGTGACTTCGACGACACCATCGGGGTGCACCCGACGGCGGCCGAAGAATTTGTCACCATGCGTACGCCGGTCGGCGCTTAAGTCTTTTTCGGTTCTGCTGCGTCTGGCGCTGCCGCAACGGTGGTGGCCAGGCGCAGACTGTCTTGCGCCTTGGTCAATTCCTTTTCCAGTGACTGATTGAGCTGCGACTGTTCGTCGACGTTTTGCTTGAGCGTCTGGCTTTCCAGCAACGCCACGCGCAGGCGTTCCTGGAGGAGGGTGCGTTCGCTGTCGACGCGGGACGCTTGCTCCAGCAATTGATCCTGACGCTGATTGCTGTGCTTGAGCTGATCCTGCACCAAGCTCAGTTCACGCACGGTGCCGCGATTTTCGGTCAGCAGGCGCTCGTTGTCGCGGTGCAGCTGGGTGATCTCGTCCTGACGTACCAGCGCACTTTGTTGCGCCTGACGCAACTCCATCTGCAACTGCTGCACCTGGCTTTCGTGACGGCTCTGCTCCTGCTCGCGCTGTTCCTTGATGGCGTTGCGGTAGTGCTCAAGTGCATCGCGGGCGTGCAGGTGTTTTTCTTCCAGCGAGCGGATCTGCTCATCCTTGTCCTGCAAGCGCAATTCAAAATCGGCCAGCGCCTGATTCAGTCCGGCATTGCGAGTCTGCTCGGTCTGCAGCATCGAGCGGGTATCGCTCAAGGCTTCGGATTCCTTGGCCAGCGCGGCGGCCTGAATGTCGTGCTTCTTCTCCAGTTGCGCGTGATCCTGACGAAGCTGATTCAGCTCGTCCTCCAGTGCCTGACGCTGTTGCTCGTACTGCTCGCGCGCCTGATCAATCGGCTCCTGCGCCTGTTCTTTCAGGCGTTGGGCAAGGCGCGTGACGAGTGCCAGCAGCTCGTCATCGATGGGTTCTGCTGAAGGATCGGCCGGTTCGCTGCCGTCATCCAGCTCCTTCAGGTAGCGATGAATCGTGGTTTTGGAACCCGTATTACCCAGCTCGATGCGTACTGCGTCGATGCTGGGGTGTTCGCCACGGGCGAGGATCGCTGTGCGCGCGATCTGAACTACTGCTTTGTTAACGCCGCCACGGGCCATATCTGCTCCTAACATTTCGTACTGTGGTACATGCCACTAAAGTACACAGTGTACCATGTTGAAAATAAAGTGAAACAAGCACCGATAAACGGGCGGGATATACTGGTATTACCCCATGTGAAACCCCTAAAATCGGTTTCCGCACAAACCCTCAGTACGCCACGAGAAAATCAGCCCATGAGCGATATCGATCGCTACCTGCAAGCCGCCACCCGTGACAACACCCGTCGCAGCTATCGTGCGGCCGTCGAGCATTTCGAAACGGTATGGGGTGGGTTCCTGCCCGCGACAGCGGACAGCATCGCGCGGTATCTGGTGGCGCATGCGGGCGTGTTGTCGGTCAACACGCTGAAGTTGCGTCTGTCGGCGCTGGCGCAGTGGCACAACAGTCAGGGCTTCGCCGATCCCACCAAGTCGCCGGTGGTGCGCAAAGTGTTCAAGGGCATTCGCGCCCTGCATCCCGCCCAGGAGAAGCAGGCCGAGCCATTGCAACTGCGCGACCTTGAACAGACAGTTGCCTGGCTTGAGCAGGAAATGAAAGACGCCCGGGAACAACAGGACCGGCCGCTGCTGCTAAGAGCTTGCCGCGACCGCGCGTTGATCCTGCTGGGCTTCTGGCGTGGCTTTCGCAGCGATGAATTGTGTCGTGTGCAGATCGAGCATGTGCAGGCGCACGCCGGCAGCGGCATCACCCTGTACCTGCCCCGCAGCAAGGGTGATCGGGAAAACCTCGGCCAGACCTATCAGGCCCCGGCCCTGCTCAAGCTATGCCCGGTGCAGGCTTATATCGAATGGATCACCGAGGCAGCACTGGTACGAGGCCCGGTGTTCCGCGCCGTCGACCGCTGGGGCAATCTGAGCGAGGAGGGCTTGCACGCCAACAGCGTGATTCCGTTGCTGCGCCAGGCCCTGGAGCGCGCCGGGATCTCCGCCGAGCGCTACACCAGCCATTCCCTGCGACGCGGCTTCGCAACATGGGCCCACCAAAGCGGCTGGGATCTCAAATCGTTGATGAGTTACGTGGGCTGGAAGGATATGAAGTCCGCCATGCGCTATGTTGAAGCGAGCCCCTTTCACGGGATGGCCCGGATTACGGATAAGCCGCTGTCGCCGTAGATATCGTTTTCTTCTATTAATACAGTCCGCTAATAGCGAAAACAAATCAGCAGCATCAGGTTTGCCAATGAGCCATCCGTCGAGTGACTGGGTAGGATTCACCCATCGAATTCACAACCCTGAAGGAGAGTCATCAATGCCTATCATCAACAGCCAAGTAAAACCGTTCAAAGCTACCGCGTTCAAAAACGGCGACTTCGTACAAGTCTCGGACGCTGACCTGAAAGGCAAATGGTCCGTAGTGTTCTTCTACCCGGCCGACTTCACTTTCGTTTGCCCAACCGAGCTCGAAGACCTGGCTGACAACTACGCCGCCTTCCAGAAACTGGGCGTAGAGATCTACAGCGTTTCGACCGACACCCACTTTGCCCACGCTGCCTGGCACAACACTTCGCCAGCCATCGGCAAAATCCAATACACCATGATCGGCGACCCGACTCAGGTCATCTCCCGCAACTTCGACGTGCTGATCGAAGAAGCTGGTCTGGCTGACCGTGGCACCTTCGTGATCAACCCTGAAGGCCAAATCAAAATCGTTGAACTGAACGATGGCGGCGTTGGCCGTGACGCTTCCGAGCTGCTGCGCAAAATCAAGGCTGCTCAGTACGTCGCTGCTCACCCAGGCGAAGTTTGCCCGGCCAAGTGGAAAGAAGGCGAGGCCACTCTGGCTCCGTCCCTGGACCTGGTCGGCAAGATCTAAGTCTGTGACACACGCAATGCAGGGCGGGATTCCGCACCTACTCAAGTAAGCTGCACCGCCCAATAGAAAAGCCCGGGCGAGATTCGCTCGGGCTTTTTTTCGCCTCAAATAAAGTCAGGAGATCGCCCGTATGTTGGACGCCAATCTTAAAGCCCAGTTGAAATCGTACCTGGAACGGGTCACCCAGCCGATCGAGATCGTTGCTTCACTCGACGACGGTGCGAAATCCCGTGAAATGCTCGATCTGCTGAAAGACGTTGCCAGTCTTTCGCACCAGATTACCTTGATCGACAGCGGCGACGATGCACGCAAGCCGTCGTTCTCGATCAACCGCCCGGGTGCCGATATCAGCCTGCGTTTCGCCGGTATCCCGATGGGCCATGAATTCACTTCGTTGGTGCTGGCCCTGCTGCAAGTCGGCGGCCACCCTTCGAAGGCCAGTGTCGAAGTGATCGAACAGATCCGCTCGCTCAAGGGCGACTTCAACTTCGAGACTTACTTCTCGCTGTCCTGCCAGAACTGCCCGGACGTCGTTCAGGCGCTGAACCTGATGGCCGTGCTGAACCCGAACATCCGCCACGTCGCCATCGACGGCGCGCTGTTCCAGGACGAAGTCAATGATCGCAAGATCATGGCCGTGCCGAGCATCTATCTCAACGGCGAAAACTTCGGCCAGGGCCGCATGGGCCTGGAAGAAATCCTCGCCAAACTCGACACCGGCGCCATCGAGCGTCAGGCCGAGAAAATCAGCGCCAAAGAGTCTTTTGATGTGCTGGTAGTCGGCGGTGGCCCGGCGGGTGCTTCCGCGGCGATCTACGCCGCACGTAAAGGCATTCGCACCGGTGTTGCAGCCGAGCGCTTCGGCGGTCAGGTGCTGGACACCATGGCCATCGAGAACTTCATTTCCGTGCAGGAAACCGAAGGCCCGAAACTGGCGACCGCGCTGGAAGAACACGTCAAGCAGTACGACGTCGACATCATGAACCTGCAACGCGCCGACAAGCTGATCCCCGGCAAGAATGGCGAGCTGCATGAAGTCCGCTTTGCCAGCGGCGCGACCCTCAAGGCCAAGAGCGTGATTCTGGCGACCGGTGCACGGTGGCGTGAAATGAACGTGCCGGGCGAGCAGGAGTACCGCAACAAAGGCGTGGCGTACTGCCCGCACTGCGACGGCCCGCTGTTCAAAGGCAAGCGTGTGGCGGTGATTGGCGGCGGTAACTCCGGCGTCGAAGCGGCCATCGACCTGGCGGGTATCGTCTCCCACGTGACCCTGCTGGAGTTCGACGTTCAGCTGCGCGCCGACGCCGTATTGCAACGCAAGCTGCACAGCCTGCCGAACGTCACCGTGATCACCAGTGCGTTGACCACTGAAGTCACCGGCGACGGCCAGAAGGTCAACGGCCTGCGCTACAAGGATCGCAATACTGACGAGCTGCGCACGGTCGAGCTGGAAGGGATCTTCGTGCAGATCGGTCTGCTGCCTAACACTGATTGGCTCAAAGGCACCATCGAGCTGTCGCCGCGCGGCGAGATCATCGTCGACAACCGCGGTGAAACCTCGATCCCCGGCATCTTCGCTGCCGGTGACGTGACCACCGTGCCGTACAAGCAGATCGTGATTGCAGTGGGCGAGGGCGCCAAGGCTTCTCTCAGCGCTTTCGATCACCTGATCCGCACTTCGGCTCCGGCGTAAATCCCGGGCCTGAAAAAGAAAACCCCCATCAGTGATGATGGGGGTTTTTCTTTGCGGGGGTGCTTTCTAGCCAGGTTCAGCTTTACAGCGGTGCCGGCTGGATGATCTCGACCCAGTAGCCATCCGGATCCTTGATGAACGCCAGACTCTTCATGCGGCCATCGGTCAGGCGCTTCTGGAAGTCGCAGCCCAGTTCTTCAAAGCGTGCGCAGGCAGCGACGATGTCCGGTACCGAGATGCAGATGTGGCCGAAGCCACGCGGGTCGGTGTTGCCGTTGTGGTAGGCAAAGTCCGCGTCGTTTTCGGTGCCGTGGTTGTGGGTCAGTTCCAGGATGCCGGGAATCGACTTCATCCACTCGGTGCGAGCAGCGGCGTCGGCCGGGATCTGCGATTTGTCGACCAAAGCGAGGAAGTACAGGCTGAATTCAGCTTCCGGAAAATCACGCTTCTCTACCAGCGAGAAACCCAATACACGGGTGTAGAAGTCCAGCGACTTGGTGATGTCTTTGACGCGCAGCATGGTGTGGTTGAACACGAAGTTGCGGGTTGCGCTGTCCGGGGTGGCGGTGACGCCAGGGAAGGTGTTCAGTTCTTGCAGGCTCATGGGCCCTCCGTAACAAATTGGGGCGAGTGAATGGGCGCAATGATACGCATGCCTGGCAGCATCGCCAAACCGAAAGCGCGGGCTTGCCCTGTGAGCGGGCGGGCCTCAGACTTTACGGCTCAATCCGCGAGTGCCTCTGGTAATGATCCGACCGTTCAAATCGCTGTTCGTTTTCCTGGGTTTTTCCCTGCTTGCTCTGCCTGCCTTTGCCGAGGCGCCGAGCATCACCTGGCCGGCTGGCTGGGAAGTCGAGGCGCTGCCCGAAACCTCCCCTGAAGTCTCCCGTCAGCGCGCGGTAAAGACTGACGCCGATGGCAATCAGGTGATGGTGATGGAGTTGACGATGACCCACGTGGAAAGCGGCCATCAGGTCAACTTGCAGGGCGTGTTGCTGGAGATGCGCAAGTCGGTTCAGAAAGACTTTTTCCAGAGCGGTTATCAGAGTGTCTGCAACAAGGTTCACGCGAGTACGCTGGGCTCGCTGACCGCGCTTGAAACCACTTGTACGGTGACTGAAAACGGCCGCCACGTGTTGTCGCAAACATTGGTTGCAGCGGTCGAAGCGGATAAGGCTTACGTACTTTCGTATGCAGGGCAGGCAGAGGTTTATAAGGCGAGCGGCGACGACATAGTCGCTGCGCGAAACAGCTTGAAATTCTAGTCGTCTGTTCGTGGCCGGTCTGGTGTTAGATACCGGAACTGATTAAACATAAAGTTAACTCCGGCTAACGGGGCAACATTCGGAAGCATAGTTTCAGTGCGAGAGCGGTTTGAGACTCAACTTTCCCGCCAGAAAAATCGTTGTATTTGTTAAATATTGTCCAAAAAAAAGCCCTGCATATGCAGGGCTTTCATGTTTGCGAGGGATTAACCGCGCAACCAGGAATCAACGGTAGCTGCACCGTATTGTTCCTTCCAGGCCTTCAGGCCGCGATGGTTGCCGCCCTTGGTCTCGATCAGCTCGCCGGTGTGCGGGTTCTGATAGACCTTGACCACGCGAGCGCGGCGGGTTTTAGGTGCGGCGGTCGATTGCAGACCGGATTTCGCCGGGTTCGGATCGAGAATGGCGATGATGTCTTTCAGGCCTTTGCCGTAGGTTTTCATCAGCCCCTGGAGCTTTTCTTCGAATTCGATTTCTTTCTTGAGCCCGGCATCGTTCTTCAGCGATTCCAGCTGCTTGAGCTGCTCCTGAAGGGCCTTTTCAGCTGCACGAAATTCAGCGAGTCTGGACAATATCTTTACTCCAATAGTGTGTTTGGCTGATACCAACCGCAAACAAAGCTATAAGCCAAGAGCCTTGAAGCGACTCGGTGATAATGGCTCACCTGCCCATCTTGCAACAGGTAAGAAAAATTGTAGTAGTTAATGCGACAAGAGTAAATCCTGACTTTTTCTTCATGTAACAATAACGCTGTTTTGTATCAATTTGGTGCGCGCTGTCGGCGAGTCTGGATTTATCCCGTCAAGTTAATGATGAGTTAATGCTTCGATGAAGTCTGCAGCCGGCATCGGTTTGCCGAAAAGGTAACCTTGCAGAAAGTTGACATGGTGAGCGGCCAGATAATCACACTGGGCTTGCGTCTCCACACCTTCGGCCACGATGCCCAGATCCAGTTTGGTAGAAAGCTCGATGATGGTGTCCAGAATGTGCCGCGACAGGGCATCTTTATCGATCATGGCCACGAATGTCTGATCGATCTTGAGGAAGTCGACATTGAAGGTCCTCAAATAGCCGAGGCTTGAATGACCGGTGCCAAAGTCGTCAATCGCGATCTTCACGCCCATTGCGCGCAGTTGCGCGAACAGTTGATGGGTGATGTCGGACGGCTCGATCAGCTCGCGTTCGGTCAGCTCCAGTACCAGGCTGATGCTGCCAGGCTGGAACGCTGACAAAAATTCACGGCAATCTTCAACCAGCTCCAGATCGTGGCAGTGGCTGGCGGTGATGTTGATGCCGATGTGGAAGGGCGCGGTAAAGGTCGATGACAGCGGCCCCAGCACAACAGCCGTTTGTTGCATCAAGGCGCGGGTCATCGGCACGATCAACCCGGAGTGTTCGGCAAAGGGAATGAACAGGTCCGGACGCACCAGCCCCTCCTTGGGATGTTTCCAGCGCATCAGCACTTCCGCGCCCGACCAGCGTTTGCTGTCGCCGTGCACCACCGGTTGAAAATAGGGAATGAATTCACCTGCTTCCAATGCCCGAAGCATTTCATGGCTGGGCGAGGTGGAGCGCTTCTGAACGATGTAGCCGATCGTTCCTGATACGGCGCCGAAGAACATCAGCAGACTGAACAGCGGCGGATACTCGTCTTTCATGTAGCGCCAGGTTTCGCCTTCCGGAAAAGCCGCTGTCACCGAGAATGCATAGTGTGATGAGTGCAAGATACTTTGCGCCACGGGCAACGCGGGCAGGGCGCCCTGATGCACTTTGCCGTCGGCGGAGAGCCAGTTGTTGCCGACTTGCAGCAACAACAACGTGTGCCGGCCGATCAGGCGCAGGATGTTGCTCAGGTGATAGCCGTCCAGCGTGCTCAGTGCGCCACCGCGTCCCTCGCTCAGGCGATACACCAGCAGCGCGGTGTTTGGCGTCACCGGGTTGCCGTTCATGAGCCACAACTTGCCTTGGGCGTAGTCGCCGGGATTCACGACTTCCTTGAAGTCGCCGAACAGCGAACTGCAATAGAGGTTGTCGTCCCACACCAGATTGGTCGAGCGCACAAACGGGCGGCGGGTGACTTGTTCGCGCAGGGCCAGTTTAACCGTCTCGCAGGTCTGGCCGGCCAGCGGCAGCAACTCCCGGGCGGCCTGGGCAGTGTTGTCGAGCATCAGTTCGAACTGCCGCAGGGCTTCATCGGCGGTGTGTTGCGAACTCTGCTGAAGGGCGCGTCCGGCCTGCATATAAAGAATCACGCTGCCGAGTACGATCGGCAGCAAGCCGCACAGCAATGTCACGATAATCCGTGTGCTGCGCTTGCGGCGGGGCCTGACGGTCAGTGGCATGGGCGCATCCTGTCGCGGTGGAGTGGGGCTCTTGATGGCAGGCGAAGCGTGCGCGCAAAGCCCGAGGTCTGAGCCCATGATAGATGGCCAATGACACCTGCGCCGCTCAACGATAATCCAGCCGGGTTGCCAGCTGAATGAATGCCAGCGTGGCAGGCGATGCCTGGCGCTGGTTCAGCACCGCCAGGCCGACCTGCCGGGTGACTACGGGGGACAGCGGTCGCTTGATGTATCGCGGTTCCGGATCGAAAGGCAACGAACCTTCGGCCACCACGGTCATCGCATCGCCCCGGCCCACGGTGTCGAGCGTGCTGAGCAGCTGCGAACAGCGATAGCGGATGTTAGGGCTCAACCGCGCGGCGTTGAACAGGCGCGAAACCAGTTCCGACGAACCCGCCTCGGTCAGCACAAACGGATCGTTGCACAGGTCTTTAAGACTCACTGAGTCGTGCGCCGCCAGCGGGTGACCGAGCGGAAGAAGGGCGACCATCTGATCTTCAATCAAGGCGAACGTGTCGAAGCGCTCCTCGGGCAGCACCACAAAACCGATATCGATCCGCCGCTCCTCCAGCCACTGAATGACCTGCCGATCCGGGCCTTCATCGATGTGCACTTCGATCCCCGGATGCGCCTCGCGATACTGCTGAAGAATCCGCGGCAATAATTTGATCGAAGACGTCGGCCCGAACGAGCCGATGCGCAGCGTGCCGCGTTTCATGCCGCGCGCATCCGCCGCCTCCTGACGCAAGGTGTTCGCCAGCCCAAGCATCGCCCGTGCCCGCAACAGCAGTTGTTCGCCGATGTCGCTCAGTTCCACTTGCGATTGATGCCGGCGCAGCAGCTCGACGCCCAGTTCCTGTTCCAGCGACTTCAATGCATGAGACACCGCTGACTGGGAAATTCCCAGACGATGGGCGGCGAGGGTGAAGCCGCGCAGTTCGGCCACCAGCGAGAAGATTTCGAGTTGGGTCAGGGTCATGAGTAAAGACTCATTTTACGATGATGAGGAATCAATCGAATGATACGTCATCCGTCAGTCTCATCGTTGGAGCGTTATGAGTTGTCATGAACCTGTTCGTCCGGTCGCCTCGGACATGCCCGTCTATTTGAACCTGGCCTTGGTCACCATGATCTGGGGCGGAACGTGGGTGGCCGGGCGTTTTCTGGCCGGCAGCCTGAGCCCGGTGTTTGCTGCCAGCCTGCGGTTTCTGCTGGCCAGCGTGGCGTTGCTCGTGTGTTTAAGGCTCGCTCGAATACGGTTGGCGCGGCCTACGTTCAGGCAATGGCTGCAACTGGCCCTGTTGGGGTTCTTCGGAATTTTCTTCTACAACCTGTGCTTCTTTTACGGGTTGCAATACATCAACGCTTCCCGGGCCTCGTTGATCGTGGCGCTGAACCCGGCGGTCATTGGTCTGGCGTCATGGCTGCTGTTCAAGGAGCGGCTGAGCCCGTTGAAGGTGACCGGCATCGCAATCTGCATCGGCGGGGCGGGTGTGGTGATCGTCAGTCGCAACCCGCAGCTGTTGAGCGAAACGCCGGACGCGTGGATTGGCGATCTGCTGATCCTCGGCTGCGTTTTGAGCTGGGGCGTCTATTCGCTGTTCTCTCGCGGCCTGAACCAGAGCATCGGTCCGGTGCAGACCGTGACCTTTTCGATTCTGCTGGGCACCCTGATGTTGTGGGCGCTGGCCCTGAGCCGGGGCGAAGTGGACGTTGCAGCGCTGGCGGCACTTGGCACACGCCAATGGCTGAGCCTGGCTTATCTGGGCGTACTCGGTTCGGCGCTGGCCTACATCGGTTACTACGATGGCATCCGTAAAATCGGCGCCACGCGTTCCGGCGTGTTCATTGCGCTCAACCCGCTGACCGCCGTGCTGGCCGGTGCAATCCTGCTGGGTGAACAGCTGACGCTGGCCATGTGCCTGGGCGGCGTGCTGATTCTGGCGGGCATCTGGCTGTGCAACAAACCCCTTGCACCGGCCGGAAAAAAGCGGATTTTATAGAGAGGGCAGACAACCCTATTTACGCTGTGTAGAATCGGGTTACGCATACAATAATAATCGTCTTCTGGCAGCAGAAGCCTCGCCCGCAAGAGCCTTGGGTCGACAATGAAGATATTCGGGTTTCAACTGATCTACGGTGACTTCCTCGCCCGCAGTGTGCGTGGCATCTCCTGTGCGCCACCCACCGGTCTCAGCATTACTGACAAATAACTCTGGTTAATTGATAAGAATGATGAGGCGCCAACCATGGCAGATTTATACGAAAACCCAATGGGCCTGATGGGCTTCGAGTTCATCGAGTTCGCATCGCCGACACCTGGCACCCTGGAGCCGATCTTCGAGATCATGGGCTTCACCAAGGTCGCGACCCACCGTTCCAAGAACGTGCACCTGTATCGTCAGGGCGCGATCAACCTGATCCTCAACAACGAACCCCACAGCGTTGCTTCGTACTTCGCGGCCGAGCACGGCCCGTCCGTTTGCGGCATGGCGTTCCGGGTCAAGGATTCGCAGAAGGCCTACAACCGCGCACTGGAACTCGGCGCCCAGCCGATCCACATCGAAACCGGCCCGATGGAACTGAATCTGCCGGCGATCAAAGGCATTGGCGGTGCGCCACTGTACCTGATCGACCGTTTCGGCGAAGGCAGCTCGATCTATGACATCGACTTCGTGTTCCTCGAAGGCGTTGACCGCAACCCGGTCGGTGCCGGCCTGAAGATCATCGACCACCTGACCCACAACGTGTATCGCGGTCGCATGGCCTACTGGGCGAACTTCTACGAGAAGTTGTTCAACTTCCGCGAAATCCGCTACTTCGACATCAAGGGCGAATACACCGGCCTGACCTCGAAAGCGATGACAGCGCCGGACGGCATGATCCGCATCCCGCTCAATGAAGAATCGTCGAAGGGCGCCGGGCAGATCGAAGAGTTCCTGATGCAGTTCAACGGCGAAGGCATCCAGCACGTGGCGTTCCTCACCGACGACCTGGTCAAGACCTGGGATCAGTTGAAGAAGATCGGCATGCGTTTCATGACCGCGCCGCCGGACACCTACTACGAAATGCTCGAAGGCCGCCTGCCGAACCACGGCGAGCCGGTGGATCAACTGCAATCGCGCGGCATCCTGCTCGACGGTGCGTCGGATAAAGAAGACAAGCGTCTGCTGCTGCAGATCTTCTCGGAAACCCTGATGGGCCCGGTGTTCTTCGAATTCATCCAGCGTAAGGGCGATGATGGTTTCGGCGAAGGCAACTTCAAGGCACTGTTCGAATCGATCGAGCGTGACCAGGTGCGTCGCGGTGTACTCGCTACCGAGTAATCCGCACCAGATGTAAAAAAGCCCGGCCTGCAATTGTGCAGGCCGGGCTTTTTATTGCGCGTCTTACGGGCGCCGTTGGCGCATCAGATGCTTGAAGCCTTCAAACACCAGCACCACCACGGCGAGCCAGATCGGGATGTAGGTCAGCCATTCTCCGGGCTTGATGCTCTCACCCAGCAGCAGCGCCACGCCGAGCAACAACACTGGCTCTACGTAACTCAACAAACCGAACAGACTGAACGGCAGAAGGCGACTGGCAATGATGTACACCACCAGCGCCGACGCACTGATCAGGCCGAGCAGCGGAATCAGCCATGTCAGCGCCGGGTACTGATCGAACACGCCGAAACCCTGTTCGCCGCCGCGCACAAACCAGTACGCCACCGGCAGCATCAGGGTCATGTCGACCCACAAACCGCCGAGGTTGTCGGTCTTGAGGTATTTGCGCAGCACGAAGTACAGCGGGTAGCCGACGACCACCACCAGCGTCGCCCAGGAAAACCCGCCGACCTGATACAACTCGTTCAACACGCCGAGGCTGGCAAAAAACACCGCGACTTTTTGCAGGTATGACAGGTTTTCGCCATAAGCGATGCGTCCGGTCAGGACCATGGACAACGGCAGCAGGAAGTAACCCAGCGAGACGTCAAGGCTGTAGCCATTGAGCGGCGCCCACATGAACAGCCACAACTGCACGCCCAGCAGCGCTGACGAAAGAATCAGGCCACCGATCAACTTCGGCAGCGCAGGGATCCGGCGCAGCAGCTCCAGCACCCGCCGCCATTCGCCGGAAACCAGCATGAACACGGTCATGCAGGGCACGGTCAGCAGCATGCGCCAACCGAAGATTTCCACGCCGCTCAACGGGGTGAGCAACGAGGTGTAGTAATACATGACGGCAAACAGCGTCGATGCTGTCACCGATAAAGCAATGCCTTTAGACAAACTGTCCTCGCGGGGGTGATGGTGAAACGGGGCGCGCAGGATACGTGGTTTTTGTGCTGAATATTGGCCGAGTGATCAATATTTCCAACATTCGACACAGGTCCGGTGAGAGCACGGACCTGTGTCGAAGCATAGGTGCTTAAGCCTGATGCGGTTTACGCCCCGACACAAAATGGCTCACATCATTAAACCCCGGCGTAGAAGCATGCCCCGGCGTCACCAGTGAGTCGATAAACGCTTCATCCTCAGCCGTAATCTTCACCGCCTGCGCCTTGGTGTACGCATCCCACTGTTCTTCAGTACGCGGCCCGACAATCGCCGACGTCACCGCGCTGTTGTTCAGTACCCAGGCAATTGCGAATTCAACGATCCCGACCCCACGCTCCTGGGTGTATTGCTGAATCTGCTGGGCAATGCGCAACGACTCCACGCGCCACTCGGTTTCCAGAATCCGTTTGTCCTGGCGCCCGGCACGGCTGTTGGCGTCCGGGGTCACGTCCGGTGCGTACTTGCCGCTGAGCACGCCACGGGCCAGCGGGCTGTAAGGCACCACGCCAAGGCCGTAAGTCTGGGCGGCGGTGATCTGCTCAGTTTCGGCCTGACGGTTGACGATGTTGTACAGCGGCTGGCTGATCACCGGGCGATCGACACCTAGTTTGTCCGCCACGCGAATCACCTCGGCAATCCGCCAGCCGCGATAGTTCGACAGGCCCCAATAACGGATTTTGCCCTGGCGAATCAGATCGCCAATCGCCGAAATCGTCACTTCCAGCGGCGTATTGTGGTCTTCGCGGTGCAGGTAATAGATGTCGAGGTAGTCGGTGCCGAGCCGGGTCAGGCTGGCCTCCAGACCGTTGAAGATGTGCTTGCGGCTCAAGCCGCTGCGGTTCGGCACGCCATCCACCGGGCCGAAACCGACTTTGGTCGCCAGCACCCATTCATGCCGATGACGGGCGATGGCTTCGCCGACGATCTCTTCCGAGCGGCCGTTGGTGTAGACGTCGGCCGTGTCGATGAAATTGATGCCCTGATCCCAGGCCTTGTCGATGATGCGCAGCGAGTCTTCCGCGCTGGTCTGTTCGCCGAACATCATCGTGCCGAGGGTGAGGGTGGACACCTGCAATCCCGAGTGACCCAGTGTGCGATAGCTCATGCCGAAATCCTTTTGTCGGTGGGAAAGCTTCCATCAAATACCAGAAGCGCCCGGCGCGGCAAAGTGAATTTATCGACGCAATGCCTCGCAGCGCTCGCGTAAAAACACCTGCAGCACCTTGACCCGTTCCGACACCTGCACCCGGTGCGGGCACAACAGATTGAACGGCACACTCTCGCCATGCCAGTCATCGAACAGTGTCATCAGTCGCCCGGCACGCACGTCTTCGGCCACGTCGAGCCAGGCCTTGTAGGCGATTCCGTGCCCGACGAGGGCCCAGCGGCGGGCGACTTCGCCGTCGTCGCTGAGGTAGTCGCCGCGTACTTCGACCTCGACGGTTTCGTCTTCGCGATGGAAGCGCCAAGTGTTGTAAGGCCGACCGTTGCGCAGGTAGAGCAGGGCGCTGTGCTCGCTTAAATCGGCAGGGTTTAACGGTGTACCGTGACGTTCCAGATACGCGGGGCTGGCGCAGGCCACACGCCGATGCTCAGGCAGAATCGGCAACGCCACCAGCGTCGAATCACTCGGCACGCCGAAGCGCAGCGCCACGTCCACCGTTTCGCGAAACAGATCCGCATGCCGGTCATTGAGCAGCAATTGCAGTTGAATGTGCGGGTGCTCGCGCTTGAAATCGTCCAGCCACGGCAGCAACACATTGCGCCCGAAGTCCGACGGCGCCGCCAGTTGCAGCACGCCGCTCAAGCCTTCGGTCTGCTGCTTCAGTGCCTGCTCGCCCTCGGCCAGTGTCGCCAGCGCCAGACGCACGCTTTCCAGATAGCGCCGGCCTTCTTCGGTCAGGCGCATGCTGCGGGTGGAGCGGGCGAAGAGGCGTATGCCGAGGCGGGTTTCCAGGCGTTTCAACGCGATGCTGGCGGCTGCCGGCGTCAGCTCCAGCGCCCGAGCGGCGGCGGAGATGCTGCCGGAGTCGGCGGTGCGGACGAAGATTTCCAGATCGAGGATTGAGCTCATTAGTAAAAATCCGTTGAAGATCCTTGGCGTTTTGCGGGATTTTTCCGGGATTGGCAAGCGCAGATACTGAAATCCTGAATAACCGCAGGAGACAGACATGACGTGGACATTTGATCATCTTGCTTTCAACACCGCTGACGGTCAGGCGCTGCAGGACGCTTTTGGTGGGTTGTTGGGATTGACGCCGGGGCGCCGGCCGCCGTTTCCGTTTCCCGGGCGGTGGTTGTATCAGGATGGGGAGGCGTTGGTGCATGTGATTGAGCAGCCTTTGTCCGAGGACGCTGCTTTGAGCCACATCGCGTTTCGTACTGATGAAGACGCGGCGGTGGTTTTGAAGCGGGTGCAGGGCAGTGGGTTGCCGTATCAGGTGGCGCAGGTGCCGGAGGACGGGGTCTGGCAGATTTTTGTGCAGATGCCGGGGGGAGTGGTTCTTGAGTTGGACGCGAAATCGGGTGGTTAGAATCAAGAGCGCCCTCACCCCAGCCCTCTCCCGGAGGGAGAGGGAGCCGAACGAGGTGTTCTCACAAGTTACGCCGACGTGAAATACCGAGTTGAACTCAGGCTTAGAAAAACACACCTCACGACTTATACCGACGTGGGATATTGAGTCGAACGCCGGCCTTGAAAAGCACCGAGATCGGCTCCCTTTCCCCCTCGCCCCCCCTGGGGGAGAGGGCTGGGGTGAGGGGGTAGGTTCTCAAGTACACCGCAGTGTTTAAACCATGCGTTTAAAGGACACTTCCAGACACGCACCCAGGCTACACAACCTTGCGCCGTTGCCTACGACTAAGCCAGAATCCGCCGGCTTGTGCGCTCAAGGGCCGGGTTTTATCGTTGTCCCGTCGCTGAAAAGAACAGCGATCGGGTTTGGTAGCCCGGGTCTTTAAGTGCAGAGTGCTCCATTTTGTAGAGTCTTTTGTCTCTGTTTTATGGTGGTCATTCGCAGGGCACCTTCGGGTGCGCCGTTTCTCCTAAGGCCCGGTCTACCAACCTGCGTCTGGCCACCACCATCGTTTGGTAGCGAGTGTGGTGGCTCCAATAAGCGCCTTAGGAGTTTCACCATGATCAAACCAACACCCAACCCACCCGAAATCGATACAACCTCACCCTACGAATCCCTCGACTCCAAGACCTTCCACGAAGCCGCCGAACGCGCCCTCGATCACTACCTCAATCCGCTGCTCCCCAGAAAACCGCTGCTCAAACCCAACACCCGCTACCTAATCGCCCCCGGCATCGACAGTGAAGAACTGCTGGCCGACGCCTCTGAAACTCTGACTTGCGCCAAAACCATGGCCACCGACTTCGCCGGGCTGGTGGACGGCTCGCAGCGACATGTGCTGCTGGGGATCGCGCAACTGATCATGCTGGGGGAATTGGCGGTGAATCGGGCGCTGGATAATCTGGAACTGAAGGCTGAAGCGCCGCTGTAGCCAGATCTAAAAGAAAAACGGCCCGTAATGGGCCGTTTCTGTATTTCGACTAATGCTTAAGCCCGCAACGTCCGCGTCATCCGCAACGCCAGCAAACTCCCGCCAACAATCACACCCGCCAACAGATAAAGCGCCGCATCGGTCGACCCGGTGCTGTCCTTGACCCAACCCACAAGGTAAGGGCTCAGGAACCCGGCCATCTGCCCCATCGAGTTGATCAACGCCAACCCACCCGCCGCAGCGCCCGCGCTCAGCATGGCCGTCGGCACCGGCCAGAACATCGGCAGACCGGTCAGCGCGCCCATGGTCGCAATGGTCAGACCGAGAATCGCAATCGCCGGATTCGCCGCGAAATTCACCGCGATCAACAGGCCAATCGCGCCCATCAACATCGGCACCACCAAATGCCAGCGACGTTCCTTACGCAAGTCCGCCGAGCGACCTACTACCAGCATGAACACGGCGGCCAGCAGGTAAGGAATCGCACTCAACCAGCCAATCACCAGGTTGTCGCTGAAGCCGAGGTTTTTGATGATCGACGGCAGCCAGAAGTTGATCGCGTACACGCCGCTCTGGATGCAGAAGTAGATCAGGCCAAACGCCCAGATGGCCGGGTTCTTGAACACGGCGATCAGCGAATCGGATGTGGTTTTCGGTTTGTTCGCCAGGTCTTCTGCCTGATCCGCTTCCAGCACCGAACGCTCATGTGCGGTCAGCCACTTGGCGTTGGCGAAGTTGTCGCTGAGCAGGAAGTAGGCGAGTGCGCCCAGCACCACGGTTGGAATGCCCTGCAGCAGGAACATCCACTGCCAGCCGGCCAAACCACCCTGGCCGGCGGCGAAGTGGTTGAGGATCCAGCCGGAAAACGGGCTGCCGAGCAGGCCGGACACCGGGATCGCCGACATGAACAGCGCCATGATCCGGCCACGGCGGAAGGTCGGGAACCACTGCGAGAGATACAGCACAACACCCGGGAAGAACCCGGCTTCAGCCGCGCCGGTGAACAGGCGCAGGGTGTAGAACCCGGTCGGTGTGGTGACGAACAGCAGGCAGGTCGACAGCGTGCCCCAGGTGATCATCATCAGCGCGATCCAGCGCCGTGGGCCGAATTTGGTCAGGGCCAGGTTGCTCGGTACGCCGCACAGCACGTAGCCGATGAAGAAGATACCGGCACCAAGGCCGTACACGGTTTCGCTGAATTTCAGCGCGTCGAGCATCTGCAGTTTGGCGAATCCAACGTTGACCCGGTCGAGGTAGTTGAACAGGTAGCAGATGAAGATGAAGGGGATCAAACGCAGAGTGATGCGTTTGTAGACGGCATTTTTATCGTCATCGATGGTCTGGGCGGCAGCGGCGCTCTGCGACATGGCGGCTCTCTCTTTATTATGATTTTTTGCGATGCAAAGGGTAACGTTGATCGCCCTGAGAGTCTCGGCCACCTTTGGCCGGATTGTCTTTGTGCCTGAGCACAGGGTTTGCTGCCAGACCCTGTGCGGGTGAACAACCGTCCGCGCCTGTTTTCAAGGATTCCAGCCCTTATGTTCGAACTCGATCACGACCTCGCCCAGGATATCGTCGACCGGGCCATGGCCATTTTGCCGTACAACGTCAACGTCATGGACAGCCAGGGGCTGATTCTCGGCAGCGGCGAGCCGGAGCGGATCAACACCCGCCACGAGGGCGCGCAACTGGTGCTGGCCAACGGGCGGGTGGTGGAGATTGACGCGCAGACGGCGGTGCATCTGAAAGGCGTGCAGCCGGGGATCAATCTGCCGCTGTTGCTCGATCAGCGTTTGATCGGCGTACTCGGCATCACTGGCGAGCCGGAGCAACTGCGTACTTACGCCGAACTGGTGCGCATGACCGCTGAAATGCTGGTGGGCCAGCGCAACCAGCAATCCGAGCAGCAATGGCGGCGGCAGCGTTGCGATGACTTGCTGGCGTTGCTGTTGAGTGAAGCGGGGGATTCGCCAAGGTTGGTCGACGAGGCCCAGCAACTCGGGCTCAAACCGCAACTGACGCGAGTGCCGTATCTGTTCGAGCTGGGTCTGGAACACGGACCGGGGCAAACCGTCGAGGCGCTGAGTGCCTGGCTGACGTCGCGTTATCCCGACAGTTGGTGCGTGAGTTCGGCCAAGTCGTCGCTGCTGTGGTGCCGGCCGGCGAGTCAGAACGTTGAGCATGATCGACTGCTGGAAAAACTCGATGGCCTGGGCTGGAACATCCTGCGCATTGCCGTCGGCGGGCAGGCCGATGGGCTGGCCGGGCTGCGACGTTGCTATCGGCGGGTCGGCGATTTGCTCGCCTATGGCCGCGAAGTACTGCCGCGCTCACGGCTGCTGACCCTCAATCGCTACCGTTTGCCGGTGATGCTCTGGCGCCATCGCAACGATGATGCACTGGATGAACTGCTCAAACCGTTGCGCAAAGTCATCGCCAAAGACAGCAACGGCCAGTTGCTCGCGACTTTGCGCAGCTGGTGCGATCACGACGGGCAGAGCCAGGCCTGCGCCGATGCCTTGGGCATTCACCGCAACAGCCTGCGTTACCGGATGGAGCGGATTGCCGAGTTGAGCGGGGTCGATCCGCTGAAACTCGACGGCATGCTGGCGTTGTATCTCGGGGTGCAATTGCTGCCACAGACCGACGATTTGTCGAAATGAACAATAAACGCCTGCGCCACTTGTGCAGCGGACAGGCGTCAACCGGCAAGGCGACTGGCAGCATGAGGGCATTGGAACTGGAGAATTCGCATGAAAATCGTCATCGCCCCCGATTCGTTCAAGGACAGCCTGTGTGCCCAAGGCGTTGCAGAAGCCATTGCGCTGGGCCTGGCGCAGGTCTGGCCGCAGGCGACGCTGGTCAAGTGTCCGATGGCTGACGGTGGCGAAGGCACGGTGGAGTCGATTCTCGCCGCGTGCGAAGGCGAACTGCGCCGCACCCGCGTGCGTGGCCCGTTGGGCGCAGCAGTTGAAGCTGCATGGGGCTGGTTGCCGCACAATCACACCGCAATCATCGAAATGGCTGAAGCCAGCGGCCTGCAATTGGTGCCGCCGGGGCAACGCGATGCGTGCATCAGCAGCACGTTCGGCACGGGTGAGCTGATCCGCGCTGCGCTGGACGCTGGCGCGCAAAGGGTGATTCTGGCCATCGGCGGCAGCGCCACCAATGACGGCGGCGCCGGCGCGATGCAGGCGCTGGGCGTGAAACTGCTGAATGCTCAAGGGCAAGCTCTGGTGCCGGGCGGATTGGCGTTGGCGCAACTCGCACGTCTGGACCTGAGCGAACTCGACCCGCGTCTGGCTCACGTCCGTTTCGACATCGCCGCTGACGTCAACAATCCACTGTGCGGCCCCCACGGCGCTTCGGCGATTTTTGGCCCACAAAAGGGCGCATCACCGGCGCAAGTTCAACAACTGGATCAGGCCCTCGGCCACTTCGCCGGACTCTGCGCGCAGGCGTTGGGCAAGGACGTACGCGATGAACCGGGCAGTGGTGCCGCAGGTGGGTTGGGCTTTGCCGCCAAAGCGTTTCTCGGCGCACGCTTCCAGGCCGGTGTCGAAGTCGTCGCAGAACTGGTCGGACTGTCCGACGCAGTGAAGGGCGCAGATCTGGTGATTACCGGAGAAGGGCGCTTCGATGCCCAGACCCTGCGCGGCAAAACTCCGTTCGGCGTCGCGCGGATCGCCAAGCAACACGGCGTACCGGTAATCGTCATTGCCGGTACGTTGGGCGAGGGCTATCAAGCGCTCTACGATCACGGCATCGACGCTGCATTCGCGGTCACCAGCGGCCCGATGTCCCTGGAACAAGCCTGCGCCGAAGCCCCGCGCCTGTTGCGTGAACGTGCAACAGATATTGCTCGCGTATGGGGTATGGCAGCTCCAGCCTGACCTGTCAGTCATCATCTGAAGCGAAGGGTGTTTCACCGCTGAAACACCCGCAACACTTTGAAAAATATTTCATCTTTCCCCGCAAACTTCCTCAAGCCTGGCCGATACAGAAGTCAGGCGCACACAAGACTTCTTAAAATAGTGACGCCGGACTGAAGCCCGCCCCAAGGGCCAGTGATCACGGCATGGACGCTCGTAGTTTCAATCATCCGAGAGTCCTCCTATGTCCTTGCGTAATCTGAATATCGCGCCCCGTGCCTTCCTCGGTTTTGCTTTTATTGCCTTGCTGGTGATCGTGCTTGGCGTGTTCGCCGTCAACCGCATGTCGATCATCCGTCAGGCTTCCCTGGAGATGGACTCGACGCAGTTGCCAAGCGTCACCCAACTCGCCGTGGTCACGGAAAA
Organism: Pseudomonas sp. B707; assembly: GCF_022496685.1. Taxonomy (NCBI): domain Bacteria; kingdom Pseudomonadati; phylum Pseudomonadota; class Gammaproteobacteria; order Pseudomonadales; family Pseudomonadaceae; genus Pseudomonas; species Pseudomonas sp. B707. The sequence goes on along the minus strand of NZ_WTVE01000033.1, from coordinate 439,292 downwards.
CGTCTTGCGTCTGCGCATTCTGTCGTTCCGCATTCTGGTCAACCGCGAACCGGCCGGTTTGCAGGAAGCCCAGACCCGCATCGGTGTGCTGGTGGACAAGGTGCGCGCTGCCCAGGCCAGTTACGCAGTCCTGCCGGCCGGCCCGGAGGAACGCGCGTTATATCAGGAGTTTTCGACGACTCTCGACAACTATGTGCAAGCGCAGAACCAGATGATGGAGCTGTCGCGCCAGGACAAACTCGACGAGATGCGCGCCCTGATCAACACGAAGATCAAGGACGGCACCGACAAGATGGGCGAACAGCTCAACAAGCTGATTGCAATCAATGCCGCCGACGCGAAGACCGCTTCCACTCAGGCGGGTGAGTATTACAACAGTGCCATTACCGGCATTGTCGCCGTGGCCGTGATTGCCGCGTTGCTGACCGTGCTGTTGGCCTGGCTGTTGACCCGCAGCATCGTCACCCCGTTGAACCGCGCGGTCGCTGCCGCGCAAACCATCGCCGGCGGCAACCTGACCAAAGTCATCGAAATCGACGGCAAGGACGAACCGGCGCGCCTGCTTGAAGCGCTGGCGGCGATGCAGACCAACCTGCGCAAAACCATCGAACAAATCGCCGGCTCCGCCACGCAGCTGGGCGCTGCTGCCGAAGAACTCAGCGCCGTGACCGAAGAAGCGTCCCGTGGCCTGCAACAGCAGAACGACGAAATCGAACAGGCCGCGACCGCCGTCAACGAAATGACCGCTGCTGTGGAAGAGGTCGCACGCAACGCGGTGTCGACTTCCGAAGCCTCGAACCAGTCGACCCACGCTGCCCGTGAAGGTCGCGACCAAGTGGTGAAAACCGTCGATGCGATCCAGACCATGACCCACGACGTCCAGAACACCGCGCAAATGATTGAAGGCCTGGCCGCTCAGGGCCGCGACATCGGCAAGGTGCTGGACGTGATCCGCGCCATCGCCGAACAGACCAACCTGCTGGCGCTCAACGCTGCTATTGAAGCCGCGCGTGCCGGTGAAGCGGGACGCGGATTCGCGGTGGTAGCGGACGAGGTTCGCGCCCTGGCCCATCGCACCGCGCAGTCGACCCAGGAAATCGAAAAAATGGTCGCCGGCATCCAGAACGGCACCGGCGAAGCGGTCGAGTCGATGCAACAGAGCAACCAGCGCACTCAGTCGACTCTGGAAATGGCCCGCGCCGCTGGCGTGGCGCTGGAGCAGATCACCCAATCGATTCACCAGATCAACGAGCGCAACCTGGTAATCGCCAGCGCTTCAGAAGAACAGGCACAGGTGTCCCGCGAGGTCGATCGCAACCTGGTCAACATCCGCGACCTGGCCACCCAATCAGCTGCCGGCGCGAATCAAACCAGCGCCGCGACCCACGAACTGTCGCGTCTGGCGGTGGATTTGAATGCGATGGTGGCGCGCTTTGTGATTTGACCTAGGGTGAAGGCTGGAGACCGCGCAATCAGGAGACGTACATGCGCTATTCAGCCTTGACCCAACGAATCGCCGGGGAGGGAGCAGCAGCCTGGCGGATTCACGACCGAGCGCTGGAGCTGCGCGCCGAAGGGGTCGATGTGTTGCTGCTGTCGGTGGGTGATCCGGATTTCGATACGCCGCTGCCGATCATCCACGGCGCCATCGACAGCCTGTTGGCGGGCGATACCCATTATTCCGAAGTGCGCGGCCGGCTGGAGTTGCGCAGGCGCATCGCCGAGCACCATCGGCAACGCAGCGGCCAGGACGTCGATGCCGAGCATGTGATCGTACTGCCCGGCGCGCAATGCGCGGTGTATTCGGTGGCGCAATGTCTGCTGGATCCGGGGGATGAGGTGATCGTCGCCGAACCGATGTACGTGACTTATGAAGGTGTGTTCGGTGCTTGCGGAGCTACCGTGGTGCCTGTTCCGGTTCGTCCGGAAAACGGCTTTCGCGTCGATCCGGCGGATGTCGCGACGCGGATCACTCCGAAGACACGGGCCATGTTGCTCAACAGTCCCAACAATCCTTCCGGTGCGAGCCTGTCGTTGTTGATCTGGCAGGAGCTGGCGGCGTTGTGCATTCGTCATGACCTGTGGCTGATCAGCGATGAGGTCTACAGCGAATTGTTATACGAAGGCGAGCACGTCAGCCCGGCGAGCCTGCCGGGCATGGCCGAGCGCACCGCGACCATCAACAGTCTGTCCAAATCCCATGCGATGACCGGGTGGCGGATCGGCTGGATGATCGGGCCGAAACCGTTGGCCGAGCATCTGGTGAATCTGTCGCTGAGCATGTTGTTCGGTCTGCCGGACTTTGTGCAGAAAGCGGCGCAGGTAGCACTGGAGAAAGATCTGCCGGAAGTGACGCAGATGCGCGAGGAATACCGGTTGCGTCGGGATCTGGTGTGCGAGCGGTTGCGTGGTTGTCCGGGGTTGTACCCGATCAAACCGGATGGCGGGATGTTCGTGATGGTCGACGTGCGCCAGACCGGGCTCGGCGCGCAGGATTTTGCCGAGCGATTGCTGGAGGGGTATGGGGTTTCGGTGCTGGCGGGTGAGGCGTTCGGGCCGAGTGCGGCGGGGCATATTCGCATCGGGCTGGTGGTGGATAGAGTAAAACTGGCGGATGCGTGTTCGCGGATTGCACTGTGCGCTGCGCAGCTTCTCCAGGTGCGCAGCGCCTGAGGGTTTCCTCCTGATCGTTCCCACGCTCCGCGTGGGAATGCAGCCCGGGACGCTCCGCGTCCCTTCCAGAGCTGGAACGCGGAGCGTCCCTTGAGGCATTCCCACGCAGAGCGTGGGAACGATCATCAGTGGAGAGAATTCACCAGGTTGGCGGGTTTTTCACCGGCCAACGCCGCCAACAGATTCTCCACCGCACACCGCGCCATCGCCTCGCGCGTCTCATGGGTCGCCGAGCCCATGTGCGGCGTCGCCACCACGTTGTTCAGCTGCAACAACGGCGAGTCATGATTCAGCGGCTCACGCTCGAACACATCCAGCCCCGCCGCGCGAATCCGGTTATGGCGCAAGGTGTCGATCAGCGCGGCCTCATCCACCACCTTGCCCCGGGAAATGTTGATGAAGATGCTGTCCGGCCGCATCAGCGCAAACTGTTCCGCGCCAATCAAACCTTCAGTCTGCGCCGTCAACGGCAAGGTCAGACAGATGAAATCCGCCTCCTGTAACAGATTTTCCAGGCTGCGGTACTGCGCATCAAAACGTTCTTCAACCGCCGGTTTGCGCGACTGGCTGTGATAGATCACCGGCATCCCGAACCCGAAATGCCCGCGCTGCGCCAACGCCTCGCCAATTCGCCCCATACCGATGATGCCCAGCGTCTTGCCATGCACATCGGTACCGAAATGCGCCGGGCCGATGCTGCGGTGCCAGTGACCGCCACGCACCATGTTCGCCAGTTCCACCACGCGCCGGGCAGTGGCCAGGATCAGTGCGAAACCGGTGTCGGCGGTGGTTTCGGTGAGCACGTCCGGGGTGTTGGTCAGCATGACCTTGCGTCGGGTCAGGTAGTCGATGTCGTAGTTGTCGACGCCGACCGAGACGCTGGAAATCGCTTCGAGCTGCGGCGCCAGATCGAGCAGCGCCGCGTCCAGTTTCAGGCTCGCGCCGAGCAAGCCGTGGGCACCGGGCAGGGCGTCGCGCAGTTTCATCAGGCCATCGGCGTCGAGGCTGTCGATCAGTGTCACATCGACCTGTTCCTCAAGACGCGCCATCAATTGCGGCGACAGTTTCTTGTACAGCACAACCTGCTTTTTCATCGCAGTCATCTCTCTATCAATTCAGGAATGAGCCGGCTGCGGACGCGGTGCGACGCGCTTGGCCGTCACCCGGTCGCTCGCGCCGGGTTTGAGAAAAATCGTCAGCACCACCGAGAGCATCAGCGCGCCGCTCATCAACAGGTACGAAGCGCCGGGCGAACCGGTGGAGCTGTTCAGGTAACCGACCAGATACGAACCGCCGAAAGAACCGAGGGCGCCCATGCTGTTGATCAGCGCCATGGCGCCACCGGCGACGTTGGCCGGCAGGATCTCCGGGACGATGGCGAAGAACGGCCCGTACGGCGCGTACATGCAGGCGCCGGCAATCACCAGCAGCGTGTACGACCACCAGAAATGCTCCGCGCCCAAGGCGTAGGAGCCGTAGAACGCCACCGAGGCAATCAGCAGCGGCGGCCAGACGAAACGTTTGCGCTTTTGCAGTTTGTCCGAGCCCCACGACACCAGCAGCATGCCGATCACTGCCGCCAGATACGGCAGCGCCGACAGCCAGCCTGCCTCGATCATGTCCATCTGCGCGCCGGCCTTGAGGATCGACGGCAGCCACAACACGAAGCCGTAGACGCCGATGCTCCAGCAGAAAAATTGCAGCGCCAGAATGATCACCTTCGGCGAACGGAAGGCTTCGGCGTAGTTCTTCACCGCTTTGATGCCGACCTGTTCGGCCGCCAGCGCGCTTTCCAGATCGTGCTTTTCCTGCTCGCTGAGCCACTTGGCCTGGGCCGGACGATCATCGGCGAGCTTCCACCAGATGAATGCCCAGAGCACCGCCGGCAAGCCTTCGATGATGAACATCCAGCGCCAACTGAAATGCTGCACCAGATAGCCCGAAACCACCGACATCCACAGCATCGTTACCGGGTTGCCGAGGATCAGGAAGGTATTGGCCCGCGAACGTTCGGCGCGGGTAAACCAGTGGCACAGGTACACCAGCATCGCCGGCATCACCGCCGCTTCGACCACACCGAGCATGAAGCGGATGACGATCAGCCAATAGGCGTTGGAGACCACGCCGGTCAACGTGGCGAGCCCGCCCCAGAGGATCAGGCTGACGAAGATCAGCTTCTTGACGCTGTGCTTCTGCGCGTAGATCGCGCCGGGCACCTGGAAGAAAAAGTAGCCGAGGAAGAACAGCGCGCCGAGCAGCGAGGACAGGCCCGGGGTGATCATCAGGTCGGCGGCCATCCCGGACGCGGCGGCGAAGCCGTAATTGGCGCGGTCGAGGTACGCCAGGCTGTAGGTGATGAACACGATCGGCATGATGTACCACCAGCGGCGGGTGGCGAGGGTTGCGGTTTTCATGGTCTTGCTCCTGAGCTTGTTGTTTTTGTCGCAGCAGGTTCAATGGTTTATTGCTTGCTCGTTCCCACGTCGAGGCGTCGAACCGTCCGCGTGGGAACGCCTCCGGGGACGCTCGGCGTCCCATGTGACGCAGAGCGTCACGAGCTGCATTCCCACGCAGGAGCGTGGGAACGATCAGCGGTGAGTTCGGATCGGGTCGGCAAACCCTCCATGTCGCCACGGCTCTGCACCGCACGACTGCCAATCCAGTTGGCGCGTCTGACGGCTTCGGGAAAACTCTGATGCTCCAGCAGGGCGCTGATCATCCCGACCGCAAATCCATCGCCGGCACCGACCGTATCGACCACGGTTTCAACCGGCACCCCGGCGACAAAACCCTGATCCAGATGCGTGCGGTAATACGCACCCTGCGGCCCGAGCTTGATCGCCACTGCTTCGGCACCCTGATCGAGATAGAACGCGGCGATATCCGCCGGATCTTCAAATCCGGTCAGCAGCCGGCCTTCGCTCAACCCCGGCAACACCCAGTGGGCGAGGGCGGCGAGGCGGTTGATCTCGCGGATCATCTCTCGCTCGCTGGCCCACAGGCTCGGGCGCAGATTCGGGTCGAACGAGACGCTGCGCCCGGCGTTGCGCATGCGGGTCATCAGTTCACGGGACATTTCCCGGGCCGATGCGGACAGCGCCGGCGGAATGCCAGTGGCGTGCAGGTGTCGGGCGCTTAATAACGTCGGGTTGATCGACTGCGATGACAGATGACTGGCTGCCGAGCCGCGACGGAAGTATTCGACCGTCGGATCGCTGCCGTCATCGTTGCGCGACTTGAGCTGAAAACCGGTCGGGTGCGCGTTGTCGACTTCGACATGGCTGCAATCCAGGCCTTCGCGGGCCAGGGTTTCGACGACAAATCGTCCCAGCGAATCGGCACCGACACGGCTCAGCCAGGCCACCTTGAAGCCCAGTCGAGACAGTCCGATGGCGACGTTGCTGTCGGCCCCGGCAATCCGCTTGTGAAACTGCTCGACGGAGGCCAGATCGCCGCTCTGTTCAGCGACAAACATGGCCATGGTTTCGCCGAACGACAGAATATCGATCTCAGACATGAGCAGGCTCCAGGCGGGACTGGCCGAGGCGGGTGAGGGCGGCGACGTGTTCGGTGGTGAGTTGCACCAGGTCTTCGCCCTGCAACGGGTATTCGGCGGCGCGCATGACCCCTTGGGCCATGTGCCGCAGCAGTTGTTCCCACAGATGCAGGTCAGTGGCGGCGGGCGGCACCGCGACCAGTTTGCCGTCGGCACGGCGGGCCACGGCTTTGCAATGCACGTAGCCGACGTGACGGCCCAGCAGGCGTGCGGCACTGGTGGCGGACTGGTCTTGCCACTGCCAGTTGCCGATGTCGAACGTCATCTTGATCGGCAGGTTGTGTTGCTCAACGGCGGCGAAGAAACGCTGGAACGGTTCGATGCGGCCGCCGTGCAAGGTCTGGTCGTTCTCCACCAGCAGTTGTACCGGGCTTTGCGCAAGGATTTGCGCCAGCGTCTGCAGATCGTTGTTGTCAGTGAAGAAACCAAGGGAAACCTTCAGCCACCTCGAGCCGAACGCTTCGGCGTTTTGCAGCGCGGTGATGAGTTCCGGATTGGGCCGCGACTGACCGGCTAGCCACAGTTCGGTCGGTGAGGAATAGATGCTTTGCAGGCCTTCAGCCTGTGTGGCAGCGGCCAGTTGCTCGGGGACTTCGTTGGTCAGCAACTCTTCGCGCCATTCGATGCGATGGGCGCCGGCAGCGGCCAGCACTTCGATGAAAGAGCCTTGGCCGCGACGGCGAACAAGATCGGCGCCGTAGCTGGACAGGCTGATGGAAACGGCAGGTTTATTCATTGTTATCTACCTCTGAAACCGGTTTCATTTTTGTTCAAAAAATTTTGGGTGGCCCCGCAGGGCCTTATTCTGCCTTGCTGCGCGTCGAACCGCGCTCAATCAGCACCGGTGCAAAATCCAGCGTCCGCGCCGCTTCATCATCCCCACGCAACCGCTTGAGCAAGCACTCAAACGCCCGCGCACCAATCTCCTCAGTCGGCTGAGCGAGGGCAGTAATCCCGCTGCCCACCAACGGATACCAGTCCAGATCATCCAGCGCGATCAACCCGACATCCTCGAACAACCGGCCGCCAATCTCGCGCAAGGCGAGGGTGCAAGCCAGCGCCGCCACGCCGTTGGCGCAGAACAGGGCTTTCGGGCCCGAATCAGGTGCGTTCAAAAAGGTTTGAAGATCGTTCGCAAGACTCGAACCGGTTTCCAGCACCGCGCCACGCATGTCTTTGCGCTGACCAATCTGCTGCTGAAAACTGCTGACCCGCTCGATCCGCGAACTGGTGCCGTCATAGGGTTCGGTCACCAGCAGCACATTGCGATAGCCACGCTGCTGAAGATGTTCGAGCGCCATCTCGATGGCCTGCGGGTTGTTCAATCCGACCATGTCACTGTCGAGCCCCTCGACCTTGCGATCCACCAGTACCAGCGGCATTTCCCGCTTCAGCCCATCCAGCTCATCCCGATGATGGCCCAGGGTGTTCACGATCAGCCCTTCGATGTTGTACGAGCGCAGCAGCGCCAGGTGCTGGCGTTCCTGCTCGTCATCGCGGTCGGTGTTGCACACCACCAGGCTGTAACCGTGCCGGCGGCAGGCGGTTTCCACACCGTGCATCACGGCAATCGAATAAGGGTTGCGGATATCGGCCACCAGCATGCCGATCAGGCGGGTGCGGCCGCGTTTCAAACCACGGGCCATTTGATTGGGGCGATAGCCGAGTTCGGCAATCGCCTGCTCGATGCGCTGGGCAATGGCATCGGAGAGCAGGGCGCGGTCATCGCCGATAAAGCGCGAGACGCTGGCCTTGGACACGCCAGCGTGTTCGGCGACATCGAGCATGGTCACGCGGCTGCGCTGGGCGGCGGAGAAATCGTTCACGGTTGAAAAAGCCTTTTTATTGGAATTGTTCGAGTCAGCACGGCAAGGCTGAAACCGGTTTCAGATAACCGCATTAACCATCGCTTCGTCAAGCCCGAGAGGATCTGAATCAGAAACAGCTTAAGGTCAATTCCGACCAGCGGTCATCAAACCTGTCAGATCTGACAGTAGGCGAAAGCGCGGTTACTGCGTTTAATTTCTTCCGAAGCAAAGTGTTTTTTACGCCTCTGGAGAACAGTGGATGAGCGCCAAAAAATCCATCGGGACATTCGCCTTGCCGTTGACCATCGAAGGGGTGGGTGCCGACAAAGTGCTGCCTCTGGATGCGCATATCAACGGCGTCACACTGCGCATGTCGCCGTGGGTTGCACCTTCGATCATCCCCGGCAAAAGTGATTTGCTGGAGATCTGGATACTTGAGCCCGGGGCAATATCCGAGACGCGTTTCTACAACAACCTGTTTCCGGTTCCGGTGGTCTTTCCGGGCACGATCCACCTGCCTGCGCAGTACTTGCAACAGACAGGCGACATCACGTTGAGGTACCGGGTGACCTCCGGCGACACCAGTAATGAAGATGACTCGATACCGCAAGTGTTCATCCTCAAGCGCCCGGTTCCGGTCAAATTGAAAGAGGTGGTTTATCCCGACGCGAACCTTTGGGGCTGGCTCATGTGTTTAACATTCCCGGCGATCTGGGATGTGGTGGTCGTGCGGGTTCCGGCGCAACCGGGAACGTTTCTGGCGAATGATGAGTGCGTACTGAATTGGGAAGGCTGCACGAGCCTGAACGGTGTCAACCCAATTCCGGGCACAGCGCTACGAATTCGAAAAACGCTGTCGCAACAGGAAGCGACCTCTCCCCAAGGGTTCGATTTCAGACTCGACAGTAGCTACTACGTCCAATACATCAAACCGATCGAATTCGGATCTGCGATGTGCACCTACACCCACTACCGAAACGGTGTTGCGCTGGCCAGTTCATATCCGGAATTCGTGAAGATCGACAGGCGCCTTTCCGGGAAACCGCCTTGCGGTCCTTGAATCAAGCAGTCCAAAAAAGCAGTGAAAAGCGATAGATCCAACAAAACGTTGGCAGAACGTCAATCCCAGGAACACGCAGCCCGCAGTCGCGAAATTCTTCATTGGGAAACAACGTTGATGGTTCAACAACACACTCATCGATGGAGTTCACGAACATGAATATGCAGGCTAAAACGGGTGGTGGTGCTCTGGCGTTGCCGCCAACGATTGTGGATCAGTTGGCAGATGGTCGACTGACGTATCAACAACTGAAAGTTGATAAAAAAGTGACCTTTCAGTTGGCGGACGTTGATGACAAAACTCCGGATGGTGCGCACCAAATTCAACTGTATATCTTTCCGGAAGGGGCGCAGCTGATACCGGGAGATCCGACTTATTTAGTGGACACTAAGCTTAAAGCCAGCCAGCCAGGAGGTGACTGGACTTTTCCGGTCAGTTTTGACCGGACCGACACGCAGCTCAGTATCTTCGTCGACAAGTTCTCGGCTAGCGGGGATTACAACAAGTTTTTTGCAGCGTTCGTTATCATTGACGCATTCGGGAACCTCGACAACTCTCAACCGCATCTCGTGATCCTCATCGACCTGACTGCACAATGGCAGCGCCAACCCGGCACTGGCAATGGCACCGGCAATCGGCCGCCGCAGATCAGCCTGACAGGTTTGCCAACCCTCATCGATGACGCTTGGTTGAACAACCCTGCCAACGCTGGCGGCTTGAACATCACCATTCCAACGGGCTGGACAAAATTCGAACCAGGCCTTGATCTGGTCAACTTCTTCATCTCCCAACTCACCACATTCACCGGCATGCAAGGTGAGGGCGCTGTTGTTGTAGATTTGCCGGTGCGGCCTGACGGCGTTATCAATATTTCACTGGTCATTCTGCAAGCGTTGAAGGATGGCGCGTATTTTTACTCCTACAACCTAGAGGATGCCGCGGGCAATATCAGCAACAACGCACCCATCACGCTGCTGTTCAATCGGGTCAGCGCACCGGCCCCGGTGCTGGGTATTCCAAGGATTCCGGCGACCGGTATCAACGGTCAGACGCCCATTACGCTCGCATCATTCAAATCTGATCCAGATGCAGTGGTAATGGAGATCGATTTCCCGACCAACTCGTTGCAAGATGACCGAATCCTGCCGCATATCATGGATTCGAAGGGTATTGTCCATGATCTTGCGGAACAGACAATCCCGGCGCCAGGCACTGCCGGGCCGCTGAAATTCGTGATTGATTACGCCTTTTGGGCGGTGGTCTTCGGCGACCCTAACCGGGACACCGAAGAGCAGGTCGAGTACTGGTACGAATTGATTCGCTCGACGATTACACCGAATCCGGTTTCCACGCCTCAGCAATTTGCTACTGTCGATTTTGCATACGCCGGGGATGAGCAGCCGAACCTTCCTGAACTGGAAAACCCCAATGCCATCCCGGTGATCGTTCAGGGTGGCGGCACGCCTGTGCCTGCACCCAACACGCTTGGCCCGGCTCAGGCCGGTCTTGATGCAACCATGATCTGGAACTTGTGGACAAATCCTCTGCGGCCGATTACCGGTCGAGAAATCGTCACGTTCTTCTATCAGGGCAAACAAGTGGGTCAGCCTGTGGGCGTGCAGGTTGGCGCGACGAGGGTCACCACGCGATTGCCTTGGGCCGAGATTCTGTTGGAAGGGAACGGCACCGGCGCTACCGCGCGCGAGGCCTACATTGTTGTCTCCTACCCCGGCAGTTCAAACGCGATGACGCAGACGCCTGTTACGCGTGTCAACGTGACAGCGATCGTGATCAATCTGCCGGCGCCGAAGATTGTCGTTTCGGCTTTCAGAACCCCCACCGGTGCGGTGGTTCCCGAGAGCTTCTTGATGTCCGTCAACTGCCCGTGTCTGGATCACCCGGCTGTCGCGAACGGACCGATGCCGCCGTATGAGGCTACACGCAGACTGCGGATCAGGGTCGAGCGGGATGCCAACATCCCGACAGGTGCAACGGTTGCGTTAAAATTTGAGGGGCGGACGACCAACGGAGCTGGCGGGACGGTGATACCCAACACGCCATTCACAGATTCCAAGCCCATGCCTGCAACGGGCCCTCTGGAATTTGACGTGCCATACACCAATGTCCGTCCGATCCAGCTGCCGAGCCCCGGCCCTGGCCAGCGTCCGGCGACTCAATATGCGTACATCGAGTATGGGGTCAACGGCATTACAGCGTCGGTCATCGTCCCTGTCGCGCTCTTGAACTCGAGCCTGGTGTATTGCGACCAGAACCGTCCTTGATCGTGCATCAACAGTACTTCGAGTGAAGTTTCCTGCGATGGGGACGGCAGTCAATACCGTCCCCATCGTGGGAATCGAAGTCAGATACGGGTGCTCTTACGGGACAAGGGGATAAGTCGTACGAAGATGGAGATTAGTCCTACATATCCCTCGGAAAGTTATCCGTAGTCTGGCGACCGCTTCAGTTCCGGCTCGCAACTCGTTTGAGTCGGACGCTCGTTCCTCACGGAATGTAATCGAGTAGGACTCAACCATGTCGCCCAAATTGAACACCCCGTTTCAGAAAACCTCGATCAGCTTGGGAATTTTGTCCCTGCTGCCCCTATTGATGAATTCGCCGCTCACCCAGGCGGGTACCGTTCCGGCGGGTACCATGCTTGCCATTGACGGCACGACGCCGGTGCAAATCTGGCAACTTCAAGACAACGCCATCCTGAATGCCACCAATGCCACGACACTGGAAATGAACAGCAATCCCGGTGGCCTGATCAATCTGACGGGCTCGAATGTCAACGCCGCAGCGGTCTCGGGGATTTCACTGGTCAACGCCAGCGCAACTCTGGACAACTCAACGGTTAACAATGCCACTGGCATCGGCATTTCGGCAGTACGCAATAACAACAGCGTAGGCGGTTCAAGCGTGACGCTGCGTAATGGCTCAGGTGTTCAGGGCTTGACGGGGGGCATTGCGGGCAACCGATTCAGCGTCATCAGTCTGCAAAACTCCACCGCCGAAGGCACTGGTGCGAACAGCTTCGGGATCAGGATGCTGGAAGGTTCACTGTCGGCCACCGGCAGTACGATTAGCGGCGGTCTTAATGGCGTGACGGTTGGCACTGACACTCAGGTGAACGCCGTTATCCCGACCAAAATAATTCTGGACGGCACTCGTGTCGAAGGCCAGACCGGCTCGGCACTGGTGGTCGGCATCAACGCGCCGAATTTCCCGACAGTGGCAGACATCGAAGTGCGTAACCGTTCGACGCTGGTGGCCGGCAACAACACGTTGCTTGAAGTCCGACAAGGTGCTTCGGCTGGATTCCTCGTCGAGAACAGTGACCTGACCGGTAACGTCACGGTGGTTTCGGGCAGTTCCGCGAATGTCACGTTGCAGAACAATGCGTCGCTGACCGGTGATCTGCAAAACGTCACGACCGCGGTGTTGAACAATCAGGCGCGCATGACCGGCAATGTGCTCGGTGCTTCGAGTGTGGCGCTCGACAACGGCTCGACCCTGACCGGCAATCTCGGCAACGTCGCCACGGTGACGATCAACAATCAGAGCGTCATGAACGGTGACGTCAATGCTTCTGCCAATAGTGCTTCGAGTCTGACGCTGGACAATGCTGCCACGCTCACCGGCCAGGTGAACAATGTCGCCAATTTTGCGATCAACAATCAGGCGCTATGGCAGATGACCGGCAGTCAATCGGTGAACAATCTGTCGCTGGGCAATGGCGGCACGGTAGGTTTCGGCACTCCTCAGCAATACTTTCAATTGAACGTCGCCAACCTGTCGGGCAACGGCACGTTCCGGATGGGCACCGACTTCAATCAGGGTCTCAGCGATCTGCTGAATGTCACGCGCAGTGCTTCCGGCTACCATCAGTTGCTGGTCACCAGTTCCGGTCTTGATCCGGTCAATGACTCGTCCATCAAAGTGGTGCAGAGCGTGGCGTCAGGCGCGCAGTACGGCCTGGTGAACAACCGTGTCGACGTAGGCGCATTCACTTATCTTCTGGTGAAGAAGGGAGATGACTGGTTCCTGCAACCGGACAAGACTGTTGTCAGCACACCGACACGCGCCGCATTGGCCATTGCCGGTACAGCCCCGACAGTGACCTATGGCGAAACGGTTCTGCTGAACAACCGCATGGGTGATTTGCGGGTCAATGGCGGGCAAACGGGCGGATGGGTGCGCTCTTTCGGCAGCCAGTACAGCATCAGTAACAATGCTTACGGAAATGGTTACAAACAACGACAGTATGGTTTCTCGATGGGCGTCGATACGCCGGTGCAAATCGCCGGCGAGCGTGTACTGCTCGGTGTGTTTGCCGGTTACAGCAAATCCGATCTGGATTTGAGCCGCGGCAGCTCCGGGGAAATCGGCAGCACCTCACTCGGTCTTTACGGCACCTGGCTGGGCGACAGCGGTTACTACCTGGACACGGTGGCCAAGCTCAATCACTTTCGCAACAAGGCCGACGTGATGCTGAGTGACAACACCAAAACCAAAGGCAGTTACAACAGTCTGGGTGCAAGCGCGTCGGTGGAGTTCGGCAAGCATATTGAGTTCGCGGATGGCTATTACATCGAACCGTTCACCCAATGGCAGGGAGCCTCGGTGCAAGGCAAGGATTTTCGTCTGGACAATGGTCTGAGTGTCGACGCTGATACAACCCGTTCCATGCTGGGCAAGGCGGGCCTGAACTTAGGGCGAGGCATGAAACTGGCGGATGGCAGTGTCCTGCAACCCCACGTGCGGGTGGCTGCCGTACATGAGTTCGTCAAAACCAACGAAGTGCGGGTCAACGACAACAAGTTCAACAATGATCTTTCCGGCACGCGCTTCGAAGTGGCCGCCGGCGCATCCTGGACCCTGAATGACCGCTGGCAGCTGCACGCGGAGCTGGACACCAGCAAGGGCGACAACGTCACCAAAGACTTCGGTGTGAACATGGGGGCGCATTACAGGTTTTGAGGGAACGGAAACTAAAAAGGGAAGCGATGGCTTCCCTTTTTTGTGCCTGCGGCTGCATCACTTCAAGACTTGAAAACCTCCCTTCAACTGGAAGGTAGTGCCATCGGCGTTCTCCAGCGTCACATTGAAATCGGCCGCGACATTCTTTTGATCGCTCGCAGGCTTGATCTCGATGTCACCTGAAATGCCTTCACTGATCGCAGTGCCGTCTTTATAGCTGACGGCTACGTCAGAGCGGCTGGTCAAGACATGTTTCCCGATCGGGAAACCATCGGGGACGATCAGGGTAAGTTCACGTGCCGGGTTTGTTTTGGCTTTCGTGCCCGAAGGTGGCCGATCAATGGCGGTTATCTCTACCGCGTCGATTTTGTCAGGGCCGACCTTTTTGGTTTCAATCAGTCGGGAAGAGGCAGTGAAGTCCGCGACAGGGGCTCCACCGTTGGCGAAAGCTTTTGCGGTCACAAAATTACCGGGGGCAAAACTGGTGCGTCTGATCACAGCGTTCATGAATTGGATCTCCGTTCACTTTGGGGAAGTATCCAAAGGCCATTGGGCCCTAACTCTGGATGCATCATAAAAGCGCGATTCAGGCGATCTGTACACTGTCAGACTTGACAGGTTACAGCCCTTGAAATCTGTGAGCGAATAGCCACTGACGCCAGCCCTCAGCCAAACAATCCGGCGGCGATGTTGATCGAGAAACCCAGAATCGCTGTGTTGAATACGAAACCGATCAGCGACTGCGCCAGCACGATCTTGCGGATCTCCCGCGTGGCCACGCCGACATCCGCCGTCTGCACCGCGACGCCGATGGTGAACGAGAAGTACAGAAAGTCCCAGTAATTGGGCGTCGTCAGGCCTTCGGCAAAGCGCAGCGCCGGCTCTTTGCCGTCCCAGGTGTAAAACAGCCGGGCGTAATGCACGCAGAAAATCACCCCGATCAGCAGCCATGAGCCGATGACCGTCAGTGCGGTAAAACCGTAGTGCATCAATTTGTGGTGGGTATCCAGATCCTTGCTGCCGACAAGTTCCAGGGTGATGGCCGCCAGGCTGGCCAGCGCCGCAATACACACCACGAACAGCACCAGCCCGGCGTTTTCATCTTCGACGACGGCGATCTGCTTGACATCCGGCGCCTTGGCACGGGCGGTGAGCCAGAGCATCAGCGACAGGTAAGTCCAGACCCCGGCGTTCCAGCCGATGAGGATTTTGCTGATGATGGAATCGGCAGGTACCAGCAGACCGACGGCGAGGCCGAGCAGGAACGCGGCAGAGAGGCGAGGGTGGGTGCGGGCGAGGAAGCGCATGGGCGGCTCTTTGTTAACGGCGTCGAGCAAACCATAGCATGGGTGTGGGTGCTGGCTGGCGCGGAGGACTGCAAAAAGAAACCTTGTGACTCTGTCAGCATCGACAAGAAGCTCAAGGTTTTTATGTTTCAGAAGGATGGGCGGGAAGCTGGATCAATTACGGATCTGAAGCTTGCCTTTGGAGACTGTCACAGTTTTTGGAACAGCATCACCGTTCTGGCCGAGGAAGTCGAACTCGGCTTCAATTTTTCCCTTCTCCGAGCCGGCAACAGGGAAGCTGAGAAAGGTGACTGTCCCTTGAATCGCCTGGTAAAAAGGATTGATACCAACCGCGAGTTTTTCCACGAAAACCGCTCTGATCAGACTGACATCCGTACTCAAGTCGTAGGGGGTATTCAAACTGGCGGTTTGCACCACATTCAGAACAATACTCAGACTACGTTGAGGACGACTCGGGCCATCAATCCACCATTCTCCCCTGGCTGACCAGGCCTCTTGTTTGAAAAGTTGATCGTATTGAGCCGTGAGGAGAACCGTTTCTGCCGTGTAGCTATCCTTCACTGGCGGCTCCAGGCCATCGACGTCAGCGGTCAAGCTACCTTCGGACACTGGTTGAGCAGCACTCATGGTTTTGCTCTCCCTTGGTCGTTCGGCACCAGATGCAGTTCTCCGTTGACAGTCACTTTCTCCTTTCCATCCTGCGACACCGCAACGAAGTCAAACGTTGCCATGGCTTCATCTTTAGCGGCGTCCACGGTGACAGTGACTGTGCCGCTTTGCGCAAGGAAAGGCGCCTCGACAGAGCTTGATGTACTTTTCCACCAGCTGCCTGACGCTTGGCGATCAGGATCGGCGAAATCGAAGGTCTGGTTTTCCATATCGCCCTTGTTTATGAAATTCAGGGCAATGTTTCTGCGTTCATTCGGCGATTGCACCAACGAGGCCCACCCCTGAAGGGAGCGGCCCATACCCAATGAGTAGAACTTTTCTTCTGCGTTAAAATTCCGGAGTTCGGGATCGCTCGTGGTGGCTGTGAATTTGCCATCTGCATTGCCCTTTACATTCGTCATGAGAAGCTCCTGATTCAAGTCAAACCGCTAAGTCAAACGTGACAGGAGCTAGCCTAAGTTTTTGGAGCAATTGGCGAACCTGTCAACTTTGACAGGTGTAAAAACCGATCGACTTATAGCGAAACTTCATTTTTTGCCGGCCCATCGGGTTACGGCTTTCACCACCACCACAAAAAACACCGGCACAAAAATCACCGCCAACGTCGCGGTAATCATCCCGCCAATCACTCCGGTACCGATCGCCTGCTGGCTCGCCGAACTTGCGCCGGTGGCAATCGCCAGCGGCACCACGCCCAGAATGAACGCCAGCGAAGTCATGACAATCGGCCGCAACCGCAGGCGCGCTGCTTGCAGCGTGGCGTCAATCAGGTCATGCCCTTCGTCATAAAGACTCTTGGCAAACTCGATGATCAGGATCGCGTTCTTCGCCGACAGGCCGATGATGGTGATCAGGCCGACCTTGAAGAACACGTCGTTGGGCATCCCGCGCAAAGTCACCGCCAGCACCGCGCCGAGTACGCCCAGCGGTACAACCAGCAACACCGATGTTGGAATCGACCAGCTTTCGTACAACGCCGCCAGGCACAGGAACACGATCAGCAGCGACAGCCCGAGCAGAATCGGCGCCTGACTGCCGGACAAACGTTCCTGCAACGACAGACCAGTCCATTCCTGACCCAAGCCTTTCGGCCCCTGAGCGACCAGCCGTTCGATTTCCGCCATGGCTTCGCCGGTACTGTGGCCGGGTTTAGGCTCGCCGGAAATCGAGATCGCCGGGTAGCCGTTGTAGCGGGTCAGCTGCGCCGGGCCCTGGGTCCATGTGGCTTTGACGAACGCCGACAGGGGCACCATTTTTCCGGCGTCGTTGCGCACATGCATTTTCAGCAGGTCATCGACCTGACTGCGACGGTCACCTTCAGCCTGCACGACAACGCGTTGCATCCGCCCCTGATTGGGGAAGTCGTTAACGTACGAAGAGCCAATGGCGGTGGACAGCACGTTGCCAATATCGGCGAACGAAACCCCCAGGGCATTGGCCTGCTTGCGATCCACTTCCAGCTGCACTTGCGGTGCTTCGGCCAGCGCGCTTTCACGCACGTTCATCAGGATCGGGCTTTTCTCGGCGGCTTCCAGCAGTTGGGTGCGCGCCTCCATCAAGGTCGCATGACCGAGGCCGCCGCGATCCTGCAGGCGGAACTCGAAGCCGCTGGATGTGCCGAGGCCATCAACGGGTGGCGGCAGTACGGCAAAGGCCACTGCGTCCTTGATCTGGCTGAGGGCGATGTTGGCGCGGTCGGCAATCGAACTTGCCGAGTCGTCGCCGCCACGCTGCGACCAGTCCTTGAGCGTGGTAAACGCCAATGCGGCGTTCTGCCCGCTGCCGGAGAAGCTGAAACCGAGAATCACAGTGCTGTCGCCCACGCCCGGCTCGCCGGCGTTGTGCGCTTCGATCTGCTCGACCACCTGCACCGTACGGTTCTTGCTCGCGCCGGGCGGCAGTTGAATGTCGGTGATGGTGTAACCCTGATCCTCGACCGGCAGGAACGAGGAGGGCAGGCGCGCGAAGCACAGGCCCAGACCCACCAGCAGCACAACGTAAATCAGTAGATAGCGACCGGTGCGTTTCAGTGCGTAACCGACCCAGCCCTGATAACGATCCGTCAATTGTTCGAATCGGCGGTTGAACCAGCCGAAGAACCCGGTTTTCTCGTGATGTTCACCCTTGGCAATCGGCTTGAGCAAAGTGGCGCACAGTGCCGGGGTCAAGGTCAGGGCGAGGAATGCCGAAAACAGGATCGAAGTCGCCATCGACAACGAGAACTGGCGATAGATGACGCCCACCGAGCCCTGCATGAACGCCATCGGAATGAACACCGCCACCAGCACCAGGGTAATGCCGATGATCGCGCCGGTGATCTGGCTCATCGCCTTGCGCGTTGCCTCTTTCGGTGAAAGGCCTTCGGTGGCCATGATCCGTTCGACGTTCTCTACCACCACGATGGCGTCGTCCACCAGAATGCCGATGGCCAGCACCATGCCGAACATGGTCAGCACGTTGATCGAGAAACCCAGCGCCAGCATCGTCGCAAAAGTACCCATCAACGCCACCGGCACCACCAGCGTCGGAATCAGTGTGTAGCGGATGTTCTGCAGGAACAGGAACATCACCGCGAACACCAGCAGCATCGCTTCGCCGAGGGTATAGATCACTTTGGTGATCGAGACCTTCACGAACGGCGACGTGTCGTAGGGGATCTTGTATTCCACGCCGGCCGGGAAGTAGCGCGACAGCTCATCCATCTTTGCCCGGATCAAGGTCGCGGTGCTGAGGGCGTTGGCGCCCGGCGACAGTTGTACACCGACGGCGGTGGACGGCTTGCCGTTCAGACGGGTGCCGAACTGGTATTCCTGGCTGCCGATCTCGACCCGCGCCACATCCTTGATGCGTACTGTAGAGCCGTCCGGGTTGGCCTTGAGCACGATGTCGGCGAACTCTTCCGGCGTCGACAGTTGTCCCTTGACCAGAATCGTCGCGGTGATTTCCTGAGTGCTCGGGTTCGGCAGATCGCCGATGCTGCCTGCCGAGACCTGGGCATTCTGCGCAACGATGGCGGCGTTGACATCAGCCGGCGTCAGGTTGAAACCGATCAGCTTCTGCGGATCGACCCAGATCCGCATCGCCCGCTCGGCACCGTACAACTGGGCCTTGCCGACGCCGTCGATGCGCTTGATCTCGTTCATCACGTTGCGCGCCAGGTAATCGCTGAGCGCTACGTCGTCGAGTTTGCCGTCGCTGGAGGTCAGGGTGATCAGCAACAGGAAACCGGCGGAGACTTTCTCCACCTGCAAGCCCTGCTGATTGACCGCTTGCGGCAGGCGCGACTCGACCACTTTCAGGCGGTTTTGCACGTCAACCTGCGCCAGTTCCGGGTTGGTACCCGGCTGGAAAGTGGCCTTGATCGTCGCGCTGCCGAGGCTGCTCTGCGATTCGAAATACAGCAGATGATCGGCGCCGTTGAGTTCTTCTTCGATAAGGCTGACCACGCTCTCGTCGACGGTCTGCGCCGAGGCGCCCGGGTACACGGCGTAGATTTCGATCTGCGGCGGCGCGACGTCGGGGTATTGCGCCACCGGCAATTGCGGGATGGCCAGCGCACCGGCCAACAGGATGAACAACGCGACGACCCAGGCGAACACCGGGCGGTCGATAAAGAACTGCGGCATAGAAGAGCGTCCTGCTTACTGACCAGAGGTCTGGGCAAGTGGAAGAGGGGTGTCGTCGATCTGCACCACTTCGCCCGGACGGGCGTGTTGCAGGCCTTCGATGACAATGCGGTCGCCGGCCTTCAGGCCGCCGGTGACGATCCAGCGGTCGTTCTGCACAGCGCCAAGCTGAACCGGCTGCTGGGCGACGCGCATCTGATCGTCGATGGTCAGCACTTGGGCCACGCCGGCGCTGTCACGTTGTACTGCGCGCTGCGGCACGGTGAGGCCGTGTTGAATCACGCCTTGTTCCAGGCGCACGCGAACGTAGCTGCCGGGCAGCAGATCGAGATCCGGGTTGGGAAACTCGCTGCGCAGGATGATCTGGCCAGTGCCCGGATCGACGGTGATGTCACTGAACAGCAATTTGCCTGGCAGCGGATAAAGGCTGCCGTCGTCCTGGATCAGCGTGGCCTTGACCTGATCCTGGCCGACCTGCTGCAACTGGCCGGACCGGAATGCCCGGCGCAGTTCGTTGAGTTCGCGGGTCGACTGGGTGAGGTCGGCGTGGATCGGGTTCAGTTGCTGGATCAGCGCCATGGGCGTGGTTTCGTTCTGGCCCACCAGTGCGCCTTCGGTCACCAGCGCGCGACCAACGCGGCCGGAAATCGGCGCGGTGACGGTGGCGTAACCAAGGTTCAACTTCGCGCGCTCGACGGCAGCCTTGTTGGCGGCCACGTCGGCGGCAGTCTGCCGGGCATTGGCGCGGGCGTTGTCGTAATCCTGTGCGCTGATGGCCTTGTCGTCGATCAACTGGGCGTAGCGCTGTTCCTGCAGTTTTGCCTGGAACGCGTTTGCCTCGGCCTTGCGCAGGGCGGCTTCGGCGCTATCGAGGTCAGCCTTGAACGGTGCCGGATCGATGCGGAACAAAACATCGCCCTTTTTCACGTCGCTGCCTTCGCGGTAGGTGCGTTGCAGCACGACGCCGGCGACCCGGGCGCGGACTTCGGCAATGCGCGGCGCGGCAATCCGCCCGCTGAGTTCGCTGCTGATCGACAGGGGGCGCGCCTCAAGGGTTTCGATCCGCACGGTGGCCGGCGGCGCCTGTTCCTCGGCGTTCGAGGATTTATCACAGGCACTCAGCGTCAGCGCCAATGCGATCAGGCCGAGCCCGGCCAGCAGATTCTTCGACATGTACAACCCCCAATATTGATCTGCGCATCCTACGGACAGTCGCCGAGGGTAGCGGTGAAGCTTTGTAGGCGCTGTGTGAAATTGTGTAAGGGTTTTGCTCCGGGACGAGTGAGGGCGTATATCCTTTACGCCTTGATATTTATTGCGACAGATAAAGCATCGCGAGCAGGCTCGCTCCCACAAGGGATTGCATTCCAAGTGTGAGAGCGAGCCTGCTCGCGATAGCGGACGATGGGTCGCCACTGTATTTCTGGATCACCTCAATGCCCAACATTCTTCTGGTCGAAGACGACACCGCCCTCGCCGAACTGATCTCCAGTTACCTCGAACGCAACGGTTACTCCGTCAGCGTGATCGGCCGCGGCGACCATGTGCGCGAGCGGGCGCGGCTCAATCCGCCGGATCTGGTGATTCTCGACCTGATGCTGCCGGGCCTGGATGGCTTACAGGTCTGTCGATTGCTGCGCGCCGACTCGGCAACGCTGCCCATCCTGATGCTCACCGCTCGCGATGACAGCCACGATCAGGTGCTGGGCCTGGAAATGGGTGCCGACGATTACGTCACCAAACCCTGTGAGCCGCGCGTCCTGCTGGCGCGGGTCCGGACTTTACTGCGGCGCAGCAGCCTCGGCGAGCCGATGACCGCCAACGACCGGATCCTGATGGGCAATCTGTGCATCGACCTGTCGGAACGCACGGTGACCTGGCGCGAGCAACCGGTCGAGCTGTCCAGCGGCGAATACAACCTGCTGGTGGTGCTGGCCCGTCATGCCGGCGAAGTGCTGAGCCGCGACCAGATCCTGCAACGCCTGCGCGGCATCGAATTCAACGGCACCGACCGCTCGGTGGACGTGGCGATTTCCAAGCTGCGGCGCAAGTTCGACGACCACGCCGGCGAGGCGCGCAAGATCAAGACCGTGTGGGGCAAGGGTTATCTGTTCAGCCGTTCCGAGTGGGAATGCTGATTCGATGTTCAGAATCCTGTTTCGCCTCTATCTGGTGACGATCGTTTCCTACAGCGCGGCGATCTATCTGGTGCCGGATCTGGTGGTGATGGCGTTCAAACAGCGATTCGTCACCTACAACCTCGACTATTCCCGTGGCCTGCAATCGCTGATCACCAAGCAGTTTCGCGCGGTGCCGCAGGATCAGTGGCCGGCGCTCGCGGCATCGATGGACAAGGATTTCCAGCCGCTGCACATCGTCCTTGCCCGTATTGACGACCCGGACTTCACCGCCATCGAGCAGGAACGTCTGCGGCGCGGCGAAAACATGGTGCGGGTGGGCGACTGGGGCTGGCGCACGCTGGCGGTCACGCCGCTCAACGACGAAATGGCAGTGCAGATGGTGGTGCCGCCGGATCCGATGGACGTGAACCTGTTGTACTGGAGCATCAACGTGCTGATCGGCGCCAGTCTGCTGGCGTGCCTGTTGCTCTGGTTTCGCCCGCACTGGCGCGATCTGGAACGCCTCAAGGGCACGGCCGAACGTTTCGGCAAGGGCCATTTGAGCGAGCGTACGCAGATCGGCGCGAAATCCAACATCGGCAGCCTGGCCAATGTGTTCGACACCATGGCCGGCGATATCGAAAACCTGCTCAACCAGCAGCGCGATCTGCTCAACGCCGTGTCTCACGAATTGCGCACGCCGCTGACACGCCTGGACTTCGGCCTGGCGCTGGCGCTGTCCGATGACTTGCCGCAAGCCAGCCGCGAACGCCTGCAGGGGCTGGTCGCGCACATTCGCGAACTGGATGAATTGGTGCTGGAGTTGCTGTCCTACAGTCGCCTGCAGAATCCGGCGAAGTTGCCGGAGCAGGTCGAAGTGTCGCTGGACGAGTTCATCGACAGCATTCTGGGCAGCGTCGATGAAGAACTGGAATCCCCGGAAATCGTCATCGATGTGCTGCTGCACAATCAGCTGGAACGCTTCTCCCTCGACCCGCGCCTGACGGCCCGTGCGATTCAGAACCTGCTGCGCAACGCCATGCGCTACTGCGAGAAACGCATTCAGATCGGTGTGCAGGTCTGCCCGAAAGGCTGCGAGATCTGGGTGGATGACGACGGCATCGGCATTCCGGAAGACGAGCGGGAGCGGATTTTCGAGCCGTTCTATCGACTGGATCGCAGTCGCGATCGGGCGACCGGCGGGTTTGGCCTGGGACTGGCGATCAGCCGGCGGGCGCTGGAAGCGCAGGGCGGGACGTTGACGGTGGAGGGTTCGCCATTGGGCGGGGCGCGTTTCAGGCTTTGGCTGCCAACCCCGACCTGATGATCGCTGAGGTCCCACCCAGAGCGCTGATCGTTCCCACGCTCTGCGTGGGAATGCCGCCCAGGACGCTCCGCGTCCTTTGTGACGCAGAGCGTCACCGTATGCATTCCCACGCGGAGCGTGGGAACGATCAGCAAGTGGGTCAAAGCAGTTCAGTGGACTGGATCAACCCAACCCCAGCTACCTGCATCCGCTCGATCGCCGACGCCAGCGAGCCGTTCAAATCAATCGCCCGGCAAGCATCCAGCACCACAAACGCATTGAACCCCGCCGCCCGTGCATCCAGCGCGGAGAACATCACGCAGAAATCCAGCGCCAGGCCAACCATGTACACCGTGTCGACCCCGCGTTCCTTCAGATAACCGGCCAGACCCGTGGTCGTGACGCGATCCGCTTCCAGAAACGCCGAATAGCTGTCGATGTCCGGGTTGCAGCCCTTGCGGATGACCAACTGCGCGTGGGGCAGATCGAGTCCCGAGTGAAACTCGGCACCGCGTGAACCCTGAATGCAATGATCCGGCCACAGCGTCTGCTCACCGTACGGCAGTTGAATCACGTCGTAAGGCTGGCGGCCTGGATGGCTGGAAGCAAACGAAGCATGCCCGGCCGGGTGCCAGTCCTGGGCAATGACCACTTGCTTGAACTGCCCGGCGAGCCGGTTGATCAGCGGAACGATAAGGTCACCTTCGGGCACGGCCAACTGGCCGCCGGGAATGAAGTCGTTCTGCACGTCGATGACCAGCAGGGCTGTGCGTGGCGAAATCGGCATAAATCCATCCTTCTTGGAAAATCACCCGAGCAGCATAGTGACAAAATTCTTTAAACGTTCAGCCGGGTCTTAAACATTTTTGCCATGTCCTCCAGCTCGGAAGCCGGGTGGTGGCCGATCAGCATCCAGGCGTGTTCGCGTTCGGTCCAGTAAACCACGTTCATCCCGTGCCGGCGTTCATGGGCCAGCGGCTGGCTGCCGCTGTTGGTGCGCGTGACGCATAGCGCCAGCGGGCCGTGGGTGGCGTCGAGCCAGGTCATCTGGGCGATGGGCACGCCGTCATACTCGAGCAATTGCGCGCGTTTGAACTGTGCGCCCGGCAGTTTCAGTTTCGCCGGCGACAGGCTCACGCCCAGCCGCGCATCGACGGTTCGCAGCTGCGCCAGTTGCGAGGCTTCGTCGGTGGGCAGATGTTCGAGGGTCTGCGGCACATACAGCGCCATGTAATCGCCCACCAGCTCGCGCCAGTTGTGCGATTGCTGCGTTTGCCAGGCCAGGAGCAAGCGGTCCGCCGCGACACCTGCGAGCGCCACGCCCGCTGCTGCGGCGCCGATGAACCAGCGCCGGCTGAAACCGGGCTTCTGCGGTGACGGCGCGGCATCGAGCCGGGCCTGCAAACGGTCGAGCGGCGCCTGTTGGGCCAGTTCGTCGTAGGCAGCCTTGAATGGCAGGTTGCTGCGACTCAGCCATTGCACGCGCAAACTCAGCAGCGGATCGTCGGCGATGAGGCTGTCGAGTTGGCTGCGCTGTTCGCGGTCAAGTTCATCGTCCAGATACGCCACCAGTTGCTCGTCGGAAGGCGCATTCATTGCCGGTCTCCTGCGGGGCTGTTCGGTACCGCTTGCAGCGGCGGGTATTCGGCCAGTTTCAGGCGCGCGGTGGCCAGCCGGCTCATGACCGTGCCGATCGGCACTTGCAGGATCTCGGCGACTTCGCGGTAGGACAGGCCCTCGACGTAGGCCAGATAAACCGTTTCGCGCTGGGTTTCCGGCAGCGCATCGACCCGGCGGATCACCTGTGCCGCCATGACGTGGGTTTGCGCGGCGTATTCGCCATCGAACGTCAGCTGGCTGTCGGCGTCCGTCACACCCTGGCCCTGGCGCACCCGGCGGGCGCGCACTTCGTTGAGCCAGATCGAATGCAGAATGCTCAGCAGCCAGCGATCCATACGGGTGCCGGCCAGGTACTGGCCCGAACGTTCGAGCGCCCGCACGCAGGTGGCTTGTACCAGATCCTCGGCCACGTGCCGATTGCGCGACAGCAGCAAGCCGTAGCGCCACAGGCGCGCCAGGTGTTGCCCGAGTTCGGCTCTGAAGGCCTGATCGCTGAAAATGTTCGCCTCCGCGTGTCGTGTCAGGTTTTCGATGAATCGTTGATGGCTTCGGCCAGGTCCCGGTATTCCTCGCAGGTCGTGCCGCAGATCTTCTGGATGTGCTGCAATTGCTCCTGCGCCAGATCGACGCGGCCCTTGATCACATAGGCTTCGCCCAGGTATTCGCGGACTTGCGCGTACTGCGGATCAAGTTTGACCGATTGCAGGTAGTAACCGATGCCTTCGTCGGTGCGCCCCAGTTTGCGCGTGGCGTAACCGCGATAGTTGAGGGCCTTGGCGGTGTTCGGTTGTTCCAGCGTGTCGAGCACGGCCAGGGCTTCTTCATAACGGCCGGCCTTGGCCAGACGGTAGGCGTAATCGGTCCGGTCGGCGTCGGGCACCAGATGGCTGGTCTGCATCACACACTTCTGGGTCTTGGTGTCGAACACCTGGCCTTTGGGGCAGTTGGGCTTCTGTACCGGCGCCTCTTCATCGCCATTGGCGAAGGCGAGGGGGCTCGCGAAAACCGCGGCCACCAGCAACGGGGCGGCGAACATAACGGAACGGATAGTCATGGGCAAGGCTCCACAGGGGGTCATGTTTCACTTTGAACACCGCAGGGTGAAAATTTATTCATTGCTTTGTCAGGCTTTGTTAAAGGAAAGCCCTTTTTCCGGCGCTATGCTCGTCAGCACTCGTTGTCGATCTGCAGTTCTACCATGGGAGTTTGGCCATGAAAGATCAGGTTCACCACTCGGCCGCCAGCGGCTACAAAACCGCTGCCGACACCTACGTCAAAGGCCGGCCCGACTATCCGCCGGCCGTCAGTGAATGGCTGACGGGCACGCTGGGCCTCGATGGCCACAAGACCGTTATCGACCTCGGCGCCGGCACCGGCAAGTTCACCGGACGGCTGGTGGCGACCGGCGCCCAGGTGATCGCCGTGGAACCGGTGGCGCAGATGCTGGAAAAACTGTCGCTGGCCTGGCCGCAGGTGCTGGCCGTCAGCGGTACGGCAACGGATCTGCCGTTGCCCGATGCCTCTGTGGATGCCGTCGTCTGCGCGCAGGCCTTTCACTGGTTTGCCAGCACCGAGGCGCTGGATGAAATTGCCCGGGTCCTCAAACCGGGCGGCAAACTGGGTTTGATCTGGAACCTGCGCGACACCCGGATCGATTGGGTGCCCAAGCTGGACGCCATCGTCAATGCGCTGGAAGGCGATACACCGCGCTTCTACACCGGCGAGTGGCGCAAGGCCTTTCCCCATCCGGGTTTCGGGCCATTGCAGGCGCAGCACTTTCAGCATGGTCATACCGGCTCGCCGGAAGATGTGATTTTCAACCGGGTGCGCTCCACCAGTTTCATTGCGGCGTTGAGTGACCAACAACGTGCGAAGATCGACGAGCAGATTGCTCAACTGATTGCCGGCGAGCCGCAGTTGCGGGGCAGGGAAGTGGTGACGGTGCCTTACGAGACCGCCGCCTTCGTCGCGGTGAAGAACGGCTAGAGTCCCGCATTTGGCCGAACCGCCGTGCTGATGCCTTGTTATAGTTCGGGCCTCATTTTCAGCCCGGTAAAGGACTTCTGCCATGACTCAATACACCGCCTTCAGCGTCGAACTGGCCGACAACATCGCCCATGTGCAGATCAATCGTCCGGAAAAGATCAACTCGATGAACGCCGCGTTCTGGAGCGAAATCGTCGAGGTGTTCCAGTGGATCGACGACACCGACGAAGTGCGGGTGGTGGTGCTCAGCGGCGCCGGCAAACACTTTTCCTCGGGCATCGACCTGATGATGCTGGCCGGCGTGGCCAATGAGCTGGGCAAGGACGTCGGCCGCAATGCGCGCCTGCTGCGCAAGAAGATCCTGACCCTGCAAGCATCCTTCAATGCGGTCGACAATTGCCGCAAACCGGTACTCGCGGCGATCCAGGGTTACTGCCTGGGCGGCGCCATCGATCTGATCGCCGCCTGCGACATGCGCTACGCCGCCGAAGACGCGCAATTCTCTATTAAAGAAATCGATATCGGCATGGCGGCTGATGTAGGCACTTTGCAACGGTTGCCACGGATCATCGGTGACGGCATGCTGCGTGAGCTGGCTTACACCGGTCGCACCTTTGGCGCCGAAGAAGCGCGCAGCATCGGTCTGGTCAATCGCGTCTACAGCGACAAGGACAGCCTTATCGAAGGCGTGATGGACATTGCCCGGGACATCGCCGGCAAGTCGCCGATCGCGGTCACCGGCACCAAGGAAATGATCAGCTACATGCGCGACCATCGCATCGACGACGGTCTCGAGTACGTTGCCACCTGGAACGCCGCCATGCTGCAATCCAACGATTTGCGCGTGGCCATGGCCGCCCATATGAGCAAACAGAAACCCGAATTTCTGGATTGAGAAACCATGACATCTCGCTGGACCACTGCAGTACTGGACACCGATCAACCCGGCGGCTGGGCCGTGGCGCGCAGCCCCGAGGGTTTCCTGTTCGATGACAACGGCGCGCTGTTCCCCCGGGAATGGCTCAAGCGCCAGGACTTGTCGATCCTTGCCGAGCACGGTATCGGTCATCTCGATGGCGAGCCGGTGTATCTGCTGGAACTGCGCAGCACCAGCGAGGTGCCGGGTTGCAGCTGGAAAGGCCTGCGGGCGTTCATGCTCGATGGCGATCACACGATCTACAAAGTGCTGGGTTATGCGGCGCAGATTGGTACTTGGGCGCGCGAACACCGTTTCTGCGGCAACTGCGGTCAGGCCATGACCCAGGTGCCGCGGGAGCGGGCGATGTATTGCCAGCCCTGCGACCTGCGCAGTTATCCGCGGATTTCGCCGAGCATGATCGTGCTGGTGACCCGTGGCGATGAAGTGCTGCTGGCGCGTTCACCGCGTTTCGTCACCGGGGTCTACAGCACGCTGGCCGGGTTTGCCGAACCGGGTGAGTCGGCCGAGGATTGCCTGATTCGCGAAGTGCGCGAGGAAGTGCAGATCGAGGTGAAGAACATCCAATACATGGGCAGCCAGTGCTGGCCGTTCCCGCATTCGATGATGCTCGGCTTCCATGCCGAATATGCCGGTGGCGAGATTGTCTGTCAGGAAGACGAGATCGAAGACGCCCAGTGGTTCAACGTGCACGATCTGCCGCCGTTGCCGGCGTCCAAATCGATTGCCCGTTATCTGATCGACGTCTACGTGGCGCGGCGCTTAGGCCACGCTGAACCAGTGCTGCCAGGCTAGACGCACGGTCAACCCCAGCACCACGGTGATGAACACCGGACGAATGAACTTGGCGCCGCCGCTGATCGCGGTGCGCGCCCCGAAGAATGCGCCGACCATCACCGACAGGCCCATGCTCAGGCCGATGATCCAGTCCACCTGCCCGGAAAACACGAACACCGACAGCGCCGCAATGTTGCTGACGAAGTTCATGCTGCGCGCCACGCCGCTGGCCTTGACCAGATCGATCGGGTACAGCAGCAGGCTACTGACCGTCCAGAACGCGCCAGTGCCGGGGCCGGCTACGCCGTCGTAGAAACCGAGGCTGAAGCCCTGGGTCGATTGCCACTTCTTCTTGATCGGTGCGTCGCTGTCCAGCGGCGCTTTCGGCGTGCCGCCAAACAACAGGTACAGGCCACAGGCGAAGACGATCACCGGCAGCATCTTGTTCAGCCATTCGGCGGGCAGGTAATGGGCGACGACGGCGCCGGTCAGCGCACCGACCAGCGTGCCGACGATGGCGTGCATCCACTGCCGTGGGTGAAACAGCTTGCGTCGGTAGAAGGTGAAACTGGCGGTGGCCGAACCGAAGGTCGAACTCAGTTTATTAGTGCCCAGCACCAGGTGCGGCGGCAGGCCGGCGGTGAGCAACGCAGGCGTGGTCAACAGACCGCCACCGCCGGCGATGGCGTCGATGAATCCGGCAATGAAAGCGACAAGGGCCAGAACGGCCAGGGTGGTGAGGTCAACGCTGAGTTCGAAAGGCATGGAATCGGCTTATTTCGGCAGGGCGCAGAGCTGGGCTGCGGGGAGGGCAGTCATGTTACTCATTTCCGAATGTTGCGGCGACCCATAAGACTCGACCAGCGACGGCTCAACTGTTGCCCACCCAACACGCACCCAACAATTCACCCTCTCACCATGCATGCCGATTTCCGGAGAAACCAATAAAACCGGGTCTCCCGCCGCTGGCACGCTTGCTGCTCTGGCTTACTCACCTTCATCAACTGTCCCGAGGACACGCCAATGAGTCAGCAAGCCGCGAAATTTGCCTACTGGGTGCCGAACGTCAGCGGTGGCCTGGTGGTCAGCAAGATCGAGCAACGCACCGATTGGGGCATCGACTACAACCGCAAACTGGCGCAATTGGCCGAGGCGGCGGGTTTCGAATATGCCCTGACGCAAATCCGCTTCACCGCCGGTTACGGCGCCGAGTTTCAGCATGAATCGGTTGCCTTCAGCCACGCGCTGCTCGCGGCCACCAGCCAACTCAAAGTCATCGCCGCCATCTTGCCCGGCCCGTGGCAACCGGCGCTGGCGGCCAAACAATTGGCGACCATCGATCAACTCACCAACGGCCGGATTGCGGTGAACATCGTCAGCGGCTGGTTCAAGGGCGAATTCCAGGCGATTGGCGAGCATTGGCTGGAGCACGACGAGCGCTATCGTCGTTCTGAAGAGTTCATCCGTTCATTGCGAGGGATCTGGAGTCAGGACAACTTCACCTTCCGTGGCGATTTCTATCGCTTCGACAATTACAGCCTCAAACCGAAACCGCTGGGCCGCCCGGAAATCTTTCAGGGCGGCAGCTCCCGTGCCGCACGTGACATGGCGGCGCGGGTGTCGGATTGGTATTTCACTAACGGCAACAGCGTCGAGGGCATCAAGGCACAGGTCGACGACATTCGCGCCAAAGCGGCGGCAAACCATCATTCAGTAAAAATCGGGGTGAATGCTTTTGTGATCGCCCGAGATACCGAAGAAGAAGCCAAAGCGGTGCTGGCGCAGATCATCGATCAGGCTGACCCGGAAGCGGTGAATGCCTTCGGTGATGCAGCGAAACAGGCGGGCAGGGCGTCGCCGGAAGGTGAGGGCAACTGGGCCAAATCGACCTTTGAAGATCTGGTGCAGTACAACGACGGCTTCAAGACCAACCTGATCGGCACGCCGCAGCAGATTGCCGAGCGCATCGTCGCGTTGAAAGCGGTGGGGGTTGATCTGGTATTGGCGGGGTTCCTGCATTTTCAGGAAGAGGTGGAGTATTTCGGTCAGCGGGTGTTGCCGCTGGTGCGGGAGCTTGAGGCCAAAGCGCAATCGGCCCGGACTGCCGAATTCGCCTGAAAATCCCTCCTGCACACTGTGCAGGAGGGATCGGCTACTTAATTACAGACCCAGCTCGGACAATCCCGGATGATCATCCGGGCGCCGGCCCAGCGGCCAGTGGAACTTGCGTTCGCTTTCCTTGATCGGCATGTCGTTGATGCAGGCGTAACGCTGGAACATCAGGCCGTTGTCGTCGAATTCCCAGTTCTCGTTGCCGTAGGAACGGAACCAGTTGCCCGAGTCGTCGTGCCACTCGTAGGCGTAGCGCACGGCGATGCGGGTGTCGGAGTAGGCCCAGAGTTCCTTGATCAGGCGGTAATCCAGTTCCTTGGCCCATTTGCGGGTCAGGAAAGCCTTGGCTTCTTCGCGGTTGTTGGCGAATTCGGCGCGGTTACGCCATTTGGTGTCCAGGGTGTAGGCCAGCGACACGCGCTCCGGGTCGCGGGAGTTCCAGCCATCCTCGGCCAGACGAACTTTTTCAATGGCCGATTCACGGTTGAACGGTGGCAATGGCGGACGAACTTCGGCTGCAGTAGACATGTTTGTCTCCCGATCTATTAACAGTTAAACAACTTGTCAGGCTTATTAAGGCGTTACAGGTCCAATAACTTTCGCGCCATGCATTGCGCATTATCGGCGGCACTGTGATCACCCATCACAAGCGCTACGGTAATGGCACCGTCAATCAGTATCAGCAGCTGTTTGGCCAACAGTTGCGGATCCTCGGCACCATGTTCGGTACACAGCTCGCACAGGTAGTCGAGCAGTTTCTGTTTGTGGTCTTTGGCGACCAGGCGAACCGGATCCTCGGGATCGCCGGTCTCACCGCTGGTGTTGATGAAGGCACAGCCCCGGAAACCTTCCGAGGCGAACCAGCCCTTGAGCACGGTAAACAGGTTGAGCAGACGATCGGCCGGGGTTTCGGCCTGATCGACGGCGCTTCTGTACCAGTGCATCCAGCGCACGTCTCGTCGTTGCAGGGCGGCGACGGTCAGCTCCTCCTTGTTGGCGAAGTAGCGGTAGATACTCTTTCTGGAAACGCCGGCGGTTTTCACCAGAAGATCCATACCGGTGGCAGCGATGCCACTTTTGTAGATCAACTTTTCGGTGACATCCAGAATGATGTCTCGGGTCGTGTCGTTGCTGGTGATTTCGTTCATGTGGCGAACAGTAGAACGATCGTTCTCCTTGGTCAAGCAGTTATTTTATGATCGCTCTCGCGTTCTACTTGATCGTTCCCACGCTCTGCGTGGGAATGCCTCAAGGGACGCTCTGCTTTCCAGCTCTGGAAGGGACGCGGAGCGTCCCGGGCTGCGTTCCCACGCAGAGCGTGGAAACGATCAATCAGGCGGGAAGACCCGAAGGAGTTGATGGTGTAAGCTCTCGGTTCTTCGGATTCGACCCATTGCGAGCCCTATGCCGTTGCTTTTCAAACGCTCTCTGCTGCCCAAACTGCGCAGCTTTCCGCTGACCGCCGAGGCCGTGACGATCCTGCCCGGCGCCGCCGATTTCCGCCGTTGCCTGCTGGAGAAAATCGCCCAGGCGACCCAGCGCATCTACCTCGTCGCGCTTTATCTGCAAAACGATGAAGCCGGCCAGGAAATCCTCGATGCCTTGCACGCCGCCAAACTCAAGCGTCCCGAGCTTGAAATCGCGGTGGTCGTCGACTGGCTGCGGGCCCAGCGCGGCTTGATCGGTGCCGGCAAACAGCCGGGCAACTCGGCGTGGTATCAGGAAATGACCCGCACCCACCAGAGCGTGGTGCCGGTCTACGGCGTGCCGGTGCAGACCCGCGAGTTGTTCGGCGTGCTGCACCTCAAAGGCTTCGTGATCGACGATTGCGTGGTCTACAGCGGTGCCAGCCTGAACAACGTCTACCTGCACAAATTCGACAAGTACCGTTTCGACCGTTATCACGTGCTGCAAAGCCGCGAACTGGCGGACTCGATGCACCATCTGGTCAAGCACGGCCTGATCGAATCGAAAGCAGTGCATCGCCTCGACCTGCCGAACCTGCCGACCACCCGCAGCCTGCGCAACGACATCGGCGATCTGCGCAGCCGTCTCAAATACGCGGCGTACGACACCAGTGCCGGCAGCACGGCGCATACCGGCCTGTCGGTCAGTCCGTTGCTTGGCGTGGGCAAGAACAACCCGCTGAACCGGGTGATTCTGGAGCTGATCGCCAGCGCCCAGAAGCAGCTGACCATCTGCACGCCGTACTTCAACCTGCCGCTCGGCGTGATCCGCGAGATCAACCGGGCGCTGGCGCGTGGCGTGAAGATCGACATCGTGGTCGGCGACAAGACCGCCAACGACTTCTACATCCCGCCGACCGAGCCGTTCAAGGTGATCGCCGCGCTGCCGTATCTGTACGAGATCAGCCTGCGCCGTTTCGCCAAGCGTCATCAGCGCAACATCGACAGCGGCCAGTTGAACCTGCATCTGTGGCGTGAAGGCGACAACAGCTATCACCTCAAAGGCATGTGGATCGACCAGCGCTATACGCTGCTGACCGGCAACAACCTCAATCCGCGGGCGTTCCGTCTCGATCTGGAAAACGCCTTGCTGATCGATGACCCGAAAGGCGAGTGGCTCGAGCCGCGCCGTGCGGAGCTGGAGAACATCTTCGTTCACACCACGCGAATCGCACGCTTCCAGGACCTGGAAGCCTTGCCGGACTACCCGGCGGGCGTGGCCAAGTTCCTCAAGCGTGTGAGCCGGGTGCGGGTCGAGCGGTTGCTCTATCGCATTCTCTAAAACCGGCCCACAAAAAATCCCCCGAACGCAGCAAGCGTCCGGGGGATTTTTTTATGCCCGGACTCAGTTCAGCCCGAGTTTGCCACGCAATGTCGACAGGTCTTCCGCCAGGGTATTGACCGGGCCGACCAGCGCCTTGCGGTCGTTGTCCTTCACCTTGTCGTAAGTCTCGAAACCGCCGTCCTTGGTCTTGTACTTCGCCAGGATCTTGTCCACCGTGGCGAAGTTCTTGTCGACTTTGGCAACGAAGGCCTTGTCCTGTTTCTCGATCTGCGGACGGAACAGGTCGACGATTTTCTTCGCGCCGTCGATGTTGCCCTGAAAGTCGTACAGGTCGGTGTGGCTGTAGCGGTCTTCTTCACCGGAGATCTTGGTTGCGGCGACTTCTTCGAGCAGCGCAGCGGCACCGCCGACGACTTTCTCAGGCGGGAAGGTCAGGCCGGCGACGCGGGTCTGCAGGTCCTTCACGTCCTTGTTCAGGCCATCGGCCAGGGCGTCCAGATCCTTGGTGCTCTTTTCCGAGAACAGCGAGTATTCGATGCGGTGGAAACCGGTGAAGTCTTCGGCTTTCACGCCTTGCTCGTGGTCGTCGACGCGGGAGTCGATGGACGCGTCTAGGTCACTGAACAGCTCGGCGATCGGCTCGATCGACTCGTAATAGACGCGGGTCGGCGCGTAGAGCTTCTGCGCGGTGGCCAGGTCGCCTTTTTTCACCGCGTCGGTGAACTGCTGGGTGTGGCTGGCCAGTTCATCCAGTTGTTCGGTGACGTAGATCTTGTAGTCCGACACCGGCCCCACCAGATCCAGTGGCGCGGTCGCGGCGAACGCCGACAGCGGGGTGTTGAGCAAACCAAGGGTCAGCAATAACGCGAGTGGCGTCTTTTTCATGGGGGCGGCTCCTGATATGACTGTTGTTATGCAGTTGTTTTGGGTTGTGTGGCAGCCAGCAGCGAGCGACCAATGAAGTCCTTGTCGCCCGTGACACCCGGCAAGGTGAAGAAATAACCGCCGCCGACCGGCTTGAGGTATTCCTCCAGCGGCTCGCCATTGAGGCGGGTCTGCACGGTGATGAAGCCTTTTTCCAGGTCGGCCTGGTAACAGATGAACAGCAGGCCCATATCGAGCTGGCCGTTCTTGTTCACGCCGTTGGAGTAGTTGAACGGCCGGCGCAGGATCAGGTTGGCCTGGCTCGCGGCAGTGCGCGGATTGGCCAGGCGGATGTGCGCGTCGAGCTTGGTCAGCTTGCCTTCCGGGTCCTTGCTGTAATCCGGGACTTCGGTTTCATGGCTGGCACCCATCGGCGCGCCGGTGGTTTTCACCCGGCCGATGATGCTTTCCTGTTCCTGTAATGGCGTGCGGTCCCAGCGTTCGACGAAATTGCGGATGATTCGCACCGCCTGATAACTGCCGTGGGCCGCCCAGGCCGGTTCGTCGCTGCCCGGTTGCACCCAGACGATGCGGTCCATGGCCTTGCCGTCGTTGGAATCCGGGTTGGCCGAACCGTCACGGAAACCCAGAAAGTTGCGCGCCGATTGCGCCGGCACACCGGGTTTGGCAGGGGCTTGCGGCGGCACGCTGCCTTCCTGTTTCCAGCGCACCAGCAGCAGGTCCGGCAGGTTTTTCACGATGTCGCGCAGGGCGTGGATGTTGGTGTCGGCGGTGTTGGAGCAGAACTGCAGGCTCAGGTCGCCGTGGCAGCAATCGGCTTCCAGCGCATCGTTAGGGAAACCGACCATGCGTACCAGACGCTTGGGTTTGGCGGCGGCCAGGCCGAAGCGCTCGTCGAACAGCGATTCGCCCACCGACACGGTGATAGTCAGGTTGTCCGGTGTCACCACCGGGCCGAGGATGCCGGAGTCCGGCGGCGGCAACTTCGGATCGATCTGCGCCACCGGGCCGCCCTTCATCAGGAATGCGATGCGCTCGTTGAGGGTGCGGAACAGACGCTCCAGGTCTTCACGGTCGCTGGCCAGCACATCGAACGACACCAGCATGCCGGCCGCCGGACGCGGGGTGACGATGCCAGTCTGGTGCACGCCATGGAAATCGTGGTGATCCTGGGTCTTGTCGCTGCTCGGCGCTTCGGTGACTTGCGCAGGGGCGGCGGCCATCGCCGGGCAGCTCAGGGCAGTACCGGCCAGTGCGACGCCGGCGGCGCCCATGCCCATCAGTACGCGGCGACGTTGCAGGTTGAAGTGTTCGGAATCGTTCATCGGTATTCGTCTTCTGCTTACAGGCCGGAGAGGCCGAGGGCGGGATCAATGGCGTCGAGGGCGTCGGCCAGGGCCTTGGCCTTGTCGGCGATCTGCTTGCGTTGCTCACCGTTGACGGTGTCGTAACTGGCGTAGCCGTCCTTGACCTTGAAGCCGTTCAGCGTGGTATCGAAATCAGCCAGCGCACTGTCGATTTTCGGCATCAGGTCGGCGGCGGATTTGCTCAGCAGCGGGCGCAGCAGTTCGACGACTTTGTGCGCGGTTTCCTGATTGGCCGCGAAGCCGTTGAGATCGCTGTGGCTGTAGCGTTCCTCTTCGCCGCTGGCGGCGCGCACGTCGGCGAGGGTATTGAGGTTGCGCACGACGATTTCCACCAGTTGCTCCGGCGGCAGCGACTGGGCCAGCAGCTGTTGTTTCAGGGTGGTGACGTTGTCGAGCAAGCCTTGGGCAATGGGCGTCAGATCATCGAGTTTGCGTTGCTGGAACAGCGCGTATTCGAGACGGTGGAAACCGACGAAGGCCGGATCCTGCTCGCGTTTTTCGAAGTAATCGGCGCGGGCGTTGATGCTGTTGTCCAGCTCCGCCAGACGTTGTGCGGCGGGGGCCAGACGCTGATACGCGGCGCGGGTCGGCAAATACAAAGCCTGGGCCTGGGCCAGATCGCCGCTGTCGATGGCTTGATTCAGCGCCGTCACGGCTTTGATCAGCGCGCTGCTCTGGCTGGCCAGATACACGCGGAACTCCGACAGCGGCCCGACGAAGGCAACCATCGAAGGCTTGGCCTTGGCGGCGGCATCCGAAGCGGCGGTCGGCGTCACGTGCAGCGTGCCGCGCGGGTTGCTCAGCAGGCCGCAAGTGATGGCGTAATCGCCGGGTTGCAGGTTGGCGTTGATTACCTGGCTCAGGCCCGGGGCGATGTTCTCGCGTTCTTCGATCACCAGCACGCCGTCGAGGATTTCCCATTCCACCGCCCGGTCGGAGCGGTTGACGATGCGAAAGCTGGCGTGGCCGGCCGGCACCGTCAGGGCGTTCGGCTCGCAACTGTGCGGATGGATGTTCACCACCACTTCGTCGCGGTTGTGCTGACGTTTGGCGGCGGCCATTTTCGAGGCGTAGTAGAACAGGCCACCGGCGGCGATCATCACGACCACCGAACCGGCGACCGCCCAGCGCAAGGCGCGGGGAGGCGAGGCCTGAGGAATATTAGGCTTTGACATGAAGGCCCTTATTGGCTGGAAACGGAAGACGATTGGGCAGCGGGCTTGGGCGCCGG
Organism: Pseudomonas sp. B707; assembly: GCF_022496685.1. Lineage (NCBI taxonomy): Bacteria > Pseudomonadati > Pseudomonadota > Gammaproteobacteria > Pseudomonadales > Pseudomonadaceae > Pseudomonas > Pseudomonas sp. B707. Next base: position 402,518 of record NZ_WTVE01000033.1, on the reverse strand, counting down.
CATGAAGAACATGACCAGCGCCACCAGCAGATAAATCAGGTACGCGCCGAGGGTGCTGACGGTCGGTGCATCCTGATAACCGAACATGCCGGCCAGCACCGAGCCCAGCGGGCCATCCATCGGCAGCGTCGCGCTGAAGTCGAAGAGCACGGTTTGCAGGTGGTTCCACACCCCGGCTTCATGCAGGGCCTGCACCGAATTGGCGAGAATCCCGGCGGCAACCACGAGGATGAACAGCCCGGTCCAGCGGAAGAACGCCGACAGGTTCAAGCGCATGCTGCCGCTGTAGATCAGGAAGCCGACGATGATCGCCAGGATCAGGCCGAGCAGGGCGCCGATCGGCGCGGCCGGGCCTTCGCTCTGCTGGAACACGGCGAGCAGGAAGAACACGGTTTCCAGACCTTCACGGGCCACGGCGAAAAACACCATGGCGATCAGCGCGATGACCTGATGCTTTGACGCGGTCAGCGCGTGATCGAGGGAGGCTTGCAGCGAATGCTTGATCGAACGCGCCACCTTGCGCATCCAGAACACCATCGAACTGAGAATGCCCACGGCCACCAGCCCGACCACGCCTTCGAACAGTTCCTGCTGTTTTTGCGGGAATTCGGCGCTGACCAGCTCCAGGCCACCGCCGACCAGCAACGCCAGCGCAGCAGCGAGGAACACTCCGATCCACACCGCCGGCATCCACTGGCCACGGCCGGTCTGTTGCAGGTAGCTGGCGATGATGCCAACGATCAGCGCGGCTTCGATGCCTTCGCGCAACATGATCAAAAAGGGAACGAGCATTCGACGATCACTGTGTAACGAAATGAGGTTACAAGTTGTAACATAATGAAAGTCATTCTCACATGGCATTCATTGACATTTAGCTGAACCGGAGCTGAACGAGTCTGAACATCCACGCCACCGAGCCAGCTGCGCTAAGATGCCCGCCACTCGAACAACAACAGGATTGCGCGCGTTCCATGTCGGAAAAAGACACCATCGCCATTCAACTGGTGCGCGAGGCACTGCTGCAAAGTTGTGCCCTGGGCGTGGCCACGGAAGAAGTCTTGAGCAAGGTCGGGATCGATCCGGCGTTGCTGGCCACCGACGACGCGCGCGTCCCGGCCAGCCAGTACGCGCGGTTGTGGCGCCTGTTGGCGCGGCGCGGCGATGACGAGTTCTTTGGCATGGACCCGCGCAAGCTGAAATCCGGCAGCCTGGAATTCCTCTGCCGCAGCGCGATGGCCCAGCCGAACCTGGCCGCTGGGTTGAGCACCGGGTTGAATTTCCTGTCGTTGATGCTCGAGCGCCTGCCGGCGCAACTGGTGCATCAGCAGAGTCTGGCGGAAATCGTGCTGCTGGAAGACGACCCGGAACCGCGCCGCGCCTTCACCTATTTCACTTACTGGATGATCGTCCACGGCGTGGCGTGCTGGCTGGCGGGGCGGCGGATTCCGATCCTGGCCATCGAGCTGCGCTGCCCGGCGCCGGATTTCTGTGATGACTATCGGGTGATGTTCTCGGAAAACCTGCGTTTCGACCGGCCGCGCACGCGGATGATCTTCGCCGCCGACGTGCTGGATCTGCCGATCAAGCGCAGCGCCGAGGAATTGAAGCGCTTTCTGGCCCATGCCCCGGCCAACATTCTGGTGAAGTACCGCGACCCGGAAAGCCTTGCGAGCCGGATCAAGCAGGATCTGCGGCAATTATCCGCAGATAAGTGGCCGGAAACCGACGCGCTGGCCCAGCAGTTGTGCATGTCGGCCTCGACCCTGCGCCGGCGTCTGGCGGAAGAAGGGCAGACCTATCAGGGCCTCAAGGACAGCGTGCGCAAGGAACTGGCGATTACTTGGCTGGCGGAGCCTTCGATCAGTTTTGCCGAGATCGCCACGCGGCTGGGGTTTGCCGATGCAAGCTCGTTCTACAAGGCGTTTCGCAAGTGGTCGGGGACCAATCCTGGGCACTATCGCAGCTTGATCCTCAACGAAGCGGTCTGATCCACCGCTGACTCACCGCCCACCGCCAACTCTCGTTCCCACGCTCTGCGTGGGAATGCCTCAAGGGACGCTCCGCGTTCCAGCTCTGGAAGGGACGCGGAGCGTCCCGGGCTGCATTCCCACGCAGAGCGTGGGAACGATCACACCCTTTGAATCTTGGCCAAACCAGTCATCCACTTTGAGGGCTTTGACCATTGCCGCAGCCGGCGTGCGGCGCGAGTATTCCTCTGTTGTTTACGGTTCCCCAACCTAATAAGAACAGAGGGATTCTGGCAATGCGCGATTACTTGTCTGCCACCGCACAGTTTGATTATCAGCACACCGTGGACGCCGCGCTCAGCGGCACGCTCGAGGCGCTTAACGCCTGCGTCGAATGTTGTGACCGCCACGCCTTGCCGGGGCGTATCGCGCTGTTCTGGGAAGGCCGCGACGGCGCCAGTGCGACGTATACCTTCAGCGACCTGCAGGACAAAGCCGCGCGTTTCGCCAATTTCCTTCTCGCCCAAGGCGTGCAGAAGGGCGACAAAGTCGCCGGCCTGCTGCCGCGCAACATCGAATTGCTGATCACCGTGTTCGCCACCTGGCGCATCGGCGCGGTGTATCAACCGCTGTTCACCGCGTTCGGCCCCAAAGCCCTTGAACATCGCCTGAACAGCTCCGGCGCCAAAGTCGTGGTGACCGACGCCGCCAACCGGTCGAAACTCAGCGAAGTCGCCGACTGCCCGACGCTGGTCACCGTTGGCGGCCCGAAAGGCCAGGGCATCGTCCGTGGCGATTTCAGTTTCTGGGCCGAGCTGCCCAACCATTCAAATGTCTGCGAACCGGTGATGCTGACCGGCGAAGACCCGTTCCTGCTGATGTTCACCTCGGGCACCACCGGCCCGTCGAAAGCGCTGTCGGTGCCGCTCAAGGCAGTCGTGGCGTTTCAGAGCTACACCCGCGATGCCGTGGATCTGCGCCCGGAAGATGCGTTCTGGAACGTCGCCGACCCGGGCTGGGCCTACGGAATTTATTTCGGTGTCACCGGCCCGTTGTCGATGGGGCATCCGATCACGTTCTACGATGGCCCGTTCACCCTCGAAAGCACCTGCCGGGTGATCAACAAATACGGAATCACCAACCTCACCGGTTCGCCGACGGCGTATCGCCTGCTGATTGCCGGCGGCGACGAGTTCGCCAAGTCGATCAAGGGCAAGCTGCGCATCGTCAGCAGCGCTGGCGAGCCGTTGAACCCGGAAGTGATTCGCTGGTTCGCCGACAACCTCGGCGTGGTCATTCACGATCATTACGGCCAGACCGAACTGGGCATGGTCCTGTGCAATCACCACGGCCTCGAACACCCGATCCACCTCGGCGCCGCCGGTTTCGCCTCGCCGGGCCATCGCATCGTGGTGCTCGACGAGCAGAACAACGAACTCGGCGTCGGCCAGCCCGGCATCCTCGCCATCGACCGCACACAATCGCCGATGTGCTGGTTCGCCGGTTACCAAGGCGCGCCGACCAAGGCCTTCGTCGGCAATTACTACCTGAGCGGCGACACCGTCGAGTGGAACCCGGACGGCAGCATCAGCTTCGTCGGCCGCAGCGATGACGTGATCACCACGTCCGGCTACCGGGTCGGCCCGTTCGACGTGGAAAGTGCACTGATCGAACACCCGGCCGTCGTCGAGGCAGCAGTGGTCGGCAAGCCCGATCCGGAGCGCACCGAACTGGTCAAAGCCTTCGTCGTGCTCAACCCGCAATACCGCGCCGAACCGGCGCTGGCCGAAGAACTGCGCCAACACGTGCGCAAACGTCTGGCCGCGCATTCGTACCCCCGTGAAATCGAATTTGTCAGCGAGTTGCCGAAAACCCCGAGCGGCAAATTGCAGCGCTTTATCTTGCGCAACCAGGAAATCGCCAAGGCTCAAGAGGCCGCGGCGCACAACGTTTCAGCTTGAATCCAAGGAAACAGTCATGCAGATCGAGAACAAGGTTTTTATCGTCACCGGCGGCGCATCCGGCCTGGGTGCCGCCACCGCTGAATTGCTGGTGAGCGCCGGCGCCAAAGTGATGCTGGTGGACATGAACGCCGACGCCGTCGCCGCTCAGGCCCAACGCCTCGGCGCGCAGAGCGTGGTCGCCGACATCAGCAACGAAGCCGCCGCCGAGACCGCCGTGCAGGCAACGGTAAAAGCCTTCGGCAGCCTGAATGGTCTGGTGAACTGCGCCGGCATCGTTCGCGGCGAGAAAATCCTCGGCAAAAACGGCCCGCACGCCTTGTCCAGTTTCGCTCAGGTGATCAACGTCAACCTGATCGGCAGCTTCAACATGCTGCGTCTGGCAGCGGCGGCGATTGCCGAAAGCGAAGCCAACGCCGACGGCGAACGCGGTGTGATCATCAACACCGCATCGGTCGCTGCGTTCGACGGCCAGATCGGCCAGGCCGCTTATTCCGCGTCCAAAGGCGCCATCGCCAGCCTGACCCTGCCTGCCGCCCGTGAACTGGCGCGCTTCGGCATCCGCGTGATGACCATCGCCCCGGGAATTTTCGAAACCCCGATGATGGCCGGCATGACCCCGGAAGTGCGCGACTCGCTGGCCGCCGGCGTACCGTTCCCGCCGCGCCTGGGCAAACCTGCCGAGTACGCCGCGCTGGTGCGGCATATCATTGAAAACAGCATGCTCAACGGCGAGGTGATCCGTCTCGACGGTGCCTTGCGCATGGCCGCCAAATAAGGAGGATTTCTCATGACCATCTCCAACGATCCGATTGTCATCGTCAGCGCCGTCCGCACCCCGATGGGCGGTTTTCAGGGCGAACTGAAAAGCCTGACCGCGCCGCAACTCGGCGCTGCCGCGATCAAGGCTGCGGTTGAACGTGCCGGTGTGGCCGCCGATGCGGTCGATGAAGTGCTGTTCGGCTGCGTACTGCCAGCCGGCCTCGGCCAGGCACCTGCGCGTCAGGCTGCGCTGGGCGCCGGGCTGGATAAATCCACCCGCTGCACCACGGTCAACAAGATGTGCGGTTCGGGCATGGAAACCACGATTCTGGCCCACGACATGCTGCTGGCCGGCAGCGCCGATGTAGTGATCGCCGGCGGTATGGAAAGCATGTCGAACTCGCCGTATCTGTTGGATCGCGCCCGCGCCGGTTACCGCATGGGCCATGGCCGGGTGCTGGATTCGATGTTCCTCGACGGCCTCGAAGACGCCTACGACAAGGGCCGCCTGATGGGCACTTTCGCCGAGGATTGCGCCGAAACCAACGACTTCAGTCGCGAGGCTCAGGACGCTTTCGCCATTGCCTCGACCACCCGCGCCCAGCAGGCGATCAAGGACGGCAGCTTCAAGGCCGAGATCGTTCCGCTGACCGTGACCGTTGGCAAAGAACAGGTTGTGATCAGCAACGACGAGCAGCCACCAAAAGCCAAGCTGGACAAGATCGCCTCGCTGAAACCGGCGTTCCGCGAGGGCGGCACCGTGACCGCAGCCAACTCCAGTTCGATCTCCGACGGCGCTGCCGCACTGGTGCTGATGCGTCAGTCGCAAGCGCAGAAACAGGGGCTGAAACCGCTGGCAGTGATTCACGGCCACGCAGCCTTCGCGGATACCCCAGGCCTGTTCCCGGTGGCACCGATTGGTGCGATCAAGAAGCTGATGAAGAAAACCGGCTGGTCGCTGGATCAGGTCGACCTGTTCGAAGTCAACGAAGCCTTCGCCGTGGTCGGCATGGCGGCGATGACCCACCTGGAAATCCCTCACGACAAGCTCAACATCCACGGCGGCGCCTGCGCCCTTGGCCATCCGATCGGTGCCTCCGGCGCGCGGATTCTGGTGACTTTGCTCTCGGCCCTGCGCCAGAAGGGCCTGAAGCGCGGCGTCGCGGCGATCTGCATCGGCGGCGGCGAAGCCACGGCGATGGCTGTCGAGTGCGTCTGAACCCGAGTTAAGGATTTGCCATGATTCCCAATGACGACCAGCAACAAATCCGCGACATGGCTCGGCAGTTTGCCGAGGAACGGTTGAAACCGTTCGCCGCCGAGTGGGATCGCGAGCATCGCTTCCCGAAAGAAGCCATCGGCGAAATGGCCGGGCTGGGCTTCTTCGGCATGCTGGTGCCGGAGCAGTGGGGCGGTTGCGACACCGGTTACCTGGCCTACGCCATGGCCCTGGAAGAAATCGCCGCCGGCGACGGCGCCTGCTCGACGATCATGAGCGTGCACAACTCGGTGGGTTGCGTGCCGATCCTCAAGTTCGGCAACGACGACCAGCGTGAGCGCTTTCTCAAACCGCTGGCCAGCGGCGAAATGCTCGGCGCTTTCGCGTTGACCGAACCACAGGCCGGTTCCGACGCCAGCAGCCTGAAAACCCGCGCGCGGCTGGAAGGCGATCACTACGTGCTCAACGGCTGCAAACAGTTCATCACCTCCGGGCAGAACGCCGGGGTCGTGATCGTGTTTGCCGTCACCGACCCGAGCGCCGGCAAGCGCGGGATCAGCGCTTTCATCGTGCCGACCGATTCGCCGGGCTACAAAGTCGCCCGCGTCGAAGACAAGCTCGGCCAGCACGCCTCGGACACCTGCCAGATTCTGTTCGAAGACGTGAAAGTGCCGGTGGCCAACCGGTTGGGCGAGGAGGGCGAGGGCTACAAGATCGCCCTGGCCAACCTCGAAGGCGGCCGCGTCGGCATCGCTTCGCAATCGGTGGGCATGGCCCGCGCCGCGTTCGAAGCGGCGCGCGATTACGCCCGTGAACGTGACACCTTCGGCAAGCCGATCATCGAGCATCAGGCCGTGGCGTTCCGCTTGGCGGATATGGCCACCCAGATCGCCGTGGCGCGGCAGATGGTGCATTACGCCGCCGCCCTGCGCGACAGCGGCCAACCAGCGCTGGTCGAAGCGTCGATGGCCAAACTGTTCGCCTCGGAAATGGCCGAAAAGGTCTGCTCCATGGCATTGCAAACCCTTGGCGGTTACGGTTACCTCAACGACTTCCCGCTGGAGCGCATCTACCGCGACGTGCGGGTCTGCCAGATCTACGAAGGCACCAGCGACATTCAGCGCATGGTCATTTCGCGCAATCTTTGAAAAGGAATCTGCACATGAGTTACGAAACGATTTTGCTGGAAACCCATGGCCGCGTCGGCCTGATCACCCTCAATCGCCCGCAGGCGCTGAACGCCCTGAACGCGCAACTGGTCAGCGAAGTGAACCGCGCGCTCGATGGTTTTGAAGCCGACGCGAACATCGGCTGTATCGTCATCACCGGCTCGACCAAAGCCTTCGCCGCCGGCGCCGACATCAAGGAAATGGCCGATCTGACCTACCCGCAGATCTACATGGACGACCTGTTCAGCGACAGCGACCGCGTGGCCAACCGCCGCAAACCGATCATCGCGGCGGTCAACGGTTTTGCCCTGGGTGGCGGCTGTGAACTGGCGTTGATGTGCGACTTCATCCTGGCCGGCGACAACGCCAAATTCGGCCAGCCGGAAATCAACCTCGGCGTGCTGCCGGGCATGGGCGGCACCCAGCGCCTGACCCGCGCGGTGGGCAAGGCCAAGGCCATGGAAATGTGCCTGAGCGGCCGCATGATCGACGCGGTGGAAGCCGAGCGTTGCGGCATCGTCGCGCGGATCGTGCCGAGTGCCGAGTTGCTGGATGAGGCGCTGAAAGTCGCGGCGGTGATCGCCAGCAAATCGCTGCCGATTGCGATGATGGTCAAGGAAAGCGTCAACCGCGCGTTTGAAGTGAATCTGACTGAAGGCGTGCGCTTTGAGCGCCGGGTGTTCCATGCGGCGTTTGCAACGCAGGATCAGAAGGAAGGGATGGCGGCGTTTGTGGCGAAGCGGCCTGCCGAGTTCCAAGGCAAATAACGCGGCGCCCTCAAAAGCCCCCTCACCCTAACCCTCTCCCAAAGGGAGAGGGGACTGACCGAGTTGTTTTCGGGAGTTGCACCGACCTGAGCTACCGAGTTGAACTCAGGCTTGAATAGCGCGGGATTGGTGTCTTCGTTTGGCAATTCCATAATCGACCGGGATGTTTCAGGTCGATGTCAGACCTGAGACACCTCGGTCGGCTCCCTCTCCCTCCGGGAGAGGCCTGGGGTGAGGGAAAGGGGCCGACACGGTCACAACTGATAGTTCTTCAACTCCCGAGCAATCACCATCCGCTGTATCTCGCTCGACCCCTCATAAATCTGGGTAATCCGCGCATCCCGGTAGTACTTCTCAACCGGGTAATCCTCCAGATACCCATACCCGCCATGAATCTGAATCGCTGACGAGCACACCTTCTCGGCCATTTCCGAAGCAAACAGCTTGGCCTGTGAAGCCTCCGACAGACACGGTTTGCCCGCCGTACGCAGCCGCGCCGCATGCAAAATCATCAAGCGTGCTGCGTTGATCTGCATCTGCATGTCCGCCAGCAGGTTGGCGATGCTCTGGTGCTCGACAATCGCCTTGCCGAACTGCACCCGATCACGGGCGTAACCTAGCGCAGCTTCAAACGCAGCTCGGGCGATGCCCAATGCTTGCGCGGCAATACCGATACGTCCGCCTTCCAGGTTGGAAAGGGCAATCGCCAGGCCTTTACCGCGCTCACCCAACAGGTTCGCTTCAGGAATGCTGCAATTGTTCAGCGTCACCGCGCAGGTATCGGAAGCGCGGATGCCCATCTTGTGTTCGGTCCGGTCAACGATGAACCCCGGCGTGTCAGTCGGCACGAGAAACGCCGAGATGCCACGCTTGCCGAGATCCGGATCGGTCACCGCAAACACGATCGCCAGTTTTGCCCGCTTGCCGTTGCTGACAAATTGCTTGGCGCCGTTGATCACCCATTGCCCGTCGCGCAGTTCGGCGCGGGTGCGCAGGTTGTGTGCTTCGGAGCCGGCCTGGGGTTCGGTCAGGCAGAAGCAGCCGATCACCGCTCCGCTGGCCAGGTCCGCCAGCCAGGTCTGCTTCTGTTCTTCGCTGCCGTAGTTGAGCACCGGCCCGCAGCCCACCGAGTTGTGGATGCTCATGAACGCGCCGGTGGCGCCGTCACCGGCGGAAATCTCTTCCACCGCCAGCGCATAGGCCACGTAGTCGACGTAAGTACCGCCCCATTCCTCAGGCACCACCATGCCCAGCAGGCCGAGTTCGCCCATCTTTGCCACCAGACCGTCATCGATCCAGCCGGCCTTTTCCCAGGCTTGCGCGTGGGGGGCGATTTCGCCGCGGGCAAAGTCCCGGGCCATGTCGCGGATCATTACCTGGTCTTCAGTCAATTCGAGATCGTGCATGGCTCAGCTCCCGCTCTCTTCGAAACCGTGGAAGAAACTCTCGACCTGCTCGGCGTGCAGTGCAGCCAGGGTCGGCGGGTTCCAGCGTGGTGATTTGTCTTTGTCGATCAGCAAGGCGCGCACGCCTTCGATCAGGTCGCCGCGTTCGAACCACTGGCGATCCAGATGCAGTTCGAGGGCGAAGCAGTGTTCCAGGCTCAGGTGCCGGCCGCGACGCAACATTTCCAGGGTCACGCCCATGGCCAGCGGCGAGCGGGTTTCCAGCAGGTCGGCGGTGGTGGTTGCCCATTCGTGGCTGTCGGCGACGGTCACGGCGCGCAGTTGCTCGACGATGCTCGGCACGTCAGGCAAGGCGAAGAAATGGTCGATGGCCGGGCGCAAGGCCTCAAGCGGCGCATCCGGCAGGGTTTGCACGGCGTGGCGGGCCAGCAGGTTTTGCAGGTCTTTGAGCGGCGTGTCGTGCCACTCCAGGTGATCGAGCTGTTCGTCGAGAGTGCCGAGTTTGCTGCTGTCCAGATACCAGTCGGCGAGGCCGCAATACAGCGCATCCGCTGCACGGATCTGCACGCCGCTGACGCCCAGATAAATCCCCAGCTCGCCGGGAATGCGCGGCAGGAAATAACTGCCGCCGACATCCGGGAAATAGCCGATCGCCACTTCCGGCATCGCCAGACGGCTCTTCTCGGTGACCACCCGCAGATCGGCGCCTTGCACCAGACCCATGCCGCCGCCGAGGACGAAACCGTCCATCAGCGCCAGCACCGGTTTGCGGTAGTGGTGGATCGTCAGGTCGAGGGCGTATTCCTCGACGAAAAAGTCTTCGTGCAGCGTGTCGCCGCTTTTATGGCTGTCGTACAGGGATCGAATGTCGCCACCGGCACAGAAGGCTTTCTCGCCGGCACCGCGCAGCACGACGGCGTGGATATCGGCATCGGCGGCCCAGGCGTCCAGGTGTTGCTGGAGCTGGCGCACCATGTCGAGGGTCAGGGCATTGAGGCCGGCGGGGCGGTTGAGGGTCAGATGACCGATGTGATTGCGAACCTCGGCCAGCACTTCGTGCGGCGTGGCATCCATGGACGAAGTCCGCGGAGATGAAGCCTGAGCAGTCATCACTAACTCCCTGCTTTTATTGTCTTTATTCGAGAAGCTCGCGCGCGAGCGTTACCGGATCGTAACAGTGCAAATTTGCCGTGTACAACGGGGATATGTGCACGGGCTGTCTGCATTTTTACCTTAGGCCAAATGCACGGGATCGCGGCTTCTTTTCAATCGACAACGCTGACAGGGACTGGCTCCGGACTCAGCGGAACACCTGGCCAATGCTGCGCCGCTTGGCATGCAGTTCACTGGCATGAATCAACTGCTCCAGATCCTCCGGCGTGACATCGATGAATGCCTCCATATCGGCCAGTGCCAATTTCAGATCCTCGGCCGTGATGGACTGAATATCCACCGGGGCCACAGCCGGCGCGGGTTCGGCAGGGCGTTTCGGGTAGCGGATGCGGGTGAGGTTGTTGTAGGCCAGTGCGGCCAGCAGCAGGCACGCGGCGCTGAGCATCACCGGTTCCAGGGCTTTCCAGTCCATGGCGATGGTCATCGGGTCGGCCAGCACCATGGTCAACGCGACGGCGCCGGCCGGTGGGTGCAGGCAGCGCAGCCAGCACATCAGGATCAGCGCCATGCCGGCGGCGAGGCACGCACTGCCGAGGGTTCGGCCGAGGACGTGGGCCACCAGCAACGCAACGACGCCTGCGCACAGGTAGCCGCCGATGATCGACCACGGCTGGGCGAGGGCGCCGGACGACACCGCGAATAGCAAAACCGCCGAAGCGCCCAGTGGGCCGATCAGGTGGTAGGCCACTTCAATGCCGAACACCTGACTGCACGCCCACACGCTGAACAACGTGCCCAAGGCCATGCCGATCGCGGCGCGGCTCCATTCGGTGGGGCGGGTGTTGATGGCGGCGGGCAACCAGCGAGCGAGCATGCAGAATCGATCCTTTGCGAAATTCAGGGCAAAAAAAAGGACTTGTCCGTAAACGCGGAAAGTCCTTCGAAGTGTTCCAACTATTGGGGGAGGAACGCGCACAGTGTGCCAAGCATTCACGATGCTGACAAATTCATATAAATGCAGTTTCAGTGCATTATTTATGCAGTAAAGCCACGCGTCGCCCGCTCATGAAACAAAGGAAACCGCCCATAGCCGTCAATGCGCTGAGCGCATAGAACATGGTCGGCGCCGGCGTGTGCATCAGCAGGAAGCCGCAAATTACCGGGCTCAGCGCGCCACCCAGCGCCGCCAGATTCTGCGCGCCGTAATAGCTGCCGCGCAGTTCTTCCGGGGCCAGGGTGTCGACGAACAGGAACTCCGACGGGTAAATGATCATCTCGCCGAGGGTGAAGATGAACATCGCGATGCACCACGTCACCAGGCTGTCGGCGAGGCTGAAACCGATCAAACCGAGGATGAACAGGCTGGTGCCGGCGGCGATCCAGTAGCGCAGTTTTTCCCGGTTGAGGAAACGACCGATCTGGTATTGCAGCAGGATCACCGCGATGGCGTTGCAGGCGAGCAGGGCGGCCATGGTTTGCAACGCACGCTGCGAGTCTTCGACCACCAGCAGGTATTGCGACAGGTACAACGTGAAACGCCCGTGAACCACGGTGCTGAGCAAACAGCCGCAGGTGAACATGATCAGCGTGCGGTCGTTTTTCAGGGTGATCAGGGTCTTCAGGAAGCTTTGCGGCTGGCCGATGGCGGCGACCGGGCTGGCGTCCTTCGGGATGCCGATCATCAGGAAGATGCTGCCGAAGGCGATGCCAGCGGCTATCAGGAACGGCGCAATCGGGTACACCCCGGCGATCACCACACCGAGCATCGGGCCCGTGGCGTAGCCGATGTTGGTCAGGGTATAGCGCAGGGAAAATGCCTTGGCCCGTTGGCCCATGGGCAGGTTTTCACTGAGGATCGCCTTGGAGCCGATCAGGAACAGCGCCGAGGCGGTTTCGGTGATGACCAGGGTGGCGGTCGTCAGGTACAGGTCTTTGGCGAAGGTCAGCAGCACGAAGCCGATGGCGCTGGAGAGCATCGCCAGAATCAGCAACCGGCGCTTCTCGAGCCGGTCGATGATGTAGCCGCCGTACAGCGCAAGCAGGGTGGCGATGAACACCGCGATGCCCAGCAACAACCCGACATCCTGTTGGTTGAGGCCGAGCTTGTTGCTCAAAAACAGGGTGAGCAACGGACTGGTGATGGCGCGGCTGACGACGATGGTCAGCGAGACGATCATCAGGCGGCGGATAACGAGCGAGTAGGTGGCCACGGAAAATCAAATGTCCTTATTCGGTTAACAGGTGCTCGAGATCGCGCACGGAATCCAGCGTTTGCAGTTGCCGCAGCTGCGCCAGTAAAGGCTCAGCCTTGACCGGTGAAATGACCCGCAACGCCAGACTGAAAAACTTCTCCTCCAGCGCCGCCTCGCTCAGCGGATTGCCCGGCGCCCCCAGCGGCACATCGACACACATACTCGCCTCACGCCCGTCGCGGGTTCGTACAACGACCACTGGCTCGCCATCCTCCGACAGTCGCTCATCCACTTCAAGGCGAATGCGCGTCAGCCAGTAAGCGATGCGCGGATCGTTGCGTGGCTGTTCGTCGTAAGCCTCCAATCGGCAATGACCATGCACCAGTCGCGCGGCGAGGGCGTAGGGCAGGCTCATCTGCGCAGCGGCCAGACTGCGGGTGTCGCGACCGCCGCACATATCGAGCAGAAACCCGCACAGGTGCACCTGGATGTCTTCAACCTGATCGGCGCCAACCTGCAATTGCTCCAGCAACAAGCCGAGCGCATCGATCGCCGAATGAGTGCCACGGCAGGCGGCATAGGGTTTGATCGAACAGCGCGCGAGTTTCCAGACCTGTCCCAATTCGGCATCCAGCGCATCCGGCTGCGCGCTGCCCGGCGCCAGGGTTTTGAGAAACCCGCCCCAGACATCCTCGAACAACACCGACGGCCCGCTGACGCCTTCACGGGCAAAACGCGCCGCGAGCAAACCACCCTCGGCCGCACGACCGCTGTGCAGTTTCTTGCTTTGCGAACCGTCATGGATGAACGCCCACAACCCGCCGCTGAAACTGCCGGCGATGCCCAGTGCCGACACGGTTTGCCCGACATCCAGCGCAAAGATCCGTGCACAGGCCGCCGCCGCGCCGAACACGCCGCAAGTGGCGGTCGAATGCCAACCGGCGCCGTTGTGCGCCGAATAACTGCCACAGGCTTCCAGCACCCGCCGGCCGATTTCGTAGCCGATGACCACGGCGGTGATGAATTCGCGACCGTCCACCGGCCTATCCACCAGCGACAGCGCCGCCATCACCGCCGGCAACACCACCGCGCCGGAATGATCGCAACCGCCGGTGTCGTCCAGCTCCAGCGCATGGGCGGCGATGCCATTGAGCAATGCCGCATGCCCCGCGCCGACCCGCAACGATGAACCCCAGACCAACGCAGTGCCGGGTTCGGCGCCGAACACCTGCCGCGCCTGAAGCGCCACCGCGCTGTCGGCCCCGGCCAGTGCTGCGCCGAAGGTGTCGAGAATGTGTCGCTTGGCCTGTTCCACCAACGCTGGCGGCAGATCTTCAAACCGTGTGTCGACGCAAAACTGCGCCAGCCGCTGCATGCGTTCGGTCATACGAGGTAGTCCCGATAGTGGCGCTCATACACCGACGCCGGATGATCCTGCGCGACCGGCGCCGCCGTTTGCGCCCACCACTGCGCGACTTCGGCACCGGTGGCGATCCACACGCCGTCATGCTGCTGAATGCCTTGCAGCAATTCCCGCAGCACACCGATACGCCCCGGCGTGGCGATGATTTCCGGGTGCAGGCGCAGCACGTAGCACAGGCCGAAACGGTGGAATCCGGCGAAGTCCATTTGCAGGTTGCCCAGAGTGTGGCTGTAGGAGGCGATCCGCGATTGCGCCGGCGGCACGGCCGGGCTCAGGTTGAAGGCGAAGTAAGGCTCGTCTTCCAGTTCGTAATGCAGCGGCAACTCGACCACTTCACGCGCAGTTGGATGCAAGAACGGCAGGTCATCGCCACGCCAAGATGACGACCAGAGAATGCCGTGAGCTTTCAAGGCTTCGATGAATCCCGGCGCACCGTTGCCGGCGGGAATCCGGAAACCGGTTGGATGCACGCCGGTCAATGCTTCCAGCGCTGCACAGCCCTTGGCGACTTCCGCGCTTTGCGCCGCCAGATCCAGCGTGTCGTAATCCTGATGGCGGTAACCGGCGCAGGCGATTTCATGGCCGTCAGCCAGAATCGCGGCGATGTGCTGCGGGTTTTCCTCGGCAACGATGCCGGGCACGAACCAGCTGCTGCGCACCCCGAGTTCCCTGAACAGGCCGAGCAAACGCTCGACGCCCCGTTGCGTGCCGTAGCGCCACACCGACAGCGTCTTGTCGCGCCCGGCGACTTCCGGGGCCTGGGTGAGAATGCCGTGGATGTCGTTGTAATCGACGGTCAGCACCACCGCGCAGCGTTTGCTGGCGGGCCAGAGGTTGTCAGCGTCAGCCATGGTGATGCTCCTTCAGCCACCAGCGGGCGACGTCGCGGCAGGTGGCGAACCACACGTCATTGCGCTGGCGCATGTGTTCGAAGAGTTTCTCCAGCAACAGGATGCGCCCCGGTTTGCCGGTGATTTTCGGGTGGAACAGGGTGGTCAGGCACAGGCCTTCGTCCATTGCGCCGTCGTACTCGCGTTGCCAGTTGTCGAGGGTCAGCTCGTAGCTGGCGGTGCGGTCGAGCCCGGACGGGAAGTTCGGTGCGCGGGTGTAGGCGAGGGAGGCGTAGTCGTCCATTTCCCAGCGGCCGGGGATTTCCACCAGTGGCGTGTCGTGGCCGGGGACGTTGACCAGATACGGGCGGTCGTCGCCGCGCATGCTGCTGGAATAGATGACGCCGTTGTCGGCCAGCATCGCCGGGGTTTCGGCGCGCCAGTCGCCGGACGGGGTGCGAAAGCCCTCGGCGCGGATGTGCAGGTATTGCCAGAAGACGTCGCGGGATTTGTTCATCACGACCTGCTGCTGGTCCAGCGTCAGGGCGTAGAAGGATTCGTGCTTGTAGCCGTGGTAGGCGACTTCATGACCGCGCTCGGCGATGGCCTGGCATTGTTTCGGCCAGTTTTCCACGACCCACGCGGGGACGAAGAAAGTGGTCGGGATCTTGAAGGCGTCGAGCAGGTCCAGCAGGCGGGGCAGGGCGCGGTAGGGGCCGTAGCCGCCGAAGCCGAAGTATTCGGGTTTGTGCCAGATCGAGCCGTTGAGCATGGCATCGCCGGTCGGGCCGTCGAGGTCGAAGGCCAGGGCGAGGCAGGCTTTGCGCTGGTCGGGCCAGGTGGGTTGTTGGGGGGCGGACATTGTTGTGACGCTCCGGGGTTTGGTCAGTTGGATCCTGGGTGTTGATCAGATCGAGCCCTCACCCCAGCCCTCCCGAAACGTCGGACCGCCCGGAGGGAGAGGGAGCCGATCGGGGTGTTCTTCAGGGTTACATCGACCTGAAAAAACGAGTCGAACTCAGGCTTTGAACAGCATGAAAATCGGCTCCCTTTCCCCCTCGCCCCCTTGGGGGAGAGGGCTGGGGTGAGGGGGAGCGATCTCGAGCCTTACTTGCCCGCGTTAATGGTCACATCCTTGATCGCACCCAGCTCCAGATCCCACTTCTTCAGAATCGCGTTATAGCTGCCGTCATCCACCATGCTCTGCAACGCCACCTTCACCGCTTCACTCAGCTCAGGCTTCTTCTTGCTCACACCCAGGCCGGTGAACTGCACGGAGATCGGTTGGCCGACCGTCTTGTACATGTCCTTTTCCTGAGTCTTGAGGTACGACAGGGTTTCACTGCCCTGCATCGCCGCATCGATGCGGCTCTGGCGCAGTTGCGCACGGGCGTCGGCCGAGCCTTCGGTGCCGATCACGTTGATTGCAGGTTTGCCGGCGGCTTCACAGTTTTCCTTGCTCCACGCGGCGATTTCCGCCGGGAAGGTGGTGCGGCGGCTGGTACCGACTTTCTTGCCGCACAGGTCGATGATCTCGTTGGTCGCCGCATTCTTCTGCAAGGTGTAGAACTGCGGGCCGCTGGTGAAGTAGTCGACGAAGGTCACGCTGGCCTGACGCTCGGCGGTGTCGGTCATGCCTGACAGGACCATGTCCACGCGGTCGGTGGTCAGGGCGTTGATCATTTGCTCGAAGCCGGTTTCCTGCCACTTGATCTTCACCCCGAGGCGTTCGGCCAGGGCGTTGCCCAGGTCGTAGTCAAGGCCGGTGAGCTTGTTGGTGGCCGGGTCCTTGAAGTCCATCGGCGGATAGTTGGGCATGATCGCGACGACGATCTCGCCTTTCTCCTTGATGCTGGCCGGCAACTCGGCGGCCACGGCGAAACCGCAAGACATGAGGGAGGTGAGTACTGCTGGAATGACGAAGTTCTTCATGGACGTTCTCTTATGAGTGTTGTGAAGGCCAAAGGGGCCTCAGGTTCGAACGGCAGAAATGAAGCTTTGGGTGCGCGGGTTTTGCGGACTTATTAGTATTTCTTCGGGGCTTCCAGCCTCCACGATCTGCCCGCCGTCCATGAACACCATGCGGTTGGAAACCTCCCGGGCGAAGCCCAGTTCATGGGTGACGACGATCATGGTCATGCCGGTCTGCGCCAGATCGCGCATCACCGACAGCACCTCACCGACCAGTTCCGGGTCGAGTGCCGAAGTGGGTTCATCGAACAGCATCAGTTTGGGGCGCATGGCCAGGGCGCGGGCAATCGCCACCCGTTGCTGCTGACCGCCCGACAACTCGATCGGGTAGCTGTTGCGTTTGTCGGCCAGGCCGACCCGGGCCAGCAGTTCCAAGGCTTCTTCGTGCGCCTCCTTGGGCGAACGCTTGAGCACCTGGCACGGGCCTTCGATGATGTTTTGCAGCACGGTCATGTGCGGGAACAGGTTGAAGCGTTGGAACACCATGCCGGTGGCCAGGCGCTGACGGGCGATCTGCGACTCGTTGAGTTCGTGCAGCTTGTGCCCGACCACGCGGTAGCCGACCAGCTCGCCGTCGACCCAGAGGCCGCCCTTGTCGATCTTTTCCAGCTGATTGACGCAGCGCAGCAGGGTGCTCTTGCCCGAGCCGGACGGGCCGATGATGCACAGCACTTCGCCTTGCTCTACCTCGATGTTGATGTCCTTGAGCGCGTGGTACTGGTCGTAATATTTGTTCAGGCTCACGGCCTTGACGATGTTTCTCATGTTCGACTCCTCAAGAACGCTTGCCGGCGCCGCGAGCGAAACGACGCTCCAGACGGCTTTGACCGAAGGACAGGACGGTGACGGTGGCCAGGTACCAGATACCGGCGACGATCAGCAGCTCCATGACCCGGGCGTTGGCGTAGTAAATGTTCTGGGCGTTGTAGAGCAGTTCCGAGTACTGGATGACGCTCGCCAGCGAGGTCATTTTCACCATGCCGATGAATTCGTTGCCGACCGGCGGAATGATGATCCGCATGGCCTGGGGCAGGATGATCCGGCGCAGCGCCTGCAGGCGCGGCATGCCGATCGACTTGGCGGCTTCGTACTGGCCGGTGTCCACCGAGAGCAGGCCGGCGCGCACCACTTCAGCGGTATAGGCGCCCTGATTGATGCTCAAGCCGAGCAGGGCGGCCACGAACGGGGTCATCAGGCTCACGGTGTCGAGTTCGAACAGGCCGGGAATGCCGATGGTGGGGAAGATCAGCGCCAGGTTGAACCACAACAGCAGTTGCAGAATCAGCGGCGTACCGCGAAACAGCCAGGTGTAGGTCACGGCCACGTAACGCAGGATCGGGTTGGCCGACATGCGCATGATCGCGGTGATCACCCCGAACACGATGCCCAGCGCCATGGCGAGTACGGCCATGATGATCGTGTTGAACAGGCCCCACATGATTGCTTCGGAGGTGAGGAACTGGCCGATGTACGACCATTCGATCTTGCCTTCGGCGAAGGCGCGCACCAGGCCGATGATGGCGATCACAATCAACGTGGCGAAGAAGATCCGCCCGTAATAACGCCGTGGCACATGCTGGTACTGGGTAATGTCGAACTGGTTTTCCGCCAGTTTGCGCTCCGCCTGGAGTCGTTCTGCCTGAGTCTGGCTCATGGTGTTTCTCCGTACACTGTACTTTTCGATCAACCCCCTCCCGGTGGGAGGGGGACCCGGCTTAGAGGCGGAAGCCCTGGTAGTTTTCGGTCCACTGTTGCTGTGCGGCGAGGGCGGTTTTCAGGCGGCCGATCTGCTCACTCACCTGTTGCGGCGCGGTGCCGCCCCAGCCGCTGCGGGCGGCGATGGCGGCTTCCAGGGTCAGGCTGTCACGCACGTCTGCCGTGAGGCGCGGGTCGATCTCGGCCAGCAGCGCCGGCGAGGCTTCCCACAATTCGAGGTCGTGTTTTTCGCAGGCCTGCACCAGTGCGCCGGTGATTTCGTGGGCCTCCTTGAACGGCACGCCGCGCACCGCCAGCCAGTCGGCAACTTCGGTGGCGAGGGTGAAACCCAGCGGTGCCTGACGGCGCAGTTCCTCGACGTTGACGGTCATGGTCGCGACCATCCCGGCCATCGCCGGCAGCACCAGCAGCAGGGTGTCGACGCTGTCGAGCACGCCGTTCTTGTCTTCGCTCAGGTCGCGGTTGTACGACAGCGGCAGGGATTTGAGCGTCGACAGCAGGCCGGTCAGGTTGCCGATCAGGCGGCCAGCCTTGCCCCGCGCCAGTTCGGCGATGTCCGGGTTTTTCTTCTGCGGCATGATCGAGCTGCCGGTGGCGTAGGCGTCATCCAGATCGACCCAGCGGAACTGGCGCGACGACCACAGGCAGAACTCTTCGGCCAGACGCGAGATGTTGATCCCGAGCATGCTGGCGATGAACAGGAATTCGGCGACGTGATCGCGGCTGGCCACGGCGTCGATGGAGTTTTCGCAGACCCCGGCGTAACCCATTTCCTTGGCTGACTGCTGCGGCTGACGAGCGATCGCGGAACCGGCCATGGCCGCAGCACCGAGGGGCGACAGCGAAGTGCGCGCGTCCCAATCCACCAGACGCTGTACGTCACGCAACATCGACTGCGCGTGGGCCAGCAGGTGGTGGGCGAACACGATCGGTTGCGCTTGCTGCAAGTGGGTGAAACCGGGGCAGATGCTTTCGACGTGCTGCTCGGCCTGATCTACCAGCGCCGTTTGCAGGGCCAGCACTTCCACGGCCAGGGTGCGCACGTGGTCACGCAGGAACAGGCGCAGGTCGTTGGCGGTCTGGTCGTTGCGCGAACGGCCGGCGCGCAGCTTGCCGCCCAGTGCGCCGAGGCGCTCGGTCAGCAAGCGCTCGATAAAGGTGTGAACGTCTTCGTCGTCCAGGGTCGGGGCGATGCGCCCGGCTGCAAAGTCGGCACCGATGCCGTCCAGGGCTTCGATCATCTTGCGGGTTTCCTGCTCGTCGAGCAGGCCGGCACGTTGCAGTTCCCCGGCGTGGGCCTTGGAGCCGGCCAGATCGTACGGCGTCAGGCGGAAATAGCGCTCGGGGCAACGGGACAGGGCCGCCAGGGCTGCGGACGGGCCGCTTTTGAAACGGGCACCCCAGAGACGGTCGGTGGTTTGAGACATTTGTTGTTTTCCTCGTCGGTAACGCGAACTGAAATCGATGTGCCAGGCCTGTCGAACACGCTGAAAAGTGAGCAGACGGAATCAGGCCAAAGCAGTTTTCAAGAGGGCAGTTGCAAAGAGACAAGAGCTGATCGAAGTGTCAGCTTTTAATGTTTGGCGATCAGTGAGTTGGCACTGATGTTCGGAATTTTCTGGCGGTTGCCAAGGCTGGTTTTCTGTGATCATTATTATTAGCCGGCGATGTTTTTGTTGTTGGACACAGATTGTTGAACATTGCGCCAGAGGTAAATCAGCATTATGGAAACCCCACTTTCCAATTCCGGAAACCCACCGGTCAAAACCGCTCACCGGGCACCTTTGGCCCTCAGCGGACTGGATTTCAAACTGCTCAAGGTGTTCAAGGCGGTGGTCGAGGCCGGCGGCTTCAGCGCGGCGCAAAACGAGCTGAACGTGGGCCTGGCCGCGATCAGCAAGCAGATCTCCGACCTGGAAATCCGCATTGGCATGCGCCTGTGTACCCGGGGCCGGGAAGGGTTTCACCTGACCGAAGAAGGGCGTCTGGTGTATCAGGCTTCGATTGATCTGTTTGCTTCGGTCGACAACTTTCGGGATCGGCTTAGTTCGGCACAGAACGAACTTATCGGCGATCTCGGAGTAGGGGTGATCGACAATACGATTAGCGACGATAATTCGCCGTTAGTTGCTGCGCTCAGAAAGATAAATGAACATTCGCCGAAAGTAAGATTTCAACTTCAAGCCACCCAGCTGGATGAAGTGGAAAGAAGCGTAGTTGAAGGGCGCTTGGTTGCCGGAATAGTCCCGGTTTATCAAAAGCGTGAAGAGTTCGATTATTACCCGCTCTATGAGGAACGCTCGCAGGCTTACTGCGCCGTCGGCCATCCGTTGTTCGAGATGCCGGCGGAGCAGATGGGTGGCAACGTGCTGCAGGATTACGAGTGCATCAACCACCGCTATGCGATCCATCGCGACAAGCTCAACTTTGCCCGCTACGACAGTTTTTCCGCCTCGGCGACCCAGGTCGAAGCGGTGGCGTTGCTGATCAAGACCGGGCGTTTCGTGGGCTTTCTGCCCCGGCACTACGCCGCCACGCTGGTGGCCGCCGGGCAGTTTCGCGCGGTGTGCCCGGAGCTGATCCACTTCGACACGCCGTTCAATCTGATCCTGCGGCACAACACCGTGCGCAGTCCGTTGGTCAAGGCGTTCGCCCAGGCACTGGGGGTTGATCTCAAGCCGACGGCGTGAGTATCAGGCGCATGGCGCAACGTCGCTCACCGGGCAATCCGTGAGTGATTTCATCGCGCAATACATCGCGCAGACGTGCGTCCGTGTCTTCGGTGTTCAATAGCGCAAAACCCATGCGTTGATAGAACGGCGCATTCCACGGCAAATCGCGAAATGTCGTCAGCGTCACCGCCCGAAGTTGCCACAGACGCGCCTGTTCAATCGCCGCCAACAGCAACTTGCGACCGACGCCCCGGCCCTGAAAGTGTTGGCTGACGGACAGTTCCTCAATGTGCAACTGTTGGTCGACAGTCACCGCCCTTAAAAAACCTGCAAGTTGCCCGTCGTTGTTTTCCGCCATCCACATTTCACCCCGTTCAATGGCCGGTAAATGCGCCGAGGCCTGCGGCACGGCGGCATCCGCCAGCCAGGCCAATGAAGGGTCGAGGCGAAACAGCGCGGCGGCCGAGCGCTCGATGGCGGGGAGGGCGGTGGCATCGGCTGCCAGGGCCTGTCGCACAGTAAAGGTCATCAGTCAGCGGTCCCTGTCGAAATCACGTCGCGCAGGTTAAGGCGTCAGCCACAGCAACACATAATCGTTTTTGTCGAAACGCCCACTCAAGACCGGCTGCAGCGCACCGAGCGGTGTGCCTTGCAACGCCTGGAAGTCGCTGCGATCCATCATCAGCCACGCCGGCCCCTTGAGCGCTTCGAGCGCTTGCGTGGTTTCAGTGAACAGCGGTTGCAGATCCTGCTCGACGTTGACCATGAACTTGATCGCCTTGGCGTCCTTGCCCATGCCGTGCAGCACCAGCGGCGCGGGTTGCTCGTGGATCCGCGCCAGTGCCGCTTGGCTGAAGGTCCGCGTGTCATAGAGCTGGCGCTCCACCGGCTCGAACACCAGCGCGTACGCCGACCAGACCGCCAAAACAGCGCTGAACGCGAGGACTTCGGTTCGCCAGCGCGGTAGCCACAACCGCGACAACGCGGCCAGTTGCAGCAATCCCAGCACGCTGAGTACTGGCGTCAGGTCGGTCAAGGACTCGGGAAACCGTCGTTTCGCCACCCATAACAGGACGATCAACAATGCGGGAATCAACAACCACAATCCCTGCATGCCGACGCGCAGCCAGGCAAACACCCGACCATGCAACACCTGAAACGGATACGCCGCAATAATCGCCGCCATGGGCAGCATCGGCAGCAGATAACGGGCCTTTTTCGCCTGTGGAATCGACAGCCCGAGCATCACGATCAACCCCGCCGCGGCGCAATATTGCACCAGGCGCAAGGCCGGGCCGCGTTGCCGGGGCTTGCTCAGCCAAGCGGCCGCGAGTGCCAGCAACGCCAGCGGATACGCCAGCGCGTAGTTGCCCAGTGAGCTGGTGAAGTAATACAGCGAACCGCTGACGCCTTCGCTGCCGTCCATGCGCCCCATGAACTGCATGCGGATCACGTCCTGACGAAACGCCGGCCCGCCGCTGACTTCCGCCAGCCACAACAACAGCCCGACGCAGGCCGCCAGCAACAGCGAAGCCAGCACACCGAAGGTCAACAGGCGCGACCATTGGCGATCCAGCAGGTAGTAACTGCACAGCATGCCGGTCGGCACCACCAGCCCGATCGGCCCGCGAATGCCGAACCCCAGCAGCAACAGAATGAACACTAGCGGCCAGCGTCGAGCGGCAGCGAAATGGTCGTGGGCATAGCCGAGGTAGAACACCGAAAACGCCACGGCGGCGAGCATCAGGTCCTGCGATACCGCGCGGGTCTCGCTGATGAAGGTGCTGGTGAGCATCAGCAACGCGATGCTGACCACCGCCCAGCGCACGGATGCGGGCGCGAGCAAGCGATACATCAACGCCACGATCACCGCGCCGGCGACAGCGCTCGGCAGCCACGCTGTCAGGCTGTTGACCGTCCCGAACGGCAACGACAACAGCCAGATGAACAAGGTCGAGAGCGACGAATAATCGGCGTACGGCTCACCATAGGTGGTGGGAAATACACTGGGCCCGTGCCGCAGCATTTCCTGGGCGAACAACACGAAACGCGAGTCGAAACCGATGGGCGCCTGCCCGTACACGCCGGCGATGAACAGCAGAAACGCCAGCAGCCCTGCGATCAGGGACTGCCGGCGCAGGGCAGGGTTCAACCCGATCAAGCCACGTCCGAGGCGTGCGGCCATTGCTGCAGCGGAATCGGCAAGGTGCGCGATTCGCCACGGCCCATCGGGAAGTAATGGAAGCCGTTGCGGGCCAGGCGTTCGGCGTCGTACAGGTTGCGGCCGTCGAAGATCACCGGGGCCTTGAGGCGTTGCTGGATCAGGTCGAAATCCGGCGCCTTGAACTGCTGCCATTCGGTGCAGATGATCAGCGCGTCGGAACCGGCGAGTACCGATTCCGGGGTGCCCATCAGCATCAGTTTCGATTCGTCCGGGTACAGATGCTGGGTTTCCTGCATCGCTTCCGGGTCGAACGCCCGCACACTGGCGCCAGCGGCCCACAGCGATTCCAGCAGAACCCGGCTCGGCGCATCGCGCATGTCGTCGGTGTTCGGCTTGAACGCCAGCCCCCACAGGGCGAAAGTCTTGCCGCGCAGTTCGCCCTTGTAGAACGCGTTGATGCGTTCAAACAGCTTGTGCTTCTGCCGCTGGTTGATCGCTTCCACCGCTTGCAGCAAATCGCTGGAGCAGTGCGCCTCTTCGGCACTGTGGATCAGCGCGCGCATGTCTTTGGGGAAGCATGAACCGCCGTAACCGCAACCGGGGTAGATGAAGTGGTAGCCGATGCGGCTGTCGGCGCCGATGCCCTGGCGCACCGATTCGATGTCCGCGCCCAGGTGTTCGGCCAGCTCGGCGATCTGATTGATGAAGCTGATCTTGGTCGCCAGCATGCAGTTGGCGGCGTACTTGGTCAGCTCGGCGCTGCGCAGGTCCATGAACATGATGCGGTCGTGGTTGCGGTTGAACGGCGAATACAGATCGCGCATCACGTCGCGCACTTCTTCGCGCTCGCAGCCGATGACGATCCGGTCCGGCCGGCGGCAATCGGCGACCGCCGAACCTTCCTTGAGAAATTCCGGGTTGGACACGATATCGAACTGCAACAGGCGCCCGGCCTTGATCAGCGCCTTGTCCAGGTGGGTGCGCAAGGTGTCGCCGGTGCCGACGGGTACGGTGGATTTCTCCACCAGAATCAGCGGTTGTTCACGATGCCGGGCCACGGCGTCGCCCACCGACAGCACGTAACGCAGGTCTGCCGAGCCGTCTTCTTTCGACGGGGTGCCGACTGCAATGAACGCGACCTTGCCGTGCTGCACCGCGAGTTTTTCATCGCAGGTGAATTGCAGGCGCCCGGCGTCCAGGCCCTCGCGGACCAGGCTGGCCAGCCCCGGCTCGAAGATGCTGACGTGACCCTGGCGCAGCAGCTCGACCTTTTTTTCGTCGATGTCCATGCACACCACGTCATGGCCGACTTCGGCCAGCACGGCGGCCTGCACCAGGCCGACATAACCGCTACCAAACACTGTGATTTTCATGGCGAACTCCTCAATTCGGGCGCACGGGCCGGACGAGTGTTGATGGTGATGACCCCGAGCATGACCAGAGCCACACCCAGTGATTTAGAGAAACTGAAGGATTCGTTGAACAGCGGCAGACTGGCCGCCAGCAGGTACACCAGCGCGTAGCTGATGCTCAGCAGCGAATAGGCCCGCCCCAACGGCAGATCGCGCAGGGCGGCGAGCCAGCAGAGCATCGACAGCGCATAGGCGAAGATCGCCGCGAGCACCACGGCCAGCGCAACTGAATCGACGCTTTGTACGGACAGCCACTGATCCGGCCGGGGCAGACGCGTCATGCTCCAGCGCATGCTCAGTTGCGCCACGCTGACCAGCAGCACGCTGGCCAGGGCGAAGAAGATTCCACGACCCTGGTTCATGACTGTTGCCCCAAAAGCGCCACGCCACCGATTACCAGAAACACGCCGAACCAGTGTTGAACGTCGACGGGCTCCTTGAACACGAAGCGGGCGATCAGGGTGATGATCACGAAATTGAGGCTGAGCATCGGGTAGGCGATGCCGACGGGCAGGCGCTGCAACACCAGCAGCCACACCAGCAGACCGGTGCCGAGGGCAAACAGGGCCAGCCACAACCACGGCGAGCGCAGTTTGCGCGACCACGGCAAGCTCGCGCCGCGCCAGCTCTCGACGGCGAATTTCTGCGCGACCTGGCCCAGGCAGGTCAGCAGGCAGGCGAGCAACAGCAGCCACAGGCTCATGACGCCTCCTGCGGAAGAATCACGATCACCAGATTGCCTTGCTCATAACGAACGCCGTCCTTGGGCAGTCTGTCGAGTTCGTCCAGTTCGTCTTGCCCCTTGACCCGCATCACCACGCCGACCGAACCGGTCTTGCGGGCTTCGCGCATCCACTGTTGCACCTGATCGGTATCAACCCGCTGTTGAATGCCATCAGGATAGGCAAGGCCATATTTCAATTCGCCTATCGTGTTGTACATCGCCACCTGCGGGCGTTTGACCCGCCAGGACAGGGCCGACGCGGCGCCCAGGTCGTTGCTCAACAGGTGCGTGGTGGCCGCCAGTTCTGTTTGGTGGGCGAGCACGAACTGGTCAGGCATCTTGTTCGCCACCACCGATTTGGGCAGTGCCGCCGGCAGCAGCGCGATCAGCAGCAGGCTGCCCACCGCCGGTGCCGCCCAGCATTGCAACGGGCGGAAGGCTTGCAGCAGGTTGCTGATGATCCAGCCGGTCAGGGCGATGAACACCAGCACCAGACTGTGCAGTTCGTGGTCGTACAGCGGACGCTTGAGCTGCACGTAAACCAGCCCGATCAGCGTGACGATGCCCAGCAACAGGTTCAGCAGGCCATTGAGGCCCAGCGCCCGGCCTTGCTCCAGACGCAAGCGATCGGCCAGCGCGTGGCCCAGCAGCAACGCCAGCGGCAGCAGGCACGGCAGGATGTAGGTCGGCAACTTGCCGTTGCTCAGGCTGAAGAACAGCAGCGGCATCAACAGCCACAGGCCGAGAAACGCGATGCCGGTTTCGCGGCGGGTCTGCCAGGCCTGCTTCAACGCCACCGGTAGCATCCCGACCCACGGCAGACTGAACGCCACCAGCAGCGGCAGATAGAACCACCACGGCGCGTCATGCTGGGCATCGTCACCGGCAAAGCGGCGGATGTGTTCGTGCCAGAAGAAGAACCGCCAGTAATCCGGTTCCTGACCGTGCACCGCCAGCACCCACGGCAGGCTGACGATGATCGCTACCGCGATGGCCACCGGGCCGTACAGCAGCAATTCTTTCCAGCGTTTTTGCCAGAGCATCCACGGCAAGGCGATCAGCACCGGCAGCAGCCAGGCGAGAAAACCCTTGGTCATGAAGCCCATGCCGCACGCCAGTCCCAGCACCGCCCAACCGGCGATGCGCTGACCATTGGAACGGCTGTCGAGGGCGAACCACAGCGCCACCAGACTCAGGTTGACCCAGAAGGTGAATTGCGGATCGAGGTTGGCGTAACCAGCCTGGCCGGCGACGATGACGAAACTCATGTAGAGCAGGGCGCAGACGAAGCTTTTGCGCGGGTCATTCCACAAACGGCGGGCGATGAGGAAGCACAGCAGCACGCTCAGCCCGGTGCTCAGGGCCGAGGCAAACCGCACGCCGAACAGGTTCTGGCCGAACACGGCCTGCCCGAGGGCAATCATCCAATAACCGGCCGCCGGTTTTTCGAAGTAACGCAGGTTCATGAAATGCGGCGACACCCAGTTGCCGCTCAGCAGCATTTCCTGGCTGATTTGCGCATAACGGGTTTCATCGGGAATCCACAGACCATGACTGCCCAGCGGCAGCAGATACGCCAGCAGGAAAATCCCCAGCAACAGCGGCAATGCCCAGCGTTTGCTCATGCGCCTTGCACTCCCAACCAGCCTTCGCGGCCTTCGAGGGCACCGCGTTGCACACGGCCGACGGGCAGGGTGTTGAGAAACTCGGGCAGCAAGTCGCCCAGCGGTTGAAAGTTGATGTTTCGCTGGCGTGCGTCGGCCAGCAGTCGACGAAAATCTTCGGCCATCAGAATCCCTTCTACTTCGGCGTGAATGGTGTAGACGTTGAGGTTGTCCGGGCGGAACCGGTCGAGGATGAAGGCGTTGAAATCCTTCGCCGCCACACTCGGCCCGACCACTTCATCGAAGGTCGGCAAGTCCACCGGAATCTGCGGCGCACCGACCGAACCGTCAGACAGCAACGGTCGGAACAACCGCTGCCCACGGCAATCGCTGTTGTAGCGAAAGCCGAAGGCCTGCTTTGCTTCGATCACACGCTCGTCCGCGCGCCAACCGGCGGCGGCCGAACACATGACTTTTTCGCCGAGGATGTCGCTCAAGGTGTCGACGCCCTGACGGATCTGCTCGACCAGTTGCGCATCGCTCCAGCGCCCGGCATTGGCCTGCCAGCCGTGGTGATCCCAGGCGTGCAGACCGACTTCGTGGCCGGCGGCCCGGGCCTGACGCATCAGGTGCCCGAGGTCGCGGCCGATCGGTTTGCCCGGCCAGGCCGTGCCGGCCAGCAGGATGTCCCAGCCGTACAGGCCGGCGGCGTTGGAGCGCAGCATCTTCCACAGGAACTGCGGACGGATCAGGCGCCACAGATGCCGGCCCATGTTGTCCGGGCCGACACTGAAGAAAAACGTCGCCTTGATCTGCGCTTCATCGAGGATTTCCAGCAAGCGCGGCACGCCTTCGCGGGTGCCGCGAAAGGTGTCGACGTCGATGCGCAAACCGGCCTGCATCAGCGCTTGCTCTCGATTTCGGCCATGGCCTCACGCAGGAAGAAATCCAGCGTGTTGCCGATGGTCTCGCGCATTTCCACGGTCGGCGTCCAGTCCAGCAGGCGCTTGGCGTTGGCGATGCTCGGTTTGCGGTGCTCGACGTCCTGGTAACCGGCGCCGTAGAACGCCTTGCTTTCCACGTCGCGGAAACCGGCGAACGGCGGGAAGTTGGAACGCAGCGGATGAGCCTCGAACTGGCGCAACAGTTCTTCGCCCAACTGACGAATGCTCGCTTCGTTGTCCGGGTTGCCGATGTTGATGATCTGGCCGTTGCAGACGTCGTTGTCGTTATCGATGATCCGCGCCAGCGCCTCGACGCCGTCGGCGATGTCGGTGAAGCAGCGTTTCTGTTCGCCGCCGTCGAACAGGCGGATCGGCGTGCCTTCCACCAGATTGAGGATCAATTGGGTGATGGCGCGGGAGCTGCCGATGCGCGCCGAGTCAAGGCGATCCAGGCGTGGGCCCATCCAGTTGAAGGGACGGAACAGGGTGAAGTTCAGGCCCTTGGCGCCGTAGGCCCAGATCACCCGGTCCAGCAGTTGCTTGGACACCGAGTAGATCCAGCGCTGCTTGTTGATCGGGCCGACGATCAGGTTCGAGCGGTCTTCGTCGAAGTGCTTGTCCTGGCACATGCCATAGACTTCCGAGGTCGACGGGAAGATCACGCGCTTGTTGTATTTGACGCAGTAGCGCACCAGTTTCAGGTTTTCTTCGAAGTCGAGCTCGAACACCCGCAGCGGGTTGCGCGTGTATTCGATCGGCGTGGCGATGGCCACCAGCGGCAGCACCACGTCGCATTTCTTGATGTGGTACTCGATCCACTCCGAGTGAATGCTGATGTCGCCTTCGACGAAGTGAAAACGCGGGTGGCTGCGCAGGCGGTCGATGGCGTCGGAGCCGATGTCCAGGCCATAGACTTCGTAGCGCTCGCCACGCAGCAGACGCTCGGACAAGTGGTTGCCGATGAAACCGTTGACGCCGAGGATCAGCACCCGTGTACGGCGCGGGCCACGACCGGATTCGGCGCCGCGCAGCAGCGAGCCGTCCACCAGACCGAGTTCATTGGCCAGTTGCGGGCCGCTAAGGTACAGGCCGTTGTCGTTGCGCTGGCCGGCGTTGATCACCAGCGAGTCTTCACCGCAGGCGATGCGCAGCGGATCGACACTGATGACGCGGCCCGGCGCCTGACCTTCGTTGCCCTTGACCACGTCGGCGTTCCACACGATCAGCTTGTGCTCGCCCACGGCGCAGAAGGCGCCCGGGTAAGGCTGAGTCACGGCCCGCACGAGGTTGAACAGTTTTTCGGCAGGTTGCGCCCAGACCAGTTTGCCGTCTGCCGGGGTGCGACGACCGAACACCGTGGCCTGGGATTCGTCCTGCGGGGTTTCCCGCAGTTTGCCGTGCAGCATCGCCGGCAGTGCATCGCGCAGCAGGTCGCTGGCGGCGATCCGCAGTTTGCCGTGCAGGCTCAGCGCGGTGTCGCTGCGTTCGATGGCCACGCGTTGCTGGGCGAGGATGGCGCCGGCGTCGGCACGCTTGACCATGCGATGCAGGGTGACGCCGGTTTCGGTTTCGCCGTTGACCAGCACCCAGTTGGCCGGGGCGCGGCCACGGTAGCGCGGCAGCAGGGAGCCGTGCAGGTTGAACGCGCCTTTTTTGGCGGTGGCCAGCAATGGCTCGCTCAGCAGGTTGCGATAGTAGAAGGAGAAGATGTAATCCGGATCGAGCTTGGCAATCCGCTCGATCCACAACGGGTGGTTGGCGTCTTCCGGTGCATGAACCGCGATGCCTTTGTTGGCGCACAGTTGCGCCACCGAGGCGTAGAACGCGTTTTCCTGCGGGTCATCGGCATGGGTGAACACCGCCGCAATGTCGTAGCCGCTGTCGAGCAGGGCTTGAATGCCGGCGCAGCCAATATCGTGGTAGGCGAAGACAACGGTTTTTGCGCTCATGAGAGAACCTGATCAGACGAGGAGTTGGAAGTAAGGCCGTCAACGGTGATGGCGGGGGCCGGCGTGGCGGGGTGCCCGCGCAGGACCTTTTCAATGAAAAAACGCGGGCGGGCGCGCACATCGCTGTACATGCGCCCCAGGTATTCGCCCAGCAGGCCCATGCCGATGAACTGGCCGCCGGTGAACACGAACAGCACGGCGAACAGCACGAACAGGCCATCGCCGGCCCATCCGGCGCCAAAGGCCAGGCGCAGGACAATCAGCGCCGCCGCGAACAGCACGCCGAGGCCGGCCATGGCGAAGCCGACGATGCTCAGCAGGCGCAGGGGCGTGGTGGTCATGCAGGTGATCAAGTCGAACATCAGGTTGATCAGGCGCATCGGGCTGTATTTCGAATCGCCGTGTTCGCGCTCGGCGTGGGCCACGGGGATTTCCGTGGTGTGTCGGGCGAAGCTGTTGGCGAGGATCGGAATGAACGTGCTGCGTTCGCGGCAGGCGAGCATCGCGTCGATGATCGTGCGGCGGTAGGCGCGCAGCATGCAGCCGTAGTCGCTCATGGCGACGCCGGTGGAGCGTTGCACGGCGAGGTTGATGAGTTTCGACGGATAACGGCGCAGGGCCGAATCCTGGCGATTGCCGCGCACGGTGCCGACCACATCAAAGCCCTTTTCGGCCTCGGCCACCAGCCGCGGGATTTCTTCCGGCGGGTTCTGCAGGTCGGCGTCGAGGGTAATCACCACGTCGCCCTTGCACTGTTCGAAACCGGCCATGATCGCCGCGTGCTGACCGTAGTTGCGGTTGAGGATGACCGCCACGAACGGACTGTCCACGACGGACGCGGCGTCTTCGAGCAATTGCGCGGAGGCGTCGCGGCTGCCGTCGTCGACCAGCACGATTTCGTAGTCATGCCGCAATTGCTGGCAGGCGGCCTGGGTGCGGCGCAGCAGTTCCGGCAGGCTGTCTTCTTCGTTGTAGACCGGGATGACGATCGACACGCAATGAATCGGATAAGGTCTCAAGGGCGTTTCCCCATCAGGTGTTCAATGGCCCCGACGACCCGGTCCAGATCCTGGTCGGTCATGTCGGGAAACAAGGGAATCGAGCACAGCCGCGCCGAGTTCCACTCGGTGTCGGGCAGGGACAGGTGCGGGTCACGCTGGCGATACCAGGTGTGCAGGTGGGTGGCGATGAAGTGGATGCCGGTGCCGATGCCTTGCTCCTGCAAACCCTTCATGAAGGCTTCGCGGTCCATCCCGCAGCGCTCGCTGTCGATGCGCAGGATGAACAGGTGCCAGGCGTGCTGTTGGGCGTATGGCGGGACGGCCAGCGGTTGCACCGGCAGGCCTTCGAGTTTTTGCAGGTATTGCGTGGCCAGTTCGGTGCGACGGGCGTTGATCGCGTCCAGACGCTCCAGTTGCACCAGGGCAATCGCGGCGTTGATGTCGGCCAGGTTGTATTTGAAACCGGGCTCGATTACCTGGGCCTGGGGCTTGCGGCCGTGGGTCAGGCGGTCGTAGGCATCGACGCCGAGGCCATGAAACTTGAGCATGCGCACACGGTTGGCCAGGGCTTCGTCGTCGGTGACGAACATCGCCCCTTCGGCGCAGGTCATATTCTTGATCGCGTGGAACGAGAAGATCGCGGTGCCTCGCGAGCCAACGTGACGGCCCTTGTAGCGGGTGCCGGCGGCGTGGGCGGCGTCTTCGATCACGGTGATGCCGTGCTTGTCGGCCAGGGCGTAAAGCGGATCGAGATCGAAAGCAGCGCCGGCGTAATGCACGGGAATGATCGCTTTGGTGCGCGGCGTGATGGCGGCTTCGATGCGCGCGGCGTCGGTCATCAGGGTGTCGCGGTCGACATCGACGAACACCGGCGTGGCGCCGAGCAGGGAAATCATGTTGGCGGTCGAGACCCAGGTCTGTGACGGGGTGATGACTTCATCGCCGGGGCCGATACCCAGCGCCAGCAACGTTACATGCATGGCACCGGTGGCCGAGGAAAGTGCCACGGCATGGCGGCAACCGACGTACTGGGCAAACTGTTCTTCAAGAGCCTGGTTTTTCGGCCCGGTGGTGATCCAGCCGGAGCGCAGGACTTGCTCCACGGCGGCAATTTCTTCATCACCGATACTGGGGCGGGAGAAGGGGAGAAACGCCTGACTCATGCACACCTCATTGCAAAGAAAAAAGAAATAGATCCATTGAATAATTGGATCCAATCAAAGCGTAGACGCGAAAAAATCCTTTGCATCAATAAGTTGCCAAGACGACATAACGTCGGGTTCGGTTGACTTTTCAGGCATTGCCCGGCAGCTTGGGCAGCGCCGGCACAGGACTCAGTGGAATTAAGGTTATGCCCGTTTTTGTGAAAGGAACATGAAAAACCGGTCGGCGAATCGTTTATCTGAAACCCATACAGCCACTGTTCAGACTTCTACCGTTTATCGCGGTTTTTAGTAGAAAAGTCCTACGGAAGTGTTCCCCTTATATTAAGAATGTTGCAGTTGTTAGTTGCTGTGTTGAACTGCTTTTACTCAAGGCCCGACGTTTGATTGACTTACCCGTTGCATCCCCCGACACCCTGAAAACCAACCCGATGACCGTGTATCTGGCGCGTCTGGCTCCCTCCAGCCAACTCACCATGCGTTACGTTTTGCAAGATGCCGCCGACCGACTCGGTTTCGAAGACATGAACGTCGAAGACATTCCGTGGCACGCGCTGCAACCGGAAGATGTCGTTGCGTTAGTCGCTGCATTGCGCGCCGACAATTACGCACCGAATACTTCTTCGCTGTATGTAAACGCCATTCGCGGTGTAATGAATGAAGCCTGGCGCATGAGTCTTATCAGCCAGGAACATCTATTGAAGATGCGCTCGGTCAAAGGCATTGCCGGCACGCGACTGTCTCAGGGGCGCAATCTGAAGCGCACGCTGATTCATGAATTGATGGAAGTCTGCGCCGCTGATCCACGGCCACAAGGTTTGCGCGATGCAGCGGTGATTGCGTTGTTGTACGGCACTGGCATGCGCAAGTCGGAGTCGGTGGATCTGGACCTCAATCAGGTCGATTTCAACGAGCGCAGTTTGTGTGTCACCGCCAAGGGCAATAAACAACTGATCAAGTACGCACCGGCCTGGGCGTTTGCCAAACTCAATGCCTGGCTGGAGTTCCGTCGTTCGGAACTCAAGGAAGGCGAGAGCGACGACGCGTTTCTGTTCAACCGTATTCGCCGTGGCAGCCACATCACCCGCGAGCGCATCACCAAGCACGCGATCTATTACATCGCCCGCCAGCGCGGCACCCAGGTCGGGGTGAAGATCATGCCCCATGATTTCCGGCGTTCGTTCATCACCCGGGTGATCGAGGAGCATGACCTGTCGATCGCCCAGAAACTGGCCCATCACAGCAATATCCAGACGACTGCCAACTACGACGTGCGCGACGACAACGAGCGGCGCCGCGCGGTGGATCGTTTCGACTTGTAGGCATTGCGTTTCGCTCAGGAGGCGGGCGGGCAGCCGCGTGAGCCGGTGGAAGCCTGACCGATCAACGCAGCCAGGCGCTTGACGTTGTTCTGCTGGGCCACCACCAGATCATCGATGGTCGGCCCGGACGGGGTTCGCAGCAGCGAGCGGCAGGCGAGCAGGGCGTCGTCGCCGGTGTTGGCCTGGCGCAGGCGCCATTTGACGTCGATCAGCCCGTATTGGCCGGGTATCGAATCGAAGCGTTGCACATCAATGCGCACCGAGGTCTTGCGCGGGCCGCCGGCATTGCTCAGTTGATCCACCAGTGCGCTGCGCAATTCATCACTGAGGCTCGCGCCCCACCATTCGGTCTCGAGAATCGCGAGGCCGCTGTTGCCCTGGCGGATGACGATCTGCGGCCGGTCGACCTGCGGCGGCACGTTGATGCCTTCGATGGCGATTTCCGAACCGGCGCGGCCGGTCATCGGTTGCGTCGGTGTCAGGGTGTGAAAGCTGATCGGGGCGCTTTTACAGGCGCCCAGCAGCAGGCCAATGGCGAGCACGGTGAACTTCAGCGGTAAAGCCATGGGACAGCTCCTGTGCTCAATTGCGCGGCGGCCCTTTGAGGTCCAGTGGCGCGGCGTTGTCGGGGCGGCCGCGAATCAACGATTCCGGATGACGGCCCAGATAATCGGACAGCTCACGCAGCGAACGCGACATGCGCCCGAGCTCGTCGAGAGTCTCGGTCAGTTGTTCGCGTTGCGGCGAATCTTCGGCCAGGGTCGAGCTGGCCGACTGCAGGGTCTTGCTCAGGTCGGCGAGGGTGTTCTGCACGCCGGGCAGGGTCCTGGCATTGAACTGGGTCAGGCCTTTGCGCAATTCCACGAGGTTGCTGTCGAGGTTGCCGGCAATCCGTTCCACCGGCAGTTTGTTGAGCTTGTCGATCATCGCTTCGAGTTTTTCCTGCAACTGTTCGAGGCTGCCGGGGACGGTCGGAACGCTGATCGGGCGGGCGGTCGGGTCGAACGCGACTTTTTCGGCTTTGGGGAAGAAATCCAGCGCGATATACAACTGCCCGGTCAGCAGGTTGCCGCTGCGGGCCTGGGCGCGCAGGCCGTTGTCGATAAAGGTGCCGATCAGGCGCACGGCGGCGGCTTCGTCGTCCGGATTGTGCTCGAGTACCTTAAGCATCTTGACGTGAGCCTGACCGAGGCGTTGCGGGTAGATCACGATGCCGACGTTGAGCGGGAAGCTGCGTTTTTTCGGATCGAAGTCCAGGTTGACGCTCACTACCCGGCCGATTTCGATGCCGAGAAACTCCACCGGTGCGCCGACTTTCAACCCGCGCAGGGCCTGATCGAAACGCAGGCTCAGGTATTGCGCCTTGCCGTTGGGCGGGGCGAGGGCGGTTTGCTGGTCTTCAAACAGGTCGTAGGTTCTTTCTTCGGCGGCGGCAACGTCGTTGGGGCTGTACTCCGGCGCGCGGAAGGCGATGCCGCCCACCAGCAAGGTCGACAACGATTCGGTTTTCACCGCAAAGCCGTTGGCGCCGACGTTGACGTCAATCCCGCTGGCGTTCCAGAACCGGGTGTTTTCCGTGACGTAGGCGTCGTTCGGTGCGTGGATGAACACCTCGATGTTCACCCCTTTGCCATCAGCGTCCAGCGCGTAGGCCACCACCTGGCCCACCGGGATCTTGCGGTAATAGACCGGCGAGCCGATATCCAGCGAGCCGAGGTCCGAGGCGTGCAGGTTGAAGCGTTTGCCCGGTTCGCCGTAGGTGATCGGCGGCGGGTTTTCCAGGCCTTTGAAGTGTTTTGCGCGCGAGTTCGACTGACCGATATCGGCGCCGATGTAGTCGCCGGACAGCAACGTGTCGATGCCCGAAACACCGCCCGCACCGATGCGCGGGCGCACGACCCAGAACTGCGAGTCTTCGCGGGTAAAGGTTTCGGCCTGCTTGGCCAGTTTGATCGTGGCGTTGACGCTTTTCTGATCGTCGCTCAGCTCGACGTCCGTGACCTGGCCGATGACCACGTTGCGGTATTTGACTTCGGTCTTGTTGGCGGTCAGGCCGCTGCCGGTCTTGAAGGTGACAATGATGCTGGGGCCTTCCTGCATCAGGTTGTGCACTACCAGCGAGATGCCCACCAGCACCGCGATGATCGGCACGATCCACACCAGCGAGATGCTGAAACGCCGGGTCTTGACCGGCGCCTGGCCGGGCGCTCGCGGTTGATCGGCGGCTGACGACTCCATCCATGACCTCCAGGGTGTGTTGGGCACTGAGCGTCAGGAACGCAAAAGCACTTCATCAATATAGAAGTGCTTCGCGATAGAGCAAATGTGCAGGGCGCTTTAACCGGCAGGCCTCATCCCAGCAGTTCCCGCAGGCGATACCAGAACATCCCCAGTGCCAGCAGCGGCGAGCGCAGCGCCGGGCCGCCGGGGAAGGTCATGTGCGGCACGCCGCTGAACACATCCATGCCCTGACTGTGGCCGGCATGAATCGCCTCGCCCAGCAGCTTGGCGCACCAGTGAGTGACGTTCAGGCCGTGGCCGGAATAGCCCTGGGCGTAGAACACGTTCGGGTGCTGCTTCAAACGGCCGACCTGCGGGAAGCGGTTGGCGGTGATGCCGATTTTGCCGCCCCACTGATAGTCGATGCGCACATCCGCCAGTTGCGGGAACACCTTGAGCATCTTTGGTCGCATGTACGCGGCGATGTCCGCCGGATCCCGTCCCGAATAATGGCAGGCGCCG
The DNA here is from genome assembly GCF_022496685.1 of Pseudomonas sp. B707. Taxonomy (NCBI): domain Bacteria; kingdom Pseudomonadati; phylum Pseudomonadota; class Gammaproteobacteria; order Pseudomonadales; family Pseudomonadaceae; genus Pseudomonas; species Pseudomonas sp. B707. Next base: position 366,325 of record NZ_WTVE01000033.1, on the reverse strand, counting down.
CCGAACAGCAAGCGCCGGTCCGCCGAGAGCCGGTAGTAGTCGAGGCCGACTTTCTGGTCGCACAGCGCCAGATTTTGCGGAATCAGCTCGGCGGCGCGTTCCGGCGACAGCGGTTCGGTGGCGATGATGTAACTGCCGGCGGGCAGGACCTTGCCGCTGAGTTGCTGTTCGAGTTCTTCCAGGTGCGCGTTGCAGCCGAGCACCAGACTGCCGGCGCGCACGGTGCCGCTTGGGGTGCGTACTTGAACGGTCGCGCCATGGACGATTTCCAGCACCGGGCTCTGTTCGAAAATCCGCACCCCGAGGGACGCCGCCAACCGCGCTTCACCCTGCACCAGGTCGAGCGGGTGCAAGTGGCCCGAACCCATGTCGATCAGGCCGCCCTTGTAGACACCCGCGTTCACCACTTGCTGACGAATCAGCTCAGGGGCAACCAGCCGCGTTTCATGGCGGTAACCCAGCTGCGCCAGGCTGTCCTGCTCGGCCTTGAAGGCGTCGAACTGCGCCGGCGTGTTCGCCAGCTCACAGAAACCCCAGCGCAGGTCGCACTCGATGGCGTTGTCGCTGATGCGCTGGCGCACCAGCTCCACCGAGTCGATCCCGGCCCGGTGGAGGTAGCGCACGCCTTCGGCGCCAACATGCCGCGAGAAACCTTCGACGTCATGACCGATCCCGCGAATCAGTTGTCCGCCATTGCGCCCGCTGGCGCCCCAGCCGATGCGCCGGGCTTCGAGCAGAATTACCGAAAGCCCGCGCTGCGCCAGTTCAATGGCCGTGTTGACGCCGGTGAAACCACCGCCGATTACGCAGACATCGGCGATCAGGTCACCCGCCAGTTCCGGATAAGGTGTGCTGGCCCGGGCCGACGCGGCGTAATAGGACTGGGCGTGTTCCTGGGTGTACTGATTCATTTGTTCGACTTCACTTTGCTCCAGGACCGGGTCATCAGACGCATGATCGACTGGGGCGGGGTAGAGGAGATGTAGAGCTTGTCGAGGACTTCCTGAGACGGATAGACCTCGGGATTGTTGACCAGCTCCGGATCCATGTATTGCTTGGCCGCCGGGTTCGGGTTGGCGTAACCCACCGAGGCGCTGACCTTGGCGATCACTTGCGGATCGAGCAGGTAATTGATGAAGGCGTGGGCTTCCTTGGTGTTGCCGGCATCGGCGGGAATCGCCAGCAGGTCGAACCACAGGTTCGCGCCTTCCTTGGGAATCGAGTAAGCGATGTTCACGCCGTTCTTGGCTTCCTTGGCGCGGTTGGCGGCCTGGAACACGTCGCCGGAATAACCGAAGGCCACGCAGATGTCGCCGTTGGCCAGATCGGACACGTATTTCGAGGAGTGGAAATAGGTGATGTACGTCCGGATGCTCAGCAGTTTCTCTTCGGCCTTCTTGTAGTCCTCGGGTTTCTCGCTGCGCGGGTCCATGCCCATGTAGTTGAGGATGGCCGGGAACACTTCATCGGCCGAGTCCATCATCGACACGCCGCACTGGGTGAGTTTCTTCAGGTTCTCCGGTTCGAACAGCACGGCCCAGGAATCGATGTGATCGATGCCCAGCACTTGCTTGACCTTGTCGACGTTGTAGCCGATGCCGTTGGTGCCCCACAGGTACGGCACCGAGTGCTCGTTGCCCGGATCGTTCTTCTCAAGCAGGGCCAGCAGTTTCGGGTCGAGGTTTTTCCAGTTCGGCAGTTGCGAGCGGTCCAGTTTAAGGAAGGCGCCGGCCTTTACCTGACGGGCGAGAAAGTGGTTGGACGGCACCACCACGTCATACCCGGTGCGCCCGGCGAGCAGTTTGCCTTCGAGGGTTTCGTTGGAGTCGAAGACGTCGTAGATCACCTTGATCCCGCTGGAGGACTGGAAGTCGGCGAGGGTGGTTTCGCCAATGTAATCGGTCCAGTTGTAGACGCTGACCTGGGGTTGGGCGAGGGCACCGGCACTGCACGCCAGGGCCAGCGCGGCGGGGATCATGGATTTCAACAGACGCATATCGACACCTCTTCGAATTATTGGATTTTTCAGGCGACTCTTGCTGATCGTTCCCACGCTCCGCGTGGGAACGATCGTGGGTTGGTTTTTGTTGTTTTAATCAGACGCTCAGCAACAGGAACTCCCGCTCCCAGGAGCTGATCACGCGCTTGAAGTTTTCATGCTCGGCGCGTTTCACCGCGACGTAGCCGCGCACGAACTTGCTGCCCAGGTATTGCGCGACGGTGTCGCACTCTTCCATCTGGGTCAGGGCTTCTTCGATGGTGATCGGCAGGCGCAGGTTGCGGCGCTCGTAAGCCCGGCCTTCGACGGCGGCGCTCGGATCGATGCCTTCGACCATGCCGATGTAGCCGCACAGCAGGCTCGCGGCGATGGCCAGATACGGGTTGGCGTCGGCGCCGGGCAGACGGTTTTCAACCCGCATCGCCTCAGGGCCGGAGGTCGGCACCCGCAGGCCGACGGTGCGGTTTTCTTCGCCCCATTCGACGTTGACCGGTGCCGAGGTGTCCGGCAGGAAGCGGCGGAACGAGTTCACGTTCGGCGCGAACATCGGCAGCACCTTCGGAATGTACTTCTGCAGGCCGCCGATGTGATGGCGGAACAGATCGCTCATGCTGCCGTCGGCATTGGCGAAAATTGGCTGGCCGCTGGCGATCTCGACCACGCTCTGATGCAGGTGCATGGCGCTGCCGGGCTCGTCGCCGATCGGCTTGGCCATGAAAGTCGCGGTCACGTTGTGCTTGAGGGCGGCTTCACGCAGGGTACGCTTGAACACGGTGATCTGGTCGGCCAGATCGAGCGCGTCGCCGTGGCGGAAGTTGATTTCCATCTGCGCCGGGCCGTCTTCGTGGATCAGCGTGTCCAGGTCCAGGCCTTGCAGTTCGCACCAGTCGTAGACGTCTTCGAACAGCGGATCGAATTCGTTGGCCGCGTCGATGGAGAACGACTGACGACCGCTTTCGGCGCGACCTGAACGGCCCAGCGGTGCCTTCAATGGCAAGTCCGGGTCTTCGCAGCGCTGGGTCAGGTAGAACTCCATTTCCGGCGCCACGATCGGCTTCCAGCCTTTGTCGGTGTACAGCTGCAGGACTTTCTTCAGCACGTTGCGCGGCGACAGTTCGATCGGGTTGCCGAACTTGTCGAAGGTGTCGTGAATGACGATGGCGGTCGGCTCGATGGCCCACGGGATCACGTACACCGCGTCGCTCACCGGCTTGCAGACCATGTCGATGTCGGCCGGGTCGAGCAGGTCGTAGTAGATGTCGTCGTCGACAAAATCCCCGGTTACCGTTTGCAGCAGCACACTTTCCGGCAGGCGCATGCCTCGCTCATGCAGGAACTTGTTGGTCGGTGCAATTTTGCCGCGGGCGATGCCGGTCAGGTCGCTGACCACGCATTCCACTTCGGTAATCTTGTGATCTTTCAGCCATGTAAACAGCTGATCGAAAGGGGCATTCATAAAGACCTCGTCGTTGGTTTTGTTGACGCGGGGGAAAAGCGATTTCATCTTTCGCAGACTTCCCCTGTGGCGCGTTGACGACTATCTTGGGCGGGCCTTGACGTTCCATCTATCCACTTTCAGCAGCACCAAAGCGCACCAAAAGAGTGCGCAAGGTCTCCCATGACAACGTGTAATCCGCTACAGGTTCAAGCGTTCAATACCGCCGATGTCACCGAACAGATCCGCGCCACGCCGGGTTGGGTTCAGCATTACCAGCAGATGTCGCCGGGGCATTTCGCCGGGCAGATCCGTTATCTGGATTTGCAGGGTGTGGAGGTTTACGAAGAACAGATGAACACCCGGGTCGAGCAGAATTTCAGCGCGCCGGAAGGCTCGCTGGCGTTCTGTTTCGATCGCAGCGACAACGCGCTCTATCTGCTCAATGAAGAGAGCCGCAACATCTGGATCACCCCGGAGAACTATCAGGAAATCGCCGTGGTGTTCGGCCCGGAATTCGTCCAGCGCAACGGCCTGGACGTGGCCAGGCTGGAAGGTCTGTTCATGGCTCCGCTCAATGGCGCGCAGAATGGATTGTTCAGCCGCTGGTTAAGCTCCACTCTCACGAAGTTGTCGCAAACCCTTGATCAGCCAAGCAAAGAAGCGCTGACCCAGCAATTGCTCGAGGACTGCCTGTTCATACTCGACAACGCGAGCGTGTGCCTGGACGGTGGTGGCTTGCAGCGTCGCGCCGAAGAGCGAATCACCCTCAAACGCGTAGGGGAGTGGGCGGCGGATTCACCGGAAGAAACCCTCAATCTGCTGGAGCTGTCGCGGGTGGCCGGGGTTTCCCTGCGCCAATTGCAGCAGACCTTCAAGGCGTACACGGGGATGTCGCCGAGCCATTGGCTGCGTTTGCGCAGGCTCAACAGTGCGCGGCGGGAATTGCTCAAACGCTCGCCGGCAGATACGACGGTGGCGGAGGTCGCAATGAACTGGTCGTTCTGGCATTTGGGCCGTTTTTCAAGCAGTTACCGGGCGATGTTCAAGGAGTTGCCGAGCGAGACCTTGAAGCGCTCATCGTCGATGTGACGGGCACTCTGCACCACAAAAAAAAGACGGGAGAGGTTTCGGTATTCGCCGAAATCTCTCCCGTCTTTTTCATTTATCGATAGGCCGATGTTGCCAAGCCTGTTGCGCTGCCGACTAACCAACTCTGAGACGTTTGAAGGAGGATGAAAGGGATCTTTTCATCAGTCTGGCCATCGGGGTTTCTATTTCTTTATGGATGACATGGGAGGCACCTATCATCAAAGCGAGGGTGCCCCACAGCAGCACGTGAGGATTCACAGCCGGATAAGCCATATTGAAGATCATGAAGCCGATCATTTGATGCAGCAGGTAAAGCGGGTAAGTCAGGGCGCCCAACGCTGTCCAGTCGAACCTCCCGATGGCTGACGTTTTATGCGTCGAGATAAAAAGAAACGTCATGAAGAACAGGGCAATGACACCGCAGATAATCAAGGAATCGTATTCGGTCGAATATTTCAGTTCAATCGACTCGGCCCACTTGATCGCGTTGAAGCTGGCCAATGCCTGCGCGGCTGCCAGCAGGGAAATACGGGATTTGGTAAAACCCTTGTCCCAGATGATGTAGAACGTCGCGCCAGCGATGAAATAGGCCGCGTAGTCGGTGATCAGGACCGAGCGCAGCTTTTCGAAAGCAAAGACTTCCGCTGCGGCCGAGATCAGCAGCCAGAGCACAAGGAAGTTTTCTATTTTCTCTATCTTCTTGAAGGCCAACAGGACGGCGATCATCAGGTAGAACTTTATTTCGACGAACAGTGACCAGTAGACCCCGTCGATGGGTGGGACACCGATCAGGTCGCCGAGGAATGTCATGTTGATCATGTATTGATAGAAATCAGCCGAAAATCTTGGCTGACCAATGGCCAGCGTGACGAGAAAAGTGATCGTGCAGCACACCCAGAAAGCCGGGCAGAGGCGGATGACGCGGGAAATGAAAAACGCTTTGAGATCGTTGTTCGAAGCCGTCATCAGGATCACGAATCCGCTGATCATGAAAAACAGTTCGACGCCCAGGTAACCGTATTTGGCAACGTCAGCCAATAGCGGATAGGGCATTACCGACATATCGCCCCTCGCATAGCCGCGAAACGCATAGTGAAAAAACACCACGGCGATCGCGGCGAGGAAGCGCAGCAAGTCCAGTTCGTTCAGTCGTCGCTTGTTCATGTACAGGCGCTCCAGACTCGTCAGCGCGGATCGATCACTGAGGACTGTGTCGTGTGACATCCGACTCAAGGCCAAAGCGGCGTAGGGTGCTCAAGGACTGCGTAGCCACATGCGGATGTAATCGACTTCAAACGTGGAGGGCAGGTCAGCATCGTCGACCACGCCGAACCATTTCCACATGGCCTCACTGTCAAAGACGATCTGCATGGGGTAGAAAAAGTGGTTGTTCTTCGACTCCCTGACCAGTACGCCATCGACGTACCAGCGCAGGGTGTCGGGCTGCCAGTCGAAGCCGTAGACATGAAAGTCGCCGGCCAGCCGCCAGGGGCTGGTCCAGGTGCTGCCGTCGGCGATATGTTCGGTGCTCTGTGGCGTGGCCCAGAGGTGGGCGTTCATGTTGTAGGCGCGGTCCGAGGCCGCCTCTTTGGTCTTGCCGCCGATTTCAAAGATATCGATTTCGGTGGCGTTGTCGGCCATGCCTGTCCACGCCAGCCAGAACGCGCTGGAAGCCGCAGAGTTCATGGGTTTGGCCCGTGTTTCGTAATAGCCGTAGAAGCCGCGTTCGAGGGTACGAACCATCGCCGAGGTGTAATCCTTGAAACCTAGCTGCACGTATTTCGGCGGCAGGGTTTCCTTGCGAAAGACAATCTTCAGATAGCCGTTGCCGACGCTGGCATTGCGCTCGGTGAACAACGCCGGCTTGCGTCCCAGCGACTCGTTGCCGATAGCATTGTTGACGTGCCAGCGTGTGCGATCGAGGGTGGTGCCATCGAACTCGTCGGACAGCGTGGTGTTGAGCAGCCACCGGCCGGCATTGGCCTGGTCGGACAACGGCAGATCCGGATGGATGTGGGACGGCAGAGCGTCCAGCGGGCCGACACGTGTCCAGGTATCGGCCTGAACCGGTATGGCCACGGACCACTTGTCCGCCAGGTACCGAAATACGCGCTGGCGCTCCGCGAGCGAGGCAAACGGCCGGTCATACACCAGGACTTCGGCGATGTCGCCGCGAAAGTTTTCGGCATTTCCGACGGCATTGCGCCCCACGCCATACGGTCCCAGCGGGACGTCCTGCAGCTCAAGGACAGAAACCGTCGGCTCATAAGCACCGGTTTGCGGAAGGCTCACGGCGAAATTCGGCAGCACGTTATCGTTACTGGCGGCCTGCGGTCGTGAACTGAACAAACGTTGCCAGGGATCGACCCCGGCCTGTTCCGGCAACCGCCGGGACACGATCAGTACAGTCGCAGGCCCTTTCGCCGTGCGCAGGGTCCGGCCGAGCAATCCAGAGTTGCCGCTCAAGCGCACCACCGAATGGCCATTGAGGCTGTTCTCCATCCGTTGTGGCGGCGAAGAAGCGCCATCGACGGTCGCGTCATTGGCCTTGCCTGACTTGTCGCTCCAGCGCTGGAGACGGTTCTGCGCATCCAGAGTCACTGTTGACGCATCCGCCGCGTCCAGCCACAACATGAGCCCGGTGGTCGGCACCGCAGGAGGTGCCTGCGCGGCGTTGCTGATCAGCGAAACTGAAAACAGCACGGCCAACAGACATTCTTTGAACATCGGCATCACTTCACCGCAATGGGTGCCGGAATCTTGAATGAAGATTGATACCCCTGCGGATTGCACGACTGCCAGCGCCAGGTATCGGTGATCATTTGTTCCAGGCCACGCAGCGCGCTCCAGCCCAGTTCGCGTCCTGCCTTGGCGGGATCGGCCCAGCACTTGGCGATGTCACCCGCGCGTCGAGGGACGAAACGGTAGGGAATGCTGATGCCGGTGATGTCTTCGAAGCTGTGAATGATTTGCAACACGCTGTAGCCAACGCCCGTTCCGAGGTTCCAGTAGTGAATGCCGTTGGCGTGCTGCAGCACCTGCAGGGCCTTGAGGTGACCGATGGCCAGGTCGACCACGTGGATGTAGTCGCGCACGCAGGTCCCGTCCACCGTGGGATAGTCGCTGCCGTACACCGTGAGTTCGGGTATCCGGCCTATGGCAACCTGGGTCAGGCACGGCAACAGGTTGTTGGGGCGGCCCCGCGGGTCTTCGCCGATCATTCCGCTTTCGTGGGCGCCGATCGGGTTGAAGTAACGCAACAATCCAATGCTCCAGCGCGGATCGGAGTTGCACAGATCCGTCAGCAACTCTTCGATCATCAGCTTGGTGCGGCCATAGGGATTGACCGGTTTGCCGGTGCCAAAATCTTCGGCAATCGGCGTGCGCGTCGGCTCCCCGTACACCGTGGCTGACGAGCTGAACACCAGCCGGAATACGTTATTGCGGGCCATCGCCTGACACAGGCCAAGCGTGCCGGCAACGTTGTTGACGTAGTAATCCAGCGGCTTGCGCACGCTTTCTTCGACGGATTTGAGACTGGCAAAGTGCACCACGGCCTCGATGTCGTGCCGGCTGAAGATATCGTCGAGCAGGACCGGGTCGCGAATATCGCCCTTGATGAAGTCGACGCGGGTCAGGGTCAGTTGCTCAAGGCGCCGGATGCACTCTCGACAGCTGTTGCACAGGTTGTCGAGCACCAGCACTTTGTGGCCGGCGTTAATCAGGGCTAGCACAGTATGCGAGCCGATGTAGCCGGCACCGCCAGTAATCAACGTGGTTTTGCGCATGGTGAGGCCTTCCTGTCTCAGGGCTGAACTCAGCGGGAGGTGAAAACCGATTTGAATTCCTGCGGCCAGTGCGGGTGCAGGGCGCTGTAACCCACGGCATAACTCAGTGCGCCGAGCACGACGCTGCCGATCAAATGCATGTAGCCCTGGAGACCCAGCTGCGGTAGCACCAGCAGCACGGTTGCAGCCATGACCAGGGAAGCGATCACGCTGCGGTAACTGGCTTCGAAAAAGCCACGCCAGCTGTAGCCGATCGCCGTGTTCAGGCCGCGGATTTGCAACGGCGTGATGACCAGCATGCGCGCCAGCAGAGCGACGGCTGCTGCCATGCCGCCGTACAGGTTGCCGAGGGTGTAGACCAGCGCCAAGGCCAGCGCGGTGGTCAGCACTTCGGCCGTGATCGTGAGGTGGCTGCGGTTGACCGCCACCAGTGCGGTGGTGGCGTACATGGCGCTGTTGCCGATGGCGGCCGTGCAAGCCAGTACTTGCAGCAGCGGGATGGCCTCTGCCCATTTGGCGCCGAAGATCAACAGGATCAGGTCGTTTGCCGTGAGTGCGAGTCCGATGAACAGGGGCGTCAACACAAACCCGCTGACGGCGGTAGAATCGCCAACGATCCCGATCAATCGTCTGGGCTCTGCGCTGCGCCGGGAGAACGCCGGCAGCGCGTAGCTCAGCAAGCCGTTGTAGATTGCGGTGCGTGGCAGTTCGATGATGCGCATCGCCATGTTGAACATGCCGACCGCGTTCGCGCCGGCGGTGATGCCCAGCACCACGTTGACCCCGCGCTGCAAGGTTTGCGAGCTCAGTGCGTTAATGGCCACCGGTGCGCCTGACCTCAACAATTCACGCAGGATCGGACCGTCGATGTAAAAAGGGATACGTCGCGGGTCGGCGCGCATCAACACAATGATCGACACCAGCTCCATGATCAGCGCCTGGGCAATGACCGCCCACGCACCCAGCCCCCAAAGCGCAACGGCAATGCCACCGACGCCACCCGCCACTTTGCCCAGCAATGTGCGCGACGCCAGCATCTTGAAGTTACCGCTGCGGCGCATCTGCGCCACATAGACCCGCGCCATCATGGTGAACAGGATCTTTATCGAGGCTATCGCCGTCATCCATTGCAGCACCGGGTCGGGGGTGTACAGCATGACCGCGCCCGAAATGACGCCAATGCTCGCCAGACTGACCAGCACCGCCGCCCAGTAGGCGGTGCAGATGTGCTTGTCTTCCAGCCGCTCAAGCCGTACCAGCGGGTCTTCCAGCACCGACGAGTACACCAGGCCGATCAGTTCGACGATGGCAATGATGACCGTGCCCACACCCAGCTCGGCAGGCGACAGCAGCCTGGCGTAGGCGACAAAGGTAATCATCGACAACAGGATCAGGCCGAATTTCTCGGTGAAGATCCAGGTCAATGTCGTCAGACGGTGGTTGGCCATGGCGGATACCGTATCAATGAGCCGTGGTTGACGCCGTTGCCTTGCGCAAGGTTCTGGCGCGGGCATAGAGGTAGCGCAAGGTCGGTTTGCCGCTGGCGAAGATCAGGGCCTGCCAGGAGCAATCCAGCATTCGCCGGTACACGCCGAGGACCTGGTCATGCTCGCCGCGTCGGGAAAACGCCTCGAGAAAATCGGTGTGGTTGCCCAGCACGAAATCGATCCGCTGCTGCCGGGTCAACTGCGCGCCGTAGCGGGCGAGGTACACCTCGATGAAGCGGATTTTGTTCTGATAGTACTTTTTCGGATTCGCGGTCATGTTGCCGCCATTGACCGTGCGCTCCAGCAACACCTCCGGCACCGTGTGGATCTCCCAATGCTCGGCGATCCGGGTCCACATGAAACGGTCTTCGGAATAACGCAGGCTGGCATCGAAGCCGCCCAGTTGCATGATCACGTCACGTTTGACCAGCGCGGTGGAAACGCCATTGACGACGTTGGCATGGATGAAATCGTAGAAGTGCCTGCCGTTCTTCAACCGGTCGTCCAGCTGGCGCCTGCCATCGCTGTAATTGACTTGTGCATAGCAGTCGATCAGCCCCACCGGCCGGCCCTGGCGGGTGAGTTCGTCATACAGTGCCAGCTGTAACTCCAGCTTTCGCGGATGCCATTGGTCATCGGCATCGAGCATTGCCACAAACGTTTCTTCGGAGTGCCGCATGCCATGATTACGGGCGCTGGCCTGGCCTTCGTTGGGTTGCTGTAACAGCGTCAGGCGAAACGGCGCGACAAAGTCTCTGACCCGCTGTGGTCCGTCATCGGTGGACCCGTCGTCGATGACGATGACGTGATCGGGCAGTCGGGTTTGCCGGGCCAGGGAGGTCAGTGTCTGCTCGATGCTTTCGGCGCCGTTGTACATCGGAATGATGACGCACACTGAATCTGCTGAACGGGGAGCTTGGTTTGGCACGGTGATTCTCCTTGGGTTACGCGCGGGCGGAATCGCGCGGCAGTGCGCTGCCCGACGAACGCTGACGCAGCGCTGCCGGTGAGGATTCGGGGTAGGTCGCGTGGTGGTGCCGGAAGGTCAGGGCCAGCGTGCAGAACACCAGAAACTCGGCGGAGCGGTAGTTGGGAATCACGTACGCCACATAATTGGTGACGACGAACAGGCCGATGATGACCAGCGCACTGGCACGAAACCGGGCTGCCTGATTCGCCGTCACGGCGCGGTATTGCTTGAACAGTGCTTCACCCAACATCAGCGCCAGCGCCGTCAGCTGGATGAGGCCACCGTTGAGCAGGGTCTCCATGTAGCCGCTGTGGGCGTTGCCGATGTAACCCCAGCGGGTGATGAACGCATCGGCATCGGGACTTGCCCAGAAGGCGCCGAAGCCGTAACCCCTGAGAAACTGGCTGTCGATGAAGGGCGCGAGCAGTTCCCAGATCAACGTCCGATCGGTCAGTGACGGGTCGCGACCGGCCATTTCCAGCAGCACCGCAAAGTTGCTGTACAGAAACAGACAGACCAGCAGGTAGAGCAGGGTGCATCCGAGGAACAGCAGCTGTGAGCGATTGATGCCCAGGCGGATCATTGTGAGGAAGTACCAGTAGCTGATCGTGCCGGAAATGATCAGCGCCACGCCGGTGGCTGACTGGGCAAGCAGGATCGCGACCAGCGAAAAGAACGAACAGAAGAGCGCCCAGCGATTGCGCTGCCGGATCATCGGCAGCAACAGCACGATGGCGATCGCGTTGAGCCGGGCGCCGGCATTCTTTTCAGCGAAAACGCCTTTGAATGCGCCGTCGCGAATCCCCCCGGAGAGAAACGCCACTTCAGGCATGACCACAGCGAGCAACAACCCGATCAGCGCCGCTATGCCGATGGCGCAACCGAGCATGAAGGTGATTTTTTCAAGGGAGTAGTTATAGGCAAGAAAACCGGCGAAAAACACCACGCCGAGCAGGGCGATGAACCGCTTGAGGCTGAGCATCGGGTCGTGGGACCAGCCGATCGACGCGATGACGCAGAGCAGAAAAACCAGCAGGAAGAAGTTGCTGCGATAAAAGGTTTTGCTGAGGAATACCTTGTTGCGGATGAAAAAGAACAGCGGCACCAGCAGCGTGATAAGGCCGCAGACCTGATTGGCGACGTTGCCTTCGAGGTCTTTATTGATGTCGCCAAAGCTCGCGGCACTGCCCAGACCGAGCACAAAAGTGATCACCTGTATGTAAAACAGGATCCCGAATACGGTGAAGGCGTCGCGTAACGTCGAATACCTGATCGTCAATGTGCTCATGGTGACGGGCTCCCGATCAACGCTTTAAGGTAGGTCTGCACCGCGCTGGCACTCATGAATCGCGCGGCCGCATCGAGGCGTGACTGACGCTGCAGGTCGCGCGGTATGGACAGTTGCTCGGCGATGGCCTGCGCCAGGGCGATCGGATCATCGACAGCGACCAGCGGCGCTACCAGACCGCCAACGAGGATGTCTTGCGGACCATGGGGGCAGCGGGTCGCCACTACCGGCGTACCGGTGGATAACGCCTCGACCAGCGCGTTGGGACTGCCCTCGAAACGCGACGAGAGTACGAAGCAATCGGCTGCGGCCACTTCTGCCAGGGGATCATTGGCATAACCCGGCAGATCGAAGCGCTCCGCCACCCCCAGCTGTTTCGCCTGTTCCAGCAGTGCGGCCCTGAGGGCACCTTCGCCAAAAATGATCAGGCGGGCATCGCGATCCGGCAGTGCGGCGAATGCTGTGATCAGCGTGTCGAAACCTTTTTGCGGTGCCAGGCGCCCCACGGCGACGATCACCGTGCCGGACTTTTCCAGCAGCCAGCGGTGGCGGGGCAGTCCCGGTGGCCTCTCGCGAAAGTCGTTGTCGAGCACCGGGTTGTCAGCAATGGTCACGTCCTGGCGTCGGGCGAGGGTGGTATCGACCAGATCCTGAGCGACGCCGCGCGAAACGCAGATCACCGGATTGGGAATCATCCGGTAAAGCAGCGGTGCCACCCGATAAGCCATCCGCACCATGAAATCGGGGTTCACGTGCCGGTCATGGGAAAAGGCATTGCGCTCGCTGACGTGCAGCCGTGCCAGCGTGCCGGACAGTGCCGCCGCAATGATCGCCACCACGTTGACGTGGGTGAGGGCTGCCAGTTGGGCATCAAAGCGATTGGCACGCAGGAATCGCGTGAGTGCCGGCACCGCACGGACGCTGCGCGGACTGTGCAATTCAACCTTTTTCACGCGCGGGTCGAGATGCGCTGCGTGAATGCCGCCGCCGGTGAGCATCAGCAATGTCACGTCATTGCCCGCATCCACCAGTGCCTTGGCGAGACGCGCCATCATTTTTTCAGCACCGCCGGCGCTGAGGTCATGGAGGATGATCAGTAACTTTTTCATTGATTCCAGACCTGGTAATACGCCTGCGCCGCGTACTGACTGGTGTACGGGCGCAGGGTGGCAGTGAGCGTCTTTTCGCCGGGAGCGATGTGACCTGAGGTCAGGTTGCGCAGCATGCCGTCGGCCAGTGCCTGTACGTCGTTGACGATCACCAGTTGACCGAGTCGGCCATGGTCCAGCAGTTCTCTGGGCCCGGTCTCGCAATCGCAGGCCAGCACCGGGGTGCCCAGCGCCAAGGCCTCGATCAGCACGGTCGGCATGCCTTCTTGCAGGGAGCTCAGAATGAACAGTCGGGCCTGCCTGAGCACGGGATAGGGATTGCTCAGAAAACCACTGAAGTGCACCCGTTGTGCGATACCCAATTGCCTGGCCTGGGTGACCAAGGCTTCGCGCAATGGGCCATCGCCGACGATCACCAGATCCGGCAGCGCCGCGCTGCGCAGCGCCAACGCGTAGGCATCGAGCAGCAGATGAAACCCTTTGGGTTCGACCAGACGCCCCAGACTCAGCCAGTAGTTGCGGGGCAAGTCGGCGGGCCGGGGCGCCCGGGCGGCTTGAAACAGTTGATCGGTGACGACCGCGTTGGGGCAATAGCTGATGCGCTGCCGCCCCCAAGGCACGGCATCGGCAAGGGTCTGGCGCAACGCCGAGGACACCGTCACCACCTTGCCACTGCCACACAGGTACAAGGCGTAGAGCAGACGCAGGCTTGAGGGGCCGGTTTTCTGTTCGCTGCAGTCGAGGGTCGCATGGCGGCTGTAGATGACCTTGCAGGCACTGCCCAGGGTGGCGAACCACGTGCAGAGGTTGGCCTGCTCCTTGGCGGAAATGAGGTGGGTGACACCTTCACGCCGTATGAGCCGGCGCAGCAAAACGATGGACTTGAACAGGCCGACGAGGCCGCTGCCGCCACCGCTGAAGCATTGAATGTCCCGGGTGTCGGGCATGTCCGCGTTCATGACGAAAAAGCTCACGCGCCGGCCGTCCTTGAGAAACTGCTCGGACAACCGTTGCTGAACGCGCTCGACGCCACCGCCGGGCTTGAAATCCTTGAGGGTAAACAGGATGTGCATGGTCATTCCCCAACGCTGATGGCGACTTTGTGTCGAACGATCATGTTCAGCAGGTGCAAGAAGTTGCTCGGGTAATCGATGAGGTAACGTTTGATCGTGTGGGGCTCGCGGTACATGCGATAGAACGCGCGCAAGTGCAGGCGATTGATCAGCGCCGGGTAGTACTGCCGCGTGGCCAAAGCTTCCTGGCGGATGAACCCGCCACAGCTGAAGGCGACCCCGCGAAAGCCGGCGCGCAGGGCATCCTGCTCGAACTGCTCTTGCCGTCCGGCGCCCAGGCCGACGATCAGAATGTCCGCTGCACTGCGACAGATGTCGTTCCGAATGCCTTCGGCCTGGGCAGCGTCGAAATAGCCGTTGTGGCAGCCGGCGATGCTCAGTTGCGGATAAAGGCTTTTGATCTTGCTGATGAACAGGTCGAGTTCGGCTTGTCGGGCGCCGACGAAATAAACCCGTTTGCCCTGTTGCTCGGCGCTGCGCAGCACGACGTCGGCTATCGAGGTGAAGTCGAAGCTGACCCGGCCAATCGGTCTGCCGGTGATGCGAGACATGAAGGTCGACATCAGCATGCCGTCGCAAAAATAGGCAACGCTGCTCGGGTTCTGCTCGAAAAAGCTGCCGATCGAGGCAAAGTTGATGAAGGAATAGGCCTGGTTGGCCTCCAGTAATTTCGCCGAGTACTGCCCGACTATCTCCAGTTTGAACATGGCGCGGCTCCTTTCAGAGAACTGAAGGGGTCTGCCGACCCACGGAGACGTAGGTGAAACCGCGTTTGCTCAAGCGCTGCGGATCGAACAGGTTGCGTCCGTCGAAAATCAACGGCTGTTTGAGCAACTGGCTGAGCCGGTCGAAATCCGGCGCCCGGAACGATTGCCACTCGGTGACGATGATCAGGGCGTCGGCATTTTTCAGCGCCGCCTCCTTGGTGCCTGTCAGGGTCAGGTCATCGCGCGAGCCGTAAAGGCGCTGGGCCTCTTCCATGGCTTTCGGGTCAAACGCCTGCACGCTGGCGCCGGCTTGCCACAAGGCCTCCATCAGTACCCGGCTGGGGGCCTCGCGCATGTCGTCGGTATTGGGTTTGAAACTCAGCCCCCACAGGGCAAACGTCTTGCCGCGAAGGTGACCGTCGAAGTGATCGAATACTTTGCGATAGAGGCTGGCTTTCTGTTCCTGGTTGCGCGCCTCCACGGCCTTGAGCACCCGGGCGTCGATGTCGACACCGTCGGCCGCGTGTATCAGCGCCTTCACGTCCTTGGGAAAACACGAGCCGCCGTAGCCCAGACCTGGGTAGATAAACTGGTAACCGATGCGCGGGTCGGCGCCGATGCCGTGGCGCACCTTTTCGATGTCGGCGCCGAGCCTTTCGGCGAGGCAGGCCATTTCGTTCATGAAGCTGATCTTGGTCGCCAGCATGCAGTTGGCGGCGTATTTGGTCAGCTCGGCGCTGCGAACATCCATGACGATGATTTTTTCGCGGCTGCGATTGAACGGTTCATACAGTTCGCGCATAACCTCCTCGGCACGCGGGCTGTCGGTGCCGATGATGATCCGGTCCGGGCGCATGCAGTCTTCGACCGCACAGCCTTCCTTGAGAAATTCCGGGTTTGAAACCACGTCGAACGTCAGATCGCCGCGACCGTTGTCGGCCAGCACCTGCTCGATACACGCTCGAACTCGGTCCCCCGTACCGACGGGCACGGTGGATTTGTCGACGATGATCTGGTGCCGATCCATGTTCAGCGCGATGGTCTGCGCCACGCTCAGCACGTATTGGAGATCCGCTGAACCGTCTTCGTCGGGCGGTGTGCCGACGGCGATCAACAGCACATCGCCATGGTGAACGGCGTCCACCAGGTCTGTGCCGAACCGCAGCCGGCCGCTTTGATAGTTGTCGCGCACCACGCTTTTCAGGCCGGGTTCGTACAGCGGCAGCGTGCCCTCTTTCAATGCCTCGACCCTGCCGGCGTCGACGTCGACGCAGAGCACGTTGTGCCCGACCTCGGCCAATGCAGCACCCTGGACAAGGCCTACGTAACCAATTCCGAATACGCTCACATTCATGGTCGAACCTCAGGTCGTCGTGACGGTTATCAACGGTCGGGCAGGGGAGCGGCAGACGCGGGAAAGGGGTTCAGTAGATGTTTTTCGAGAACAGCGTGAAGGGGGTCTTGATAAGGATTTTGATGTCGAGCCACAGCGACCACTGGTTGATGTAGTTGAGGTCCTGGGCGACGCGCAGCTGCATTTTTTCCACGGTCTCGGTTTCGCCACGATGGCCGGTGATCTGGGCCAGCCCGGTGATGCCCGGCTTGAGGCGATGCCGGGCCATGTAGGCGCGCACCTTGCCGGTGTAATAAAGGTTGTGGGTGACGGCATGCGGGCGGGGCCCGACCAGGGCCATGCGGCCGGACAGCACGTTGAACAGCTGTGGCAATTCGTCGATGGAACTGCGACGCAGAAAACCGCCGATCGGCGTGAGGCGATCATCGTTGCGGGTGGCCTGTCGTACCTGCTGGTCGTCGTGGACGTGCATCGAGCGAAACTTCCAGACCTTGATCACTTCGCCGTTGCAACCGTGACGGTTCTGCTTGAACAGCACCGGGCCGGCGGAGGTCAGCTTGACGGCTAAGGCCACCACCAACAGCACCGGGCTGAGCAGAATAATCGCCAGGGCGGCGAGGCTTCGCTCAAACAGATCCTTGCAAAACAGGCTGGCAGGGTGCGAGCTGATCAGGCTCTCGTTGAGGTAGATGGCCGGCATCCGCTCGATTTCCGAGATCGAATGGTTGAGCAACACCATGCTGCCGAAATCCGGGATCCACACCACGTCGACGTTCATGTCCAGCAGGTCGATGTAGAGGGCTTCGATGGTGGCGGCATGGGCCATCGGCAGCACGATATAGACGCGGCGCACTTCCTGGCCCGTGATGATCTCGCGGATGGCGGAAACGTGGCCGAGCAACGGCAGAATGCTGGGGGCAGGGCCGCAGCTGTCCTCGGCGGCAATGAAGCCCAGCACCAGCGCGCGGTTCGGTCGGGACAGTTTTTTCGCCAGTTCATGGGCCGTCGGGCAGGTACCGATGATCACCGAACGGCGCCCGTTGCAGACCTTGCGTGAGTACAGGCGGGCCAGGTAATGCAGGGGCAGAAAGCTCAAGGCCTGAACCATGAAACCCAGCACCGCCCAGACCATGATCACCTGGCGTGAATAAATGGCGCTGGTCTGGGTGAAGAACGCAATCGCCGCCAGTACGGCCAGCAGGGTCAACCACCCGGCCAGCAACCTGCCAAGCCCGACCAGCAGGCCATGGCGTTTGTGGTAGACCTGCATCACGCTGTAGATCGGCACCGAGCCGAGCACCGTCAGAATGATCAGGATGCGGTATTCACTGGTCAGACTGCCGACGCGCCACTGCACGAGCAACATCAACAGCGCCGTCACCAGCGACAGCGCGCACAGCCACTGGCCCCAGAACGTCAGGCCTCGGCGGTGTGTCATGTGAGCGGTATAGAGCGAAGTCATGGGCTTAACCTCAAGGCAGCATTCATGCATCAGCGCGAATCGAGCAGGCACGGCGTGCCTCCCGATGGCTTTTCCGTAGCTCGGCGGAGGTGAAGCGAGTAGTGCGTTGGCAGAAGAGGGCGTAGCGGCGGGCGTATGCGCCCGATGGTTACCTGGGCGCGAAATCGTAGTTATAGAACGCCCGGGAATGGTGGTAGCCGTACTTACGCGCCTTGCGCAGGTCGACCTGGTTGAGCACCGTGCCAAAGACCGGCACATGGCTTTGCTGCAACATGGCAATCCCTCGCTGAACCTGGCTGATCGACGTGCTGTCAGCCTTGACGACATAGATCACCGCATCGGAATGTCTGGCCAGCAACAGCGCGTCACTGATCATCTCCGCAGGGGGTGAGTCGATAATGATGTGGCGATACCTTGATCTGAGCGCCTCGAGCATGCGCGCCATGCGCGGCGAGCTGAGCAAATCCTGTGGCGGCGGCTGAACCGGGTTGAGCGGATCGCCAGGGGACGGCAGGCGTGGCGCAACGAACATATCCAGCGACGGTGGCAAGACCTTCCCGGCCGGCAGCATGTCCAGATTGCCCACTGAAACAATGCAGTCTTCAAGCCTGGCCGTGCCGGCAATGACATTCGCCAGTCCGGGGTTGTCCGGTGGGAAATCGAAATTCAGCGACAGGGTTGGCTGACGCATGTCGGCATCGATCAGCAACACGCGTTCCAGCGGTGTCAGCGAACTTGCGAGGTTGGTGGCGATGGTGCTTTTGCCCTCGCCGGCAACCGTGGAGGTCACGAGCACCACCTGCGAGGGCTTTTCGCTGCTTTGCAACATCAGCCAGGTACGCAGGTTGCGAATGGTCTCGGAAAAGCGCGGGTTGTCGTTGTCCTCGAACAGGCGCGCCAGTTGTCGGCGACTTTTCTTTATCACCAGCGGCACGACGCTGAGCAGTGGAACATTCAACACGCTCTCGATCGATTCGTCGGTTTTGAAGGTATTGCTCAGGCTGTCGAAAAGCAGTGCCAGCCCGACGCCGATGACCGCAGCGATCAGCCCGACGATCGCGACAATCAAAGTCTTGCGCGGTTTGCTCGCGTCGACAGGAACGATGGCCGGGTCGACGATGCGCACTTTCGTCGAGTCCATGTCGGCGGTGGCCGTGGTTTCTTTCAGGCGGGTGACGAAGGTTTCATACAGCGCGCGCGTGCTGTCGACTTCACGCTGGAATTCGCGCAACTGAAACTCTTTGCGCGCGATATCCTGGATCTGCGCCTTGTTGCTATTGAAGGATTGACGCAGCGACGCTTCACTCGCGGTGGCGAGCTGGTATTGCCGCTCGATACCGGCCACCACTTGCTGCACCTGCAATTGCAGACTGGTGGTGGCGGTACGCAGCTCGGTTTGTGCGGAAATCAGGCTCGGGTGCTTCGGACCATAGCGCCCGGCCAGTTCATCAACCTTGGCTTGGGCCACCGCGCGATCGGCCTGGAATTTCTGCACCAGAGGGTTGCTCAAGACCGCCGGTACGCTGGAGAGTCGGCTCAGATCGCCGTTGCCCAGCGCCTTCGCCTGCCGGTACTCGCTCTCGGCTTCAGCGCGGTTGCGACGGGCATCGACCATGCGATTGCCGGTCATTTCCAGTTCGTTGGCGCTGATGGTGGCAACGCCGCCAACATCCACCAGACCTTGTTCTTCGCGGTAACCCTGGAGTTTTTTCTCGGCCGCCCGCAGGTTGTCGCGCAGCTTGATCAGACGTGTGTTCATCCAGGCCGTGGTGGTTTGCGACGATTTCTCGCTGGTATCGAGCTGGCTGTCGGTAAAGCCCTGAGCCAGCGCGTTGGCCGCCGCCGCTGCGAGAACAGGGTCTGGCAACTCGACTTCGATTTCGAGCAACTGGCTTTTGCCAACGAACTTGACGCTGGTGTGCAGCATGAGGTTCTGCGTGACCTGGTTGAAAACGTCTGCTTCAGTGAGTGGCTCTTTCTTTTGCGGTAGATATCGACCTAGCCCCGGGATCCATTGATCAAGGTCCAGATCGGCCAGCCATTGGCGCGGAGCAAACCAGGGCTTTGGCTGCTGGCGCGGGTCGGTGACCGGGTGGGTGGTGAGACCGAGTTTTTTCACCGCGCGTTCGGCAAGGTCCCGCGATTGCAGGAGTGCCTGCTGGGTCTGCAGGTAATCAGTGCCGCTGCTGCCTGATTCCTTGACTTGCTGGAAGGACATCAGCGGAGGTGTCTTGTCGTTGAACAGCAGGGTGGTGCTGCCGATGTATTGCGGCGTGATGCTGGAAACTACGGCGGCCGCCAGTGTGCAGCTCAGCAGAACCAGCCAGCCGATGCTCCATTTGGCGCGCCAGATGACCCTCCACAGATTGAGCAGATCCAGGGTGTCCTTGTCTTCGCCGTGCTGAGGATGCAGATGCGCTTGAAGAGGACGTTCGACGTAGTTGCTTGGGCTGTTGTCCATGATCAGAAAAAGCCTTGTGCAATGGAAATGGTATCGCCGGGGGCGATCGTGGTGCTTCGCGTGATGTTGTCGGTCACGGTGGCGCCACCATCGCCGCGCAAGATGGTCACTCGCTTCATCGAGGCCCGTTCGGTCAGGCCACCGCCCAGCGCGATGGCCTTTTCCAGTGTCAGTCCGGGCACGAACGGATAGCTGCCGGGCTTTTTCACTTCGCCATTGATGTAGAACGAGCGGTATTCGATCTGGCTGAGACTGACTTTCGGGTCTATCAGATAACCCTGCTTGAGCCCGTCGACGATGATTTTCTCGACCTGACCGGGGGTCAGTCCCTTGGCGGATATTTCGCCGAGGAACGGGTAGGAAAAGGTGCCGGCATCACTGAGCCGGATCTTTTTCATGCTCAATTCCGGCTCACCGAAAACGATGATTCGCAACACGTCGCCGGCAGCGAGTTTGTATTGCGTATCGGGATCTGCCGCATAGGTGTGGGGCAAGAGAAACAACGCGAACAAAAGGACAAGTGTGCGAGTGTTCATGTCGAGACCCTCTTAAAGGCTGACGTTGAAGCTGATCTGGAACACGTTGCGGGTGAAGCTTTCATTGTCGGCATCGGAATCGTTGTCGCGGTACCGATAGCCCAGTTCGATATCCAGCCAACGGCGCATGGCGTACACCACGGCCAGGTTGTAGTCCTGAAGATTGTCGGTACGGCTTTGGCCTTCGTAGACATAACGCCCGTAACCGGCCTGGGCCACGGTAGTAATCCGTTCAGTCCAGCCGTGACGCCAGCCGACCTGGGTAAACGTCGATTTCACGGCATCCGCGCCGTCGTCACCCTCGGCGAGGGCCTGGCGAGCGACGAAGGTGAATGTCGAATAGGTCCGCGGTTTCCATTGCAGATCGACTTGCCATGTCGGGTTGTCGAGGTCTTTGGATTCACTGTTGTCGAAGTTCTTTTTCTCGTAACCGACGCGGACTTTCCCCGTCGTGCGTGCCGTGAAATCCCATACGGCACCGGCCATGACGGCGTCGGATTTACTGCTGCGCGGGCTGTTGGCTTGCTGGTAATCAAAGTCGGTGTGGTTATATTCCACCAGACCCCGCGTGTTGCTGCCGATGCGGTGATACCAGGTGCTCGTCAGGGCAGTGGTATTGCGTTCCTTGTCGTCGTTGATGCCATCGGCGTTGTCGTAGCGCAGTTGTGCGTAACTGGCCCCGAGATCGATTTGGTTGTCAGCGCTTTTCGCCCCGAAGGTGTAGAGACCGCCCACCCGTTTGTTGTTGAGTTTGTCGTTGATGCCTTCGACTGCCGTCGATTCCGTGCGCTCCCATTTGCGGTATTCAGCGTCGAGCTTCAGACGATGCCGGTCAGTGAACTCCATGATGCTGTCCGCACGCACGCGTTGTGCCGTGTTCGAGGCATCCGACTCGTCGTGATAAATGTAGCGAGTGGGTTGCCAGATCAGTCGCGTGGCACTGTTGCGATCCTCGGCCTTGAGCTCGAAAGAAGGCGCCAGTTTGGTGACCATGGAGGACTGTTTGCTGTTTTCCAGTTCGCGAAAGTTGTCGTCATAACTTTCCGAAAACAGGAACGATGGCGTGAAGTCGAATCCATACACATCAATGGCTTGCGGATTGATGCTCCAGGCCATTTCGGGATAGAGACAGGCCATCATCAGTGCGACGGGGCATCGTGACTTCAAAGCCATGTTATAGCTCCTGAGCAAGGGCATATAAGGCAAGTCGTTAGTTGTAGGGGTGAAAACCGGCTTGTTGTCGTTCAATCACGCTGAGTGGCAGGCAGACCGGCTGCTCACGGTTGAGAAACTGCAGGAGGATCATCACGCGGTCGGTTCCGTGCAATCCGAGGAACACGCCCTCCAGTGGCGCGAGCGGGCCGCTGACGATCTGCAGGTTCTCTCCGGGTTTCAGCGCTTCATCCGGTTCCGACAACGTTGATTCGAGGCAACGTGCACGCAGGTGTTCGATGACGTGCTCGGCCACTGTTGCGGGACCATGGTTGAATTCGACAAAGCGACTGACCCCTCGAGTAGAGCGCAAGGGTGACCAGTTGTCGTCACGACTGAGCTGGATGAACAAGTATCCGGGAAAGAGGGATTCCTGGACTCGCTGTCGTTTCCCGCGAATGACGCGTTCACTGACGAGTTGGGGGTGAAAGACCACGTAATTCTGTTGCAGCAGGTTGAGGTGGGCACGCTCATCCTGACGTGGCTTGCATTGTAAAAGGTACCAATTAGGTTGGTCCGAGCTGATGACTGGCATGCTTGTAAACTCTTTGATGATCGAAAGTTTATGGCAGGCAGAAGCTCTATTGAGGGCTAAGTAAGGGCAGTCAGCGGAAGTATTTTTTTTATTATGGGTTTGTGAAGTGTTTCAATGTTGAATCACAAAGTGTTTCATTGGTGTGCATCGAGCAGTGAAGTTTTGCTCTGTTATGCGGCACCTCTGGAGGAATTATCGGTTCAACTTTTTAGAAGGCAAAGCTACCGCACGGTCTGTTCATGCAGGCTTAAGGTTAGGTAACTAAGTAGTTGTCCCTGAAGCGACAGGGCGCGAGTAAGTGATTGCTCGCGCCCTGTAAAAAATCAACCTTGGTAGTTATCGGCCAGACTTTACGGTCTGTCAAACGTTAGCAGTCAAAAAACACGCCATCCATCCAGTAATGGTTCTACCGATGGATAACCAACTGTTTTTTAATGACTTATTCTTTTGGCTGAACGGTAGAAACTTTTTCTGCCTGTTATGGTCGCGACTATTGTTTAGATCGAAAGCTTTCCCCACTATTGGGTGCTGTTATAAAGCCTGGACTGAATAAGTCATCCAGCGCTATAACTTATCGCCTGTCGGCTTGTGTGGAGCAGGGATTATGACCGTTCTTGTTACAGGCGCTGCGGGCTTTATCGGGTATCACGCGGTCAAACGATTGGTGCAGCAAGGCCAGGAAGTTGTCGGTATCGACAACCTTAACGATTACTACAGTGTGGATCTCAAACAGGCGCGGCTTGAACAGTTGAGCGGTCTGCAAAGTTTCAGTTTTGAAACACTGGATATTGTCGACAAGCCTGCCTTGATGGCGTTATTCAAAGCGCACGATTTCACCGAGGTGGTGCATTTGGCCGCTCAGGCGGGTGTGCGCTATTCGCTCGACAACCCGGATGCCTATGCGCAATCGAACCTGGTGGGGTTTCTGAATGTGCTGGAAGCTTGCCGACATTATCCGCCCGCGCATCTGGTCTACGCGTCGAGCAGCTCGGTATATGGGGCCAACAGCAAGTTGCCATACAGCGTCGATGATGCGGTCGAGCACCCTGTCTCGCTTTATGCCGCCACCAAGCGAGCCAATGAGCTTCTCGCCGACAGCTACTGCCATCTTTACGGCTTGAAGGCCAGCGGCCTGCGCTTTTTCACGGTTTACGGGCCCTGGGGCAGGCCGGATATGGCGCTGTTCAAATTTACCGAAGCCATTCTTCAGGGACGACCGATCGACATCTACAACCAGGGTCAGATGGCGCGGGACTTTACTTACGTCGATGACGTTGTCGAAAGCATCGTCCGCCTGTGTCCGAAACCGCCAGCGCCGGAGAAGGAGGCGAGTGGCGTCAACCGGATTTTCAACCTGGGGCGCGGCAAACCGGTCGCGTTACTGGATTTCGTCGACTGCCTCGAACAGGCTCTGGGCATAAAAGCCCAGCGCAATCTGTTGCCGATGCAGGCAGGCGATGTCATCAAGACCTGGGCTGATGTTTCGGCATTGGAACAATGGATCGGGTTTTCTCCACGAGTGGAAGTTGCAGAGGGTGTGGCGCAGTTTGTGAGTTGGTATCGCCAGTACTATCGGATTTGAGCGGCGCTTTATGCTCCTGGACTACGGTCATGAGCCGAGATCCACCCGGTTGTTGCGCATGATCGAAAAATTAAGCGCCGCAGCGACACACAGCCAGGCCAGATAGGGAAACAGGATCAAGCCGGTGATCACATCCAGGCGCAGGGCCAGGACCACCATCACGGCGACGACCAGCCACAGCAGTACGAGAATGATCATCGCGGCAACGATCCGCTGCGCACCGAAAAACACCGGCGTCCACAGCGTGTTCAGGGCAATCTGCGCCGCCCACAACGCCAGGACCATTTCGCTGCCGGGAATCATCGTCAAACGGTAACCGACCCAGGCCAGCAGTAGATAGATCGTCGTCCACGCCACCGGAAACACCCAGTTGGGTGGGGTGAACTTCGGTTTGTTGAGCTGCGCGTACCATTGGCCGGGCTTGAAAACCATGCCGGTGGTGGCCGCTGCACCGCAGGCGATCAGAAAAATCAGGAAACTCACCATTTATCACTCCTTGGCCGCAGCCAGTCTGCCTGGTTTATTCCGCCGCAGCGGTCGTTCATTCGGATTTTGAGCACATCAATTCACTGACCCGCGCCACCAGCGTGTCGACCGCGAAAGGTTTGGTCAGCACCTGCATGCCGGGCCCCAACTGGCCGGCGCCGATCACTGCGTTTTCTGCGTATCCGGTAATGAAAAGCGTCGTCAGATTCGGCCGGATCTCTCTCCCGGCGTCTGCCAGTTGTCGGCCGTTCATGCCACCCGGCAGGCCGACGTCGGTGATCAGCAAGTCGATATGCACATTCGATTGCAGCACCTTCAGCCCGGCAACGCTGTCGCCTGCTTCGAGCAGGTTGTAGCCGAGATCGCCAAGCACTTCGGTCAACAAGGCGCGCACAGTCGGTTCATCGTCCACCACCAGAATGGTCTCGCTGGCCTTGGGTACTACCGCCGGCGCGATATGCTTGTCATCGTGATTCTGCACGGGATCGCCACGGTGACGAGGCAGGTAGATGCACATCGTGGTGCCCTGATCGACCTGCGAGTGCACGCGCACCTGACCGCCGGACTGTTTGGCAAACCCGTAGATCATCGACAAGCCCAGCCCCGTGCCCTGGCCCAGCGGCTTGGTGGTAAAGAACGGGTCAAAGGCCTTGGCGATCACATCCGCCGACATGCCGGTGCCGGTATCGCTGACGCACAGGCACACATATTCACCCTCGGGCATATCCAGCGCGCCGGCGGTCTCGGCGTCCATGATGCGATTGGCCGTTTCGATGGTAATGCGTCCGCCGTCGGGCATCGCATCGCGGGCATTGATGCACAGGTTGAGCAATGCGTTTTCCAGCTGACTGGCATCCACCAGTGTCGGCCAGAGCACCGGCGAGCCAATGGTTTCCAGAAGAATGCTCGGGCCCACGGTGCGCTGGATCAGTTCGGTCATGCCGGTCATCAGCATGTTGATGTCGGTGGGTCGCGGATCGAGGGTCTGGCGTCTGGAGAACGCCAGCAGGCGGTGGGTGAGGGCGGCGGCACGCTTGACCGCGCCCTGTGCGGTGACCATGTATTTGTCGACTTCGCTCAACCGGCCCTGACTGATCCGCGTACTCATCAATTCCAGTGCACCGGAAACGCCGGCCAGCAAATTGTTGAAGTCATGAGCCAGGCCTCCGGTCAGTTGGCCGACCGCTTCCATCTTTTGCGACTGACGCAGTTTTTCCTCCGCTTGCATCAACTCGGCGGTGCGCGCTGACACCCGTTGTTCGAGTGTGTCGTTGAGCGCACGCAAGGCGGCGATAGCCCCGTCGCGCTCTGCCTCGACGGTGCGGCGTTCCTCGACGTCGATCAGTACGCCGGGGAAGCGCAGTGGTTTGTTGTCATCGGCACACTCAACGCGACCGTTGGCTTCGATCCACTGGTATCTGCCGTCCGCGCGGCGCACACGGTACTGATGGGAATAGGCGCCACCGCGGCCAATGGCTTCGTCGATCGCCGTGGTCAGGCTATCGCGGTCGTCGGGGTGCACGCTGGTGATCACCTGTTCGAGGCTGAGGCCTTCGCGCCCCAGACTCGGGTCGAGGTTGAACACCTGGGCGAAGCCTTCGTCGATGGCAAAACGGTCGGTCAGCAGATCCCAGTGCCAGGTGCCGATAATGGCGCCGGCGGCGAGGGCCAGTTGCACGCGCTCGACGTTCTCCCGGGCGATCGCCTCACTGGCGCGCAAGCGCTCCTCGGCGTCGCGCCGTTCGGTGACGTCGTTGAACAGGATCGCGATCTGCCGGTCGGCCGGATCGCCGACACGCACGGCACGCACATCGAACCAGCGTTCGAAGGTATTGGCGTAATTCTCGAAGTTCGCCGGCTCCCCGGTCTTGGCCACATGGCCGTAGGTTTCGAACCAGAAGCGCTCCAGATTGGGCGCGAATTCGGTCACCCATTTACCGCGCAGGTTGACCCCGCACTGGCGCTCGAACGCCGGGTTGGCTTCAACGAAGTAGTAGTCGACAGGCTCGTCGTTGGCGTCGAATTTGACTTTGACGATGGCAAACGCCGACTCGATGGTTTCCAGAATGGTGCTGAAACGCTCTTCACTCTCGCGCAACGCCGTTTCGGCACTGCGCGAGCGCGTGAGGTCAAGCATCGCGCCGATCATGCGTTCGGCCTTGCCGGATTGATTGCGGATCAAGTGACCTCGATCGAGCACCTCGGCATAGGAACCATCCTGACAGCAGAATCGATACTCGGCGCTCCATGTCGTGCCGTCGCCATCGATGGCGGCGCGGATCGATGTCAGCACCCGCGCCTGATCTTGAGGATGGATCCGCGCGAACCGCCAGTCGCCACTGGGATCAACGTTCTCCAGCGCGAAACCGTACGCCTGTTGCAACGCCTGGTTCCAGATGATCTGGTTGGTTTGCAGGTCCCAGTCCCACACCGCATCGCTGGTCGCCATGGCGGCCAGTCGATAGCGTTCCTTGGTTTCGATTATGGCACGCCCGAACAGATGTTCCTGAGTACGGTCGCGGAGAATTTTCACGAAGCCCAAATGAGTCTGGTCTTCATCGTAGAGCGGCATCAGCTCGCCAGAGGCCCAGAATCGCTCGCCGTCCTTACGCAAATGCCATCGCTCATCGTAGGCACGGCCTTCGACAAGGGCGCGCTGCATTTCCTGTTCGACGCGGCCGGCGGCGCGGTCTTCAGGGGTGAAAAAGCAGGCCGCGCTCTGGCCGCGAACCTCTTCGGCGGACCAGCCCAGCACGTTGGTCGCGCCGCAGTTCCATTCCGTGATGTATCCGCCAAGGTCAGTGACGACCATCGCGAAATCCACTGCACTCTCGAAAACCGCCCGCTGCCGCGCCTCACTACGAGCGAGCGCGGCCTGACTGGCTTGCAGTCGCGCCGTGATGTCGCGCTCATCGTCGGCTTCAGTGCTCTGCAAGGCGGCGCGTAATCGCTTGACCTCGGACTCGAGCGCTTCGCGACTAAGGTGTTTGAGGGTGTCCATCTCGCCTTCTTGGTTGAATTTTTCAGGGGCCGATTCAGAGTGTCGGGCATGCCCGACAGGTGCCGTCAATATCGGGAAGCGTTGTGGCTGCTGATCCGTTGACAGGTTGCTTCGTCGTTAAGTTTCACTGATGGAGCAAGGTCGTTTTGGGTGAACGCTGATTTCAAATCGATTCGCTGTCATCCAGGCGGGCCAGCAACGACTGGCCGCGTTGCCACAGTGCCTCTTGCTTGGCCTGCGGCATGCGGTCGAGGTTCCTGTACATCATGGCCATGCGCTGATTGCCGCGCAGCAGTTCGCCGTGGCGCATCAGGAAATGCCAATACAGCGAGTTGAACGGGCAGGCATTGTCCGCCGTGCTTTCGCTGACCTTGTACGCGCAACCGCGGCAGTAATCCGACATGCGATTGATGTACTGGCCGCTGGCGCAATAGGGTTTGGAACCGAGATAACCGCCATCGGCGTGCATGACCATGCCC
Organism: Pseudomonas sp. B707; assembly: GCF_022496685.1. Taxonomy (NCBI): domain Bacteria; kingdom Pseudomonadati; phylum Pseudomonadota; class Gammaproteobacteria; order Pseudomonadales; family Pseudomonadaceae; genus Pseudomonas; species Pseudomonas sp. B707. The sequence continues at coordinate 338,269 of NZ_WTVE01000033.1, read as the reverse complement.
AGCGTGTTGGGCAGCTCGACCCAGTCAAAGGCGTCCATGTAGATCGCCAGATACCACTCGCAGATCTGACTCGGCGCGATACCGGCGAGCAGGGCGAAGTTACCGGTGACCATCAGCCGCTGAATGTGATGCGCGTAGGCGTGTTGCAAGCTTTGCCCGATGGCGTGGCGCATGCAGTTCATTTGCGTGTCGCCGGTCCAGTAGAACTCGGGCAATGCCCGGGTGTTGCCGAACGAGTTGCCCTGCGCGTAATCAGGCATCTTCAGCCAGTACACGCCCCGCACGTATTCACGCCAGCCGATCAATTGCCGGATGAAGCCTTCGGCAGCATTGAGCGCAATGCTGCCGGACCAGTACGCCGACTCCACGTCGCTGCACAATTGGCGCAGATCCAGCAGGCCGATGTTGAGTGCTGCGCTGACGCGTGCGTGGAACAGGAACGGCTCATCACTGGCCATGGCGTCCTGGTAATCGCCAAACCCGGCCAGACCGTAATCGAGAAAGTACGCCCAAAGAGCCTGCGCATCGGCATGGGTGACGGGGTAGTTGAAGTCATCGAGCGCACCGTAGTGCTGGCTGAAACGCGCCTTGACCAGTGCCAGTACTTCGCTGGTGATTGCGTCGTTGCTGAAGCGCGCCGGGTAGGGTGCCTTCACGCCTTTGGGCAGGGCCTTGCGATTCTCGGCATCGAAGTTCCATGCGCCCCCCACCGGCGAGCCGTCGCCATTGAGCAACAACCGGCTCTTGCGACGCATCTCCCGGTAGAAAAACTCCATTCGCAGTTGTTTCTTGCCCTTGGCCCAGGCGGCGAACTCTTCGCGACCGCACAGAAAACGCGTATCGGCGTGCCAGTGAATTGGCAAACCGCATTCCTTCATCGATTGCTCCAGCCGCCAGTCGCCACACTCGGTGACGTGCACTTCTTCGGCCTGCAACAGCGTTTGCCATCGATGTAGTTCACCCGGCACCGAACCGCTGTTTTCCGGATCATCCAGCCTGACGTATTCAACGCGTACACCCTGGTCTCGCAACGCCTGGGCGAAATGGCGCATGGCGCTGAAGATCAGGGCAATCTTCTGTGGGTGGTGGGGCACGTGGCTGGCTTCTTCCATGACCTCAACCAGCAACACCGTGTCGCGCTCGGCATCGAGTGCCTGTAAGGAAGCCAGGTCGAACGATAACTGGTCGCCCAGTACCAGGCACAAGCGGCGGGTAGTGTTCATTTTACGGTTCATTGGCTTGCTTCGGCGCCCTGGCGGCGGAAGAACAAGGTCACCTGGCCGACTTCCACACCGTACTTGGACATGCTGGTGCGGTTGATCAACGTGTCCTCGTCCATCAGGTACATCCAGTCGTCCATGCTCATTTCATAGGTCGAATCGTCGACCGGTACATTGAGGCGATAACGCCAGTGAAATGTGTTGCCAGCCACTTGGCCTTGGGCAACCCCTACGACATCACCGGCGCGACCACTCCAGCGTCCCTGGCCCTCGGGCGTCAATGTCCATACGCGGTGTTGGCGAGTACCGTCGCTATACAGAAAACGCTCGTCGAGAATCAGGTTGTTGCCTTCGCGACGGCTGACGATGTTGACTTCAAAGCGCTTGGTCACTTCGCCGCCGCGCTTCTGAAACATTCCCCAGGCCTTGACGGGCTGGCTGAAAAAACGCTGCAGATCGAGTGCCGGTTGTTGATCGGCATAGCGGGTGACATCCACGCTGGTGCAGCTTGCGATGCTGAGTAGCAGTGTCAGTAACAGCACTAATCGAGTCATTGCTTTACTCCCTGATGGCAGAGGGGGTAGAGGGACCGCGCTGGAGATGGTTTCTTGTACGCCATGAAGCGCGCGTACAGGGTTGCGGCCGTCTAATTTCACTTTCCCGCTGCAGTGTTGCGCGGCATGGCGGATCAGTACCCCAAATAATTGTACGAAGATGGTAGTTCTGTATAGGTTTTGTTCACGATAGGCGGAAAAATGCCACCTGACAATCAAGTGGCAATTTTTTCGCGCAAATGCGCAGAACCGACATCACAAGTTGAAGGCTTGCTTGGGTAGCGGGGAGAGGGCGCGAATAGTGTTCACTGTGGTTTGCGGTGCTGTCGCCAGCAGGCGGAAAAAGGCCCGGATTCCTCCGGGCCAGTCATGCACATCAGTGCGAATCGGCCTCGCTCGCAGCCTCGGCAGCGGATCTTTCCCTGCGCCTCTGGAGCCAACTGTAGAACGCATGCACGGGATGAAGGACGGCGGTGAGTACGCCGAGCAGCAGGATGGTGAAAAGGATGATCAGCGGGATGCTTTCGTGCGAGAACATGGTGGGTTACTCCTGTAGTCACTATGTCGTAACCCGCAGACTAGACGCATCGAATCCTGTTTTTGATGAATGAATGTTCATCCTTGAACGCTTCGGGTGTGTTATGGCGAATCTTCTGGGTGCATTGTCAGAATGATTTTCCCGACAGTCCTTGAAGTCTCCATTCGCCGGTGGCATACGCCAGTTGCACGGCGCGGGATTGAATGCCGCGCATCCCTGGTTGCGCGGCAAGATGGTGTTTCGAGACTCAGCAAACGATCAAGAGCACAACGGCGTGCTCACAATGCAAACGCAGTCCCGCGAGTATTCACAAAAAGCGAGTAGATCGAGTGACTGCTTGCCATGAACAGCCTGTTCCCTTCGCGCCCCCCGAAGCACAGGTTCGGGCAGCGCTCTGGCAGCGAAATATGGCCGATGGCCTTGCCCTGTGGATTGAAAACCCGCACGCCGTCGAGTTTTTCCAGGTCAGCCCTGGGATCGCCATTGCCGCCCCAGCCGCACCAGAGGTTGCCCGCTTCGTCGCACTTGATACCGTCGATTGCCGCGTAGTCCAGCCCCTCGATGTGCTTGCGGCGCTCGCCCAGTGTGCCGTCTTCCTTCACGGCAATGGCCCAGATCAGGCGATTGGGTTTGGCGCGACCTTCGACGACATACAGGGTTTTCTCGTCGGGAGAAAAGCACAGACCATTGGGGCCGTTAAGGTCGTCGATCACCCGAGTGACCTTTCTGCTCTCACCATCGATGCGGTAAACGGCGTGCGGTTGGCTCGGGGTGATTTTGTGGCCTTCGTAATTGTTGCCAGTCTGGAATGGCGGGTCGGTAAACCAGATTGATCCGTCACTTTTGCAGACGATGTCGTTGGGCGAGTTGAAGGGCTTGCCATCAAAGCTGTCGGCCAGCACGGTGATCGTGCCGTTGTATTCGGTGCGCGTGACGCGGCGGCCTTCGCTGGTGGTGGTAGAGCCTTCGCAGACGATAAGCCGCCCTTGGCGATCCCGGCACATTCCGTTGGAGAAGTTCGAGTGTTCACGGTACACGGTGAAGGTCTCGGTGATTTCGTCCCAACGCATGATGCGATTATTAGGGATGTCGCTGACCAGCAAATAGCGGCCATCACCGACCCACACCGGTCCTTCGGCCCAGCGCATGCCGGTGGCGAGTTTTTCCACACTGGCGTTGAAAATACGCAAGTCGAGGAAGCTGTCGTCGAGGATGTGAATCAGTGGATCCGGGTAGCGTTGACTCAACGGTTCGGTGGCTTCAGCGAGACTGGGCAGCAAGGCAGAGCCGGTAGCGAGCGTGGCGGAAACAGCGAGGGATTTTTTCAGGAAGCTGCGGCGGGTATTGCCCTTTACCTGTTCGAGGCTTTCAGGCTTGGCGGACAGGGATGAGTCCATGTAGCAATCTCCGTGGTTTTATTTTTGTAGGGAGGCGTACTAATAACCTGTGATAGGACATCGTACAAGTTAATCGTTTGCTTGCCCCTACAGAGCATGGAGTGGAGCGCGCTTTGCTTAAGGGTGAGGTCTGGAATCCATATAGCCCAAGCGCAGCTTTTTATTCCCAAAACGAAGTTCATATTAATTTTATAGTGCGTTTTAATCTAATCAGGTTTTTCCTGATTGGAGCATTCGCACTTGAAGATCCCGACACATTTGACACTTGGCCTGGCGCTCGCCGTCAGTTGCGCTGCAGCATTTGCGGGGCCAACCCTTGATCGCGTGACGCAAAAAGGTGAACTCACCGGTGTCCTGATGGAGAGTTACCCGCCGTTCTCTTTTCTCAATGACCAGAACCAGCTCGACGGCTTCGATGTGGATGTCGCTAAAGCTGTGGCCGAACGGCTTGGGGTCAAGCTGAAACTTGAAACGCCTTCCTGGGACGTGATTGCCGCCGGGCACTGGAACGGTCGATACGACATCTGCGTGTGCTCGATGACGCCGAGCAAGGCGCGGGCCGAAGTGTTCGACTTTCCCGTGGAGTATTACCAGTCACCGGCGGTGATCGTGGTCAATGAAAAGGACAAGGACATTGCCACTGGCAAGGACTTGTCCGGCAAAAAAGTCGGTGTGATCAGTGCGTCGACTTATGAGGCCTATCTGAACAAGGATCTGGTCATTGAAGGCGCCGAGGACAAACCGTTGAGCTATCCGTTCGACAATGTCCAGATCGCGCCTTACGACAATGAAACCGTTGCCTTCCAGGATCTCGCACTCGGTACCGGCGTGCGCCTGGACGCTATGGTCACCAACCTGATCACCGCGCGTGAACGCATCGCTCAGGATCCGCGCTTCAAGATTGCCGGAGATCCACTGTATGCCGAACCGAACGTCGTGGCGGTCGAAAAAGGCGATGCGCAATGGAATGCGAAAGTCACCGAAGTCATCGCACAACTCAAGACTGACGGCACGCTAAGCAAAATATCCCGCAAGTGGATCGGTTCTGATATCAGCCAATGACAGCAATCAATCCGCATCCGGCCAAAGCGGCTGTTACCCCGCAAAAGCAGCCGCCACTGACACGTCAGCTGTTCGGTTTTCGCACGCGTCTGTATCTGACGTGGGCGGCGCTGTCGGGTCTGGGCGTGTGGTTTTTCATGCGCTTCGATCTGAAGTTTTCGATCATTCTGGAAAAGTGGCCGAACCTGGTCGGCCTGCATCTGGGGCCGAACGGGTTCTTGCAGGGCGCCGCGCTGACGATATTCCTGTGTTTCTGCTCGATCTGGTTTTCGTTATTGCTGGGCTTTGTCACCGCGTTGGCCAGGCTGTCGAGCAGCGCCGTGGCGTTTGGTATCGCCAGCTTCTACGCCTCGTTCTTTCGCGGCACGCCGCTGTTGATCCAGATCCTGTTGATCTATCTGGGGCTGCCGCAGCTGGGTGTGGTGCCAGGCGCAATCAGCGCCGGGATCATCGCGCTGTCGCTCAACTACGGGGCTTATCTCAGTGAGATTTTTCGTGCCGGCATCCTCGCGGTTGCCCCGGGTCAGCGCGAAGCAGCCGCCGCACTGGGCCTGAGACCCGCCGCAACATTCATCCATATCATCCTGCCGCAAGCCATGCGCACGATCATTCCGCCGACCACCAGCCAGTTCATTTCGATGCTCAAGGACTCGTCCCTGATTTCGGTCATGGGTGTCTGGGAAGTGATGTTTCTGGCGCAGTCGTACGGGCGTTCGTCCTACCGTTACATCGAAATGCTGACCACCGCAGCCGCCATCTATTGGCTGTTATCCATCGGTCTCGAACTGATCCAGCATCGCCTCGAACGCCATTACGGCAGAGGCTTCAAGCATCAGCGCTGAGCCATTCCGTTGAATGATTTCTTGCAGGAACCACGATGTCCGATCCTAAACCTCTGCTGTTTGCACTTTATGAACAAGCCAGCGTCGGCTGCGGCGGTGCGCCGAGTCTGTGGACTCACCCGGCTGACGAACGCCTGGCGATCAACTCGCTGGGCTACTGGTCAAACCTGGCGCGGATTGCTGATCAGGCGCACCTCGATATGCTGTTCTTTGGTGATGTGCTGGGCTTTTACGATGTGCTGGGTGGCAACGCCGATGCGGCGGTGAAATGGGCGGTGGAAGCGCCGGCCAACGATCCGTTGATGATCATTCCGGCGTTGGCGGCCGTGACGGAAAACCTGGCATTTGGTGTCACGGTGACCACCAGTTATGAGCACCCGTTTACCCACGCCCGGCGCTTCAGCACGCTTGATCACCTCACCAATGGGCGAGTGGGCTGGAACATCGTCACCTCTTACCTGTCCAGCGCCGCCCGCAATTTCGGGCTGGAGCAAATGATCAAGCATGACGATCGCTATGAGCGCGCCGAAGAGTTTCTCGATGTGGTGTACAAACTCTGGGAAGGCAGTTGGGCCGACGACGCCGTGGTTGCCGACAAGTCCCGCCAGCTGTATGCCAGAGGCGAGCGGGTGCGACCGATCAATCACGAGGGTGCGCACTATCGTGTCGCCGGGCCGCACCTGACCGCTCCGTCGCCGCAGCGCACACCATTGCTGATTCAGGCGGGCTGGTCGGGACGCGGTCGAGAGTTCGCCGCCAAGCACGCGGAACTGATCTTCATCGCCAAATCCAACCCGCAGGAAATCCGGCAGGGCCTGGAAGACATCTGGGCCCAGGCGCAGGCGCTTGGGCGTCAACGTGAAGACGTGAAATCGTTGACGGTACTGCGCATCGTCACGGCCAAAACCGAAATCGAAGCCCAGCGCAAATACGACGAGTTGCAAAGCAACTATCACTTGCAGGCACAACTGGTCAGTTACGCCGGCGACACCGGCATCGACATCAGCCGCTACGCCGACAGCGATGCACTCTCGACGCACACCGAAGGCCTGACCTCTTATGTGATGCGCCCCGATGGCAGTGGAAAGCCGCTGACGGCGGGTGATGTGAAAAAGCGCTTCGCCAGCGTTACCCGTGGCAGCGACCTGATTCTCGTCGGAACACCGCAGCAAGTCGCCGATCGCATTGAAGAACACGCGCGAATTTCCGGCACCAGCGGCTACATGCTCAACCCGTTGATCAGCCCAGGCAGCCTTGAGGACTTTGTCGAACTGGTGATTCCCGAACTGCAAAAGCGTGGGCTGTACCGGACTCAACCGCAAAGCGGCACCTTCCGTTCGCGGTTACGGGCAGATCACTCCAGCCACCTGCCTGACTCGGCCTATGGGGCTTCGTTCCGCTTCGACAAGGCGCTTTATGGCTGACGCTATTTAACCGCATACACCTTACGTACATAGCGCGTGCTTTTCCAGGCGCACGGCGCACCCCGCGCAACAAATACGCTGTCGCCGGTATTGACGATCACGCTCGAGCCTTCAGGCGTCTGCAACGTTACGCTGCCTTCGATCAGGTACATCAGCTCATTGAGCTTGTGCGGGCGACCGTGACGTTCGTAGGGCGTCGAGTCCCACACGCCGACACGCAGATCGGTCGTGGCGTCTTCGAAGGCATTACCTGACCGGCATTGCGGTGTTGCACCGATCAGAATCTGTTGTTCCGGCGCAGCGGAGGGAGACAGGTGTGCCAGCGGATCAAGCAGCGTCAGGCCGGGTGTCGCGGCTGCGGTGGCCATCGCGCAAAACGCCCACCGGGTGCCGGTCTTTGCTTCGATCCGCAGGGCCGTACCCCGGCCGATGACCGCGCTGGCGCCTACGGCCAGTTCCAGCGTCCGCTCCCGGGTTTTCAACGTCACATGCCCCGCATGGACTACGATCACCTCGGTGTGCGGGAAGTCCTCGATAACAAGGCTTGCGCCTGCTTCGACGATGCCTGCAGATATGCCGTCGCTCCCTGACCAGGCGACCTGACGTCCGATCGGGAAAGGGTCTGCGGCGTTCAAGGGTTGCTGTTTGAAAGCGGTGTCGACGCGACTGCCATCGGCACGAGCCAACAGCATGATGCAAGGTTCGGACATACGGGTGACGCTCCAGGTATTGAGAGGATTTATTGAGGGGCGGCAAGCGCCAGCGCGATAGTCAGCCGATGGCTTGAGTGACCAGGGCAAACTGCCGAACGCCATGGTGTGCCTGCGGTGCGGCACCGCGGGACATTTGGGCCACGGTGTCGACCTTTTTCAGGCCGGCGGCTTCCAGCCAATCGGCCAGGCCACAATCGGCTGGAATATCGATGCGCACAAAGGCGTCCGGTATCCCGGCCAACAATGTCGCGATCAGGTGTTGGGCTTGCTCAAGGTTTTCGGCGATCAGCGGGCCAATGCAACGACCGCGACCAAACGGGCGCAGCAGGGCGAAGGCGTGCAACTGACCGTCGCGCACAATGCCCACCGAATGCTCTACGACAGTGAACAGATCGCTGAGCACCGCTTGCCGATCCAGCCCGCTGCCGGCATTGGCCAGTTCCAGCACCCGCGCATGATCCGATTCGCGCAATGGGCGGCATTCTTCACCGTCTGCCAATGGCCCGGGCAAAGGGGCTTGCGCCTGGCCCTGGTGCTGCTGAATCCGGCCAAACTCGACAAAACCCTGACTGGCGTACAGCGGTGCGCCGGCCACGGTTGCATTCAATATCGCCGTGCTTGACTGGCAAGCCTGCAGCGCGTGTTCCATGAGCTTTCGCCCGATGCCCTGGCCCTGGTATTCGTCACTGACAATGACCAGGCCAATGGTCGTGAAATCACCTTGCGGGCAGGCAAACGCGGTGCCGATCAAACGCTCGCCATCGAGTACGACAAAGCCTTCGCTGACCCGTTGCAGCATGGCCCAGTCGTCAAGTCGATGGGGCCACTTCAATTGCACGGACAGTGCATGAGCCTTGGGCAGGTCGTCGGCAGTCATCGGCCGATAGACGTAGGAAGGGAGCGGGGTGGACATGGCGATTCTCCGATCAAGAGTGTGCGCTGGCGCCGGGTTTTGCGCCGAGGTGAAGCCTGTATCCCATCTAGATGAAAGCCTGACAAGGGGGCAGGGAATATTCGGCAGATTCCGCGAAGCACGGTCCCGAAGACCACACTTACTACTTAATCCGGGCCTTGTGTCGGCAGCAAATGCTTGGGCCTTTTTACCCTATAAAAGGCTTGTACCGAGTCTCGTCGCTCAGGCGCAGGATGTAGGTTCAATCGCCTCGATTCAGAACCGGGCTGACAGGCGCCGCAGCAACTGATGCCAAGGCTGCGATGGGGCGCAGTTTCTGCGGGCAAAGTCGCTGCCGGAAATCAAAAGCGCCAGATAAAGGCCCATAAGTGCGCATAAACAGGGGCTTTGCCCAAGGCTGGAGCGCACCGCAAAGTCTGCTGAGTGGAATGACCAAAACGGTGATTTGTATCGAACGGAGGTCGCTTTTAACGCCATCTGCTGATTTCACGGTGTTGTAATGACGGTGTGCTGCAGCGTTGCATCGCTACTGCGCAAACCAGGCAAATGCTTGTAGCGCCATTGACCTCAACGAACTTCAGGAACGCACTCAATGAGCTTTCTTCGCCCCAAATTCATTACCTTCGACTGCTACGGAACGCTGACCAATTTCCACATGGGCACAATGACCCGCGAACTCTTCGCCGATCGCGTTCCCGCTGAGCAGATGGATCAGTTCGTCAAGGATTTCTCGGCCTATCGCCTGGACCAGGTCATGGGCGACTGGATGCCGTATGACGAGATTCTCAAGACCGCTCTGGCGCGTACCTGCAAGCGTTGGGGAATCGAATACCGCGAAGAAGGCCAGCTGTATTACGACGCCGTTCCGACCTGGGGCCCGCACCCGGACGTACCGGCCGGCCTGTCGAAAATCGCCGACAAGATTCCTCTGGTGATTTTCTCCAACGCCAGCAACAGCCAGATCATGTCCAACGTCGAAAAACTCGGCGCACCTTTTCACAAAGTCTTCACGGCCGAACAGGCACAAGCCTACAAACCTCGTCTGGCGGCGTTCGAGTACATGCTCGACAACCTCAACTGCGGCCCGGAAGACATCTTGCATGTGTCCTCCAGCTTCCGTTACGACCTGATGCCGGCCCACGACATGAAGATCAAGAACAAGGCCTTCGTCGCCCGTGGTCACGAAGTACCGGGCAACGCCTTCTACAGCTACCACCAGATCCCGGACATCGGCGGTCTGGCCGCACTGGTCGGCCTGTAACGACATCCTCATTGGCAAAGGCGGGATTGAACATGGGCAGTGAATCCTACTGGCTCGACAGCGCACCGGCCTTCACCGGCGCACAGCTCGGCGGTTTGCCCGGGCAAGTCGATGTGGCCATCGTCGGTGGCGGTTTCACCGGGCTGGCGGCGGCCCGGGCCCTGGCGCTCAAGGGCGCCAGTGTGGTGGTGCTGGAAGCCGGGCGGGTGATCGGCGAGGCTTCGGGACGCAATGGCGGGCAGTGCAACACGGGGGTGGCGCAGGATTACGCCAGCCTCAGCGCCAGCCTCGGTGCCGACCGGGCGAAAGCCTATTACCAGGCTTACGAAAGTGCCGTGCAAAGCGTTGTGTCGCTGGTCGAGCAGGAGCAGATCGCCTGTGACCTGCTGCGCAACGGCAAGCTGAAACTGGCGGCAAAACCGTTGCACTACGAAGGCCTGGCCCGCACCTGCGAGCTGATCCGCAACGAAGTCGATGCCGATGTTGAATTGCTGTCGGCCGAACAGACCCGCACCGAAGTCAACTCTGCGCAGTTCCATGGCGGCCTGTTGCAGCGCAATGGCGTGCAGATGCACGTCGGGCGTTTCGGCATCGGTCTGGCAGAAGCGGCGGTGCGTCACGGCGCGCTGATCCATGAGGGCACCTCGGTGCTCGACTGGAAAGCCCGGGCCGGCGGTTATCAGGTCAACACCAGCAAGGGTTCGCTGCACGCCGGGCAGGTTCTGCTGGCGACCGGTGTCTGTCAGCACGGTGGTCTGGGCTGGTATCGGCGGCGAATCGTACCGGTGGGCAGTTTCGTGATTGCCACCGAGGTCCTGCCGCGGGCGTTGATCGATCAGTTGCTGCCGGGGCGCCGCGCTTATGTCACCAGTCGAATGATCGGTAACTACTTCCGCCTGACCCCGGACAACCGCTTGCTGTTTGGCGGGCGCGCGCGGTTTGCCATGTCCGACAGTGTCAACGATGCCAAGAGCGGCAAGGTGCTGCAGGCGGCGATGATCCAGATGTTTCCGCAACTGGCCGGCGTCAGGATCGATTACTGCTGGGGCGGCCTGGTAGACATGACCTCCGACCGTTTGCCGCGAGCCGGCCAGCACGGTGGCGTGTTCCATTCGATGGGCTACAGCGGCCACGGCGTGCAGATGTCGGTGCACATGGGGCAGGTGATGGCCGACGTGATGGCCGGCAATGCCGAGGCCAACCCCTGGCGTGAACTCGACTGGCCGGCGATCCCCGGGCATTTCGGCAAGCCGTGGTTCCTGCCTTTCGTGGGCGCCTATTACCGCTTTCAGGACTATTTGCATTGAGCTGATGCTGTGGCTTTACCGTCGTTTGCGTTTCCAGGACGTTCCGGCCAACCGGAACACTTGAGCCTTCTTAATTTCGACAGGTAGCACTGAAATGACTGATCACAAGAATGACTCACCTCTGATCTCGGGCGAAGCAAGCCTGCGGGTGTTCGAAGGCCTCAATCGCGGCATGTCACGCCGTCACGCGTTGCAAATGCTCGGTGTGGCCGGCGTAGCGGCTGCCGGCGCCGGCAGCCTGTTCGGTGCCGCGGGCAAGCTGTTGGCCGATGACACGGCGACGCCGGGAAAAGGCAAGCAGGGTGGGCGGATACGTGTCGCTGGCATGTCCAGCTCCACGGCTGACACCCTCGACCCGGCCAAAGGTGCGCTGTCCACCGACTATGTGCGGCACTACATGTTCTACAACGGCCTGACCCGTTTCGACGCGCACCTGGTGCCGCAACTGGAGCTGGCCGAACGCATCGACAACACCGACGCGACCCTGTGGACGATCACCCTGCGCAAGGACGTGACGTTCCACAACGGCAAAACCCTCAGCGCGGCCGATGTGGTGTTCTCGCTGTCACGACACAAGGATCCGCTGACCGGCTCCAAAGTCATGCCACTGATGGAGCAATTCGCCGAAATCAAGGCCACGGGGGCCAACGAAGTACAGATTCGCCTGACTGCACCGAACGCCGAATTGCCGTCGATTCTGGCCGTCTCGCATCTGCTGATCGTTCCCGAAGGCACCACCGACTTCAACCAGGGCATTGGTACCGGACCGTTCAAGGTCAAGGAGTTCAAACCAGGTGTGCGTTCGGTTGCCGCACGCAACACCGGCTACTGGAAGCCTGGCCTGCCGTACCTCGACGAAATCGAATTCATCGCCATTGGCGACGAGCCGTCGCGGGTCAACGCGCTGCTGTCCGGCGACGTGCACATGATCAACGAGGTCAACCCACGCTCCACCGACCGGATCAAGGCCAGCGCCAGACACCGGGTCGTTGATGCGCCGTCGGGCAACTACACTGATTTGATCATCCGTCAGGATCAGTTGCCGGGTCAGAACGCCGATTTCACCCAGGCGATGAAGTACCTGCTCGATCGCGAACAGATCAAGTCGGCGGTGTTCCGCGGCTTTGCCGTGGTCGGCAACGATCATCCGATCGCGCCCGGCTCGCGCTACTACAACAGCGACCTGCCGCAAACGGTCTACGACCCGGAAAAAGCCAAATTCCTGCTGAAAAAAGCGGGCATGGAAAACATCAGCATGGAGCTGTTTGCGTCCCCTGCCGCAACGGGTTCCGTCGATATCGCAGTGCTGTTGCAGCAGTCGGCCAAACAGGCCGGGCTCAAACTCGACGTCAAGCGCCTGCCGAGCGACGGCTACTGGTCCAACCACTGGATGAAGCACCCGATCAGCTTCGGCAACATCAACCCACGTCCGAACGCCGACGTGATGTTCTCGCAGTTCTTCCAGTCGAAGGCGCCGTGGAACGAGTCCGGCTGGAAGAACGAGCAGTTCGATCAGTTGCTGATGCTCGCCCGCGGCGAAACCGACGATGCCAAGCGCGGCAAGATGTACGCAGACATGCAGACCCTGGTGCACGACCACTGTGGCATCGGCATTCCGGTGTTCATCAGCAACATCGACGGCGTCGATCAACGGATCAAGGGCTACGGCAGCAACCCGCTCGGCGGCTTCATGGGTTACATGTTCGCCGAGCAGGTCTGGCTGGACGCTTGAACAGAGCCGTCGAAATGAACGGCAAGCCAGGTGCAGGAGGGTAGGCGATGAATAGCAGCACACTGTGGTTGATCGGTCGACGGCTGGGCGCCGCGATCGTGACTTTGTTGATCGTATCGATGGTCGTGTTCGCGATCACGGCGGTACTGCCTGGAGACGCGGCACAACAATCCCTTGGCCAGTTTGCCACCCCGGAGCAGGTGGCGGCGCTGCGCCTGAAACTGGGGCTCGATCAACCCGGTGTGGTGCGTTACCTGCACTGGTTGATGAGCCTGCTCAGTGGCGATATGGGCGTGTCGGTATCGAACGCGATGCCGGTTGTCGAGCTGATGGCCGGGCGTGTGCCCAACACCCTGATGCTGGCGGCCGCCACGGCGCTGGTGTCGGTGCCGGTGGCGCTGGTTCTCGGCATCGGCTCGGCGATGGGCCGGGGCGGGCGGATCGACAGTGTCCTGAGTTTCACCACCCTGGCCATGGTCGCGGTGCCGGAGTTTCTGGTGGCGACCCTCGCGGTGCTGATCTTTGCGGTAAACCTGGGCTGGTTGTCGGCGCTGTCCTATGCCAGCGACATCACTTCACCGTGGCAATTCATGCGCACCTACGCCTTGCCGGTGATGACGCTGTGCTGCGTGATCGTTGCGCAAATGGCGCGGATGACCCGCGCGGCAGTGATCGACCAGCTCGACAGCCCCTACGTGGAAATGGCCCGGCTCAAAGGCGTCAGTCCGATGCGCATCGTACTGCGCCACGCTTTGCCCAATGCCATCGGGCCGATCGCCAATGCGATTGCGCTGAGCCTGTCGTATCTGCTCGGCGGGGTGGTGATTGTCGAAACCATCTTCAACTATCCCGGCATCGCCAGCCTGATGGTCGATGCCGTGACCAACCGTGACATGGCACTGGTGCAGGCCTGCACCATGTTGTTCTGTACGGCTTATCTGGGTCTGGTGCTGATTGCCGACCTGTGCGCGATTCTGTCCAATCCGAGGCTGAGAAACCAATGAACAATCTCATTGTGAAATCGACGCCCGCAGCCCCCGATCTGTCAGCCGGCAAGGTGTCTCACGGGCCCGTATGGCTGGGACTCATCGGCGCGGCCATCTGCGTTATCTGGTTGCTGGTTGCATTATTCGGCCCGTGGCTGGCGCCGCATCCGGTCGGCGAGGTGGTCTCGGGCAACGTGTTCGACAACATCAGCGCGGTGTACCCGTTCGGCACTGATTATCTGGGCCGCGACATGCTCAGCCGGGTGCTCGTCGGCGCACGCTTCACCGTGGGCCTGGCGTTGATTGCGGCGGTGCTGGCCAGTGCTCTGGGCACCGGTTGTGCGCTGCTGTCGGTGGTGTCGCCGAAGTGGCTGGACGAAGTGATCAGCCGCTTGATGGACGCCTTTATCTCGATCCCGAGCAAGATGCTCGCGTTGATCATGGTTTCGGCGTTCGGCTCTTCAGTGACTCTGCTGATCAGCACGGCGGTGTTGAGCTTCGCCCCGGGCGCGTTCCGTATCGCCCGCAGCATGGCGGTGAACATCGAAGCGCTGGAGTATGTGCAGGTCGCCCGAACCCGTGGCGAGCGGCGTTTGTACATCGCCTGCGTGGAGATCCTGCCGAACATGCTCAACCCGGTGCTCACTGACCTGGGCTTGCGGTTTGGTTTCATCGTGCTGCTGCTTAGCGGCATGAGCTTTCTCGGGCTGGGCGTGCAACCGCCGGATGCCGACCTCGGTTCGCTGGTGCGGGAAAACATCGGCGGCCTCAATCAGGGCGCCCCGGCCATCGTCATCCCGGCGCTGGCCATCGGCACCCTGACCATCGGCGTGAATCTGTTTATCGACAGATTGTCGTCGCGACGTAGTCGCCGCACGGGAGGCCATTGAAATGACCCAATTGATTCGAGTTGAAGACCTGCGCGTGGTCGCTTGCGGCGAGCACGGGGAAACCGAAATCGTCAAAGGCGTGAGCTTTGCCCTGGAACAAGGTGAAGTGCTGGCGTTGATCGGCGAATCGGGCTCGGGCAAGACCACCATTGCCCTCGCTCTGTTGGGGTACGCCCGACGGGGCTGTCGGTTGTCCGGCGGCGTGGTACAGGTCGGCGAGCACGACATGCTCGCGCTCAGCGAGCAGCAATTGCAGGGCCTGCGCGGTAATCGGGTGTCGTATATCGCGCAGAGCGCTGCGGCGGCTTTCAACCCGGCGAAGAAGCTGATCGACCAAGTGGTGGAGGGCGCCTTGATTCACGGCCTCGGCACCCGCGCCACCCTTGAGGCCAAGGCCATTGAGCTGTTCCGCGATTTGGCCCTGCCAGACCCGGATCACATCGGTCAGCGTTACCCGCACCAGGTGTCCGGGGGGCAATTGCAGCGGGTGATGGCGGCAATGGCGCTGATCAGTGATCCGTTGCTGGTCATCCTCGACGAACCGACCACGGCGCTCGATGTGACGACCCAGATCGACGTGTTGCGTGCGTTCAAGCGCGTGGTGCGTGACCGTGGCGCGACAGCGGTGTATGTGTCCCATGACCTGGCCGTGGTGGCGCAAATGGCCGATCAGATTGTCGTGCTCAATGGCGGCCAGATCTTCGAACAAAGCGCTACGGCGGCGCTCCTCAAAGGCCCGAGTCATGAATACACCCGCAGTCTGCTGGCGGCCGCGCGGCCGGACACGACAATTCGCCCACCTGGCGGTATTGCCGAAGAAACCCCGCTGCTGACCATTCGCGGCCTGACCGCCGGTTACGGCAACAAGAACACCCAGGGCATGCCGGCCATTCGTGTACTGGAAGACATTGATCTGACCGTGCGCCGGGGCCAGGCGATTGGCGTGATCGGCGAGTCGGGTTCGGGCAAGTCAACGCTGGCCCGCGTGGTCGCAGGCCTGCTCACGCCGGCATTGGGCGGGCTGACCTTTGACGGGCAACCGCTGGGCGGTTGTCTGTCCGAACGCACCGACGAGCAATTCCGGCGAATCCAGATGGTGTTCCAGAACGCCGACACGGCGCTCAATCCGATGCACAGCATCAGCACGATTCTGAGTCGGCCGCTGAAGATGTATTTCAACCTCAAAGGCGCGGCGTTGCGCGAGCGTATCGGCGAATTGCTGGATCTGGTGCGCCTGCCGCGAGCCTTGGCCGAGCGTCGTCCGAGCGAGTTGTCCGGCGGGCAGAAACAGCGGGTGAGCCTGGCGCGGGCACTGGCGGCCAAACCCGATCTGATCCTTTGCGATGAAGTGACCTCGGCGCTGGACACCGTGGTCGGTGCAGCGATTCTTGAATTGCTCCGCGACTTGCGTGAGCAGCTCGGCGTGTCCTACCTGTTCATCAGTCATGACATCTCCACCGTGCGCGCGCTGTGCGATGACGTGGTGGTGATGTACAGCGGCCACAAGGTTCAGGCCGGCAGCCGCCAGTCGTTTGCGCAGGCGCCGTTCCATCCCTACACCGATCTGTTGATTCACTCGGTGCCGGAGCTGCGCCAGGGCTGGCTGGAAACCTGCGGGACGACTTGCGGCGAACTGCCGCCCATCGGGCCCAAAGCCAATGTCGCCGAGCTGTGCACCTTCCTCAATCGCTGCCCGGTGCGTGTCGATGGCCTGTGCAACCGTACGGCACCCAACCGCCGAATCATCGACGGTGGCAGTGAAATTCTTTGCCACCACGACAGCGTCGAACTGCTGAAAACCCAGCGGGACGTGACCATCTTGAATCAGGGAGCCTATGCATGAGTGCTCGTTTTGTGAGACTGGCCGAGCAGGGCCGGGTGACCGTCGGGTTGACCGTGGATGGCGTGCCCATCAAGGCGTTGCAGGGCGACACACTGATGGTCGCATTGCTCACTCAGGGCAATGCGTTGCGCCAGTCGGAATTCGATAGCGGTCGACGTGCCGGGTTCTGCCTGATGGGCGCCTGCCAGGATTGCTGGGTGTGGACGCGCAGCGGCGAACGTCTGCGTGCGTGCTCCAATGAAGTCCGTGAAGGGCTGGATCTCGTCACCACACAACCGGAGGCGACATGGCCACTGCACGGGTAGTTATCGTCGGCGCCGGCCCTGCGGGGATTCGCTGCGCCGAGACGTTGGTGAAGGCCGGCATCAAACCGGTCCTGATCGATGAAAATCGCCGCGACGGCGGCCAGATCTATCGTCGCCAACCCGAAGGTTTCACCCGCGACTACCGCGCGCTGTACGGCACTGAAGCGGCCAAGGCGCGCGACCTGCACGAGAGTTTCGAGCGCTTGCGCCCACACATCGATTACCGGCCCGACACGCTGGTGTGGAATCTGGTGCCCAGGCAGTTGAGCTGCGTCAGTCAGGGTCACCATACGACGGTGGACTTCGACGCGTTGATCCTGTGTACCGGCGCCACGGACCGTTTGATGCCCATTGAAGGCTGGCAGCTGGCGGGCACCTACAGCCTCGGCGGGGCGCAGATCGCGCTCAAGTCGCAGGCGGTTTCCATCGGCCATCGCGTGGTGTTCATGGGCAGTGGTCCGCTGCTGTATCTGGTGGCCAGCCAGTATGTGAAGGCCGGCGCCAACGTCGCCGCAGTGCTTGATACATCGCCGATGAGCAAGCGCATTGTAGCGCTGCCGAAGATGCTCGCGCGGCCCGGGGTGTTGTTTACCGGGATGAAACTGTTGGCGCAGTTGTATCAGGCGAAAATACCGGTGCATCTGGGGATCAAGCCGGAGCTCATATCGGGAGATGCCACTAGCGGCGTCAGTGGCGTGCGCGTGCGCTCAGCCAAAGGCGAAACCCTGGACATCGATTGCGATGCCGTGGCCCTGGGGTATCACTTGCGTCCGGAAACCCAGCTGGCCGATCTGGCCGGGTGTCGCATGCGTTTTGATGAAGCGTCCGGCCAGTGGTGGCTGGCGCTTGATGAAGAGGGCCGTACTTCGGTCAGCGGTGTGTACGCCGCCGGCGACGGGGCCAAGATTCGCGGTGCCGATGCAGCTGAACATGCCGGACGCCTGGTGGCGATGGCGCTGCTGGAGGATCAGCAACAACCGGTGGATGCCGGTTTTCGCGCAGAGCAACGGCGCGCACTGGCGGTAATGGATCAGTTCCGCCTCGGTCTGGCGCAGGCATTTCCCTGGCCCGCCGAACAGGCCGGGGCGTTGCCGGATTCGGCGATCGTCTGTCGCTGCGAGATGATCAGCGCGGGCGAACTGCGCCGTACGGTCAGCGAAAAGGGTGCGTGCGAAGTCAATCGGGCCAAAGCTTTCAGTCGGGTCGGCATGGGCCGTTGCCAGGGCCGCTACTGCTCGCAGGCCTGCGCCGAAGTGATTGCCGCCGCGGCTGGCGTGAGTGTGCAACAGGTCGGTCGCCAACGCGGTCAGGCCCCCGTCAAACCGTTGCCGATGGTCATCATCGAGGAGCCGTCATGAACTCGCAGAAAAGTGATGTATTGATTATCGGCGGCGGCATCATGGGTGCGGCGTCAGCGTTTTTCCTGCGTCAGCGCGGGCACTCCGTGACCCTGCTCGAGCGCGACCTGATTGGCCAATACGCCAGCGGCGTCAACTTCGGCAACGTGCGGCGTCAGGGTCGTTATCTGGGGCAACTGGAGTTGGCCAACCGTTCCTTTGCGCTGTGGAAGCGCTTGCCGGAGCTGATTGACGACGATCTGGAATTCATCGCCAGCGGCCACATGCGTGTGTGTTACCGCGAAGACGAAATTGCCGAGCTCGAAGCGTATGCCGCTGCGCCGGAAGCAGCGCAACTGGATCTGCAGGTCTATCGCGGCGCTGAACTGCATCGGCGCTTTCCGTTTCTTGGGCCGGACGTGAAGGGGGGCTCCTACGCGCCGCACGACGGTCACGCCAACCCGCGTCTGGCGGCGCCGGCATTCGCTCGGGCGGCGCGGCGGATCGGTGCGCGTATCGAAGAACAGACCGAAGTGGCCGAAGTGCAGAAAATCGGAAGCGAGTTCAGCGTCACCACCACCGATGGCCGGCAATATCGCGCCGCACAACTGCTGATCACTGCCGGCGCCTGGGGCGAGAAACTGTCCGCGCAGTTCGGCGAACCGGTTCCGCTGGACACCCATGGCCCGCAGATGGCGGTGACGGAACCGGTGCCATACGCCTTGCCGACGGTGATTGGGGTGTTCACCAAAATACCTGAGGAAGTCATTTATTTCCGGCAGATTCCGCGCGGCAACATCATCATTGGCGGCGGCTATCGCAGCAAACCGGACATGGTCAATCGCCGCGCCTATGTCGAGCCGCGCAGCATCCTCAACCAGATCCGGCAAATGCGCCGACTGTTGCCGGGTGTCGGCAATCTGAACATCATCCGGGTCTGGAGCGGCATCGAAAGCTATCTGCCGGACTCGCTGCCGATCATGGGGCCAAGCGGTACGGTCGATGGCCTGTATTACGCGTTCGGCTTCTGCGGTCATGGTTTCCAGTTGGGGCCGGGCGTCGGTGACGTCATGGCTGAGCTGATCAGCACCGGCAGCACTTCCACGTTGATCGAACCCTTTTCCATACGCCGGTTCGCCCCCTTGGCCGAACAACGGAGCAAAGCCTCATGAAACCCCGTGTACTGGAGATTCTCAAACGATTGATTGCGTTCGATACCGTGTCGTCGGAGTCGAACATGGCGTTGATCGAGTACGTTCGCGAGTTGCTGCTGAGCAAGGGCATCGAGTCGCTGATCGTCAAGGACGAAAGCGGCAAGAAGGCCAATCTGTTTGCCAGCACCGGCCCGAAAGACCAACCGGGCATTCTGCTGTCCGGGCACACCGACGTGGTGCCAGCAGCGGGGCAGGCGTGGACGGTTCCACCGTTCCAGGTGACGGAGCAGAACGGGCGGGTTTACGGGCGCGGCAGTTGCGACATGAAAGGCTTTATCGCGCTGGCCATCGACGCCATGCTTGAGGCTGCTGAACATTCCCTCAGCCGTCCGCTGCAACTGGCGCTGTCACACGACGAGGAAATCGGCTGCGTTGGCGTGCGGCGTTTGCTCGATGTGCTGCATCTGGCGCCGGTGCGGCCGTTTCTGTGCCTGATCGGCGAACCGACCAATATGCAGTTTGTGCTGGGGCACAAGGGCAAGGGCTCATATCGCACCTATTGTCGGGGGCTGGAGGCGCATTCTTCGCTGGCGCCGCGGTCGGTCAACGCGATCCACGTGGCCTGCGATTTCATCGCAGCGTTGCGTGAATCCCAGCGCCAACTGCAGGAGCAAGGCGCCCGGGATGCCGATTACGACGTGCCTTACACCACCGTGCACGTCGGCCAGATCGGCGGTGGCCGGGCGCTGAATATCGTGCCGAATCTGTGCACGGTGGATTTTGAAGTGCGCAATTTGCCGGCCGATGATCTGGAACAGATTCTCGCGCAGATGCAGGAGCGTGCCGAGGTGATCGTGCGCGAGGCGAAGAAGCTCTCGAGCGTGGCGGCCATCGAGATTGAAACGGTCAACGTCTACCCCGGACTGGACACCCACCCGAGCGTCGAAGCGGTACGGTTCCTGAAAAATTTCGCGGCGCCGGATACCGCGACGTCCAAGGTTTCGTTCGGCACGGAAGGCGGGTTGTTCAAGCAGCGTCTGGATGTGCCAGTAGTTGTCTGCGGGCCAGGTTCGATCGAGCAGGCGCACAAGCCCGACGAGTTTATCGAGATCAGCCAGATGGAAGCGGGGGAGCGCTTTCTGGAGGGTTTGCTCGGTTCGCTGAAACGATAGAAAACAGCAGTTCTGCTGTTCCACCGCCAATTTCAGCAGCCGACACTGTCCGCTACGCGCTTTCAGCATCCTCATCCGTCGAGTCTCCCTAGACTGGAATCTGTCTCGGATCAGGACTCGACCATGCTCAAGAATCGTTTGAAAGACCCCGGTCTTCTCGCAGAACTCGCTTATGTGAACGGCCAGTGGATCGGCGCCGATGACCTCGCGACCCTGGATGTCGTCGACCCGGCCAGCGGCGAATTGATCGGCCGCGTGCCCGCCATGCAAGGCGTGGAAACCCGACGCGCCATCGATGCCGCCGAACGGGCCTGGCCCGCCTGGCGGGCACGACCGGCCGCCGACCGTGCGGCGCTGCTGGAGCGTTGGTATCAGGCGATGATCGACAACCTCGACGATCTGGCGCTGATCATGACCTGCGAACAAGGCAAGCCGCTGAACGAAGCCAAAGGTGAAATCCGCTACGGCGCGGGTTTCGTCAAATGGTTTGCCGAAGAGGCGCGGCGGATTTACGGCGAAACCATGCCGGCCCCCAGCGGCGACCGCCGACTGTTGACCCTCAAGCAACCGGTGGGTGTCTGCGCGGCGATCACACCGTGGAATTTCCCCAACGCGATGATTACCCGCAAGTGTGCACCGGCCCTGGCGGCGGGGTGCCCGATCATCGTCAAGCCGTCGGATCTGACGCCGCTGTCGGCGCTGGCGTTGGCGGTGTTGGCTGAGCGCGTCGGCATTCCGGCCGGGGTGTTCAATGTGCTGACCGGCATGCCCGCCGGGATTGGCGAAGAGCTGACCGGCAACCCGACGGTGCGCAAGATTTCCTTCACCGGTTCCACGGCGGTGGGCCGTTTGCTGATGCGCCAGAGTGCCGAGCACATCAAGCGATTGAGCCTGGAGCTCGGCGGCAACGCACCGTTCATTGTGTTTGACGACGCTGATCTTGAGCAGGCGATTACCGGGATCATGCTGAGCAAGTTTCGCAACGCCGGGCAGACCTGCGTCTGCGCCAACCGGATTCTGGTACAGAACGGCATTTACCCGCGTTTTGCCCAGCGTCTGGTCGAGAAGGTCGGCAAGCTCAAGGTCGGCAATGGCCTGCAAGACAACGTGACCATTGGCCCGCTGATCAACAAGGCGGCCGTGAGCAAGGTGGCCCGCCACATCGATGATGCATTGAGCCAGGGCGCGCAGCTGCTTTGCGGTGGCGTTCCCGAGGGTGACAGTCAATTTGTGCAACCGACGGTGCTTGGCGATGCCCACGCCGGCATGCTCCTGGCCAACGAAGAAACCTTCGGACCGGTCGCGCCGCTGATGCGGTTCACCGACGAAGCCGAAGCCTTGGCGCTGGCCAACGCCACGCCGTTTGGCCTCGGCGCGTATTACTTCACTCAAGATTTGCGTCGCTCATGGCGTTTCGGCGAAGCGCTGGAATTCGGCATGGTTGGCCTCAACACCGGAATCATCTCCATGGAAGTCGCGCCGTTCGGCGGCATCAAGCAATCGGGGCTGGGCCGTGAAGGCAGCAAATACGGTCTTGACGAATACCTTGAAGTCAAAGCCTTCCACATCGGCGGCTTGTAACTTCACAACAACGGGGAGCCACAACTGATGAGCAAGGTCTTCAAGATCGCCGCGATTGCCGGCGACGGGATTGGCAAGGAAGTGCTGCCCGAGGGGCTGCGGGTGCTGGAGCAGGCCGCGAAAAAATGGCAGCTGGACTTGAGCATTGAAGTGCTCGACTGGGCGCATTGCGATTACTACCTGGAACACGGGCAGATGATGCCCGAGGACTGGTTCGAACAGCTCAAGGGCTTCGACGCGATTTACTTCGGCGCCGTGGGCTGGCCGGAGAAAGTGCCGGACCATATTTCCCTGTGGGGGTCGCTGCTGAAATTCCGTCGCGACTTCGACCAGTACGTGAATATCCGCCCGGTGCGCTTGTTCCCCGGGGTGCCATGCCCGTTGGCCGGGCGCGAACCGGGGGACATCGATTTCGTGGTGATTCGCGAGAACACCGAAGGTGAATATTCATCGGTCGGCGGCAAGATGTTCGAAGGCACCGAGCATGAGTTCGTGCTGCAGGAATCGGTGTTCACCCGCCGGGGTGTCGACCGGATTCTCAAGTTCGCCTTCGACCTGGCCCAGACCCGGCCACGCAAGCGCCTGACCGCAGCGACCAAGTCCAACGGCATTTCGATCAGCATGCCTTATTGGGACGAGCGCACCGCGCTGATGGCTGCGCAGTACCCGCAGGTGACGTGGGACAAGCAGCACATCGATATCTTGTGCGCGCGCTTCGTTCTGCAACCGGATCGGTTCGATGTGGTGGTGGCGTCGAACCTGTTCGGCGACATCCTCTCCGACCTCGGGCCGGCGTGTGCCGGAACCATCGGCATTGCGCCGTCGGCCAACCTTGATCCGCAGCGACGTTTTCCGTCGCTGTTCGAGCCGGTGCATGGTTCGGCGCCGGACATCTATGGGCAGAACATCGCCAACCCGATTGCGATGATTTGGTCCGGGGCGCTGATGCTCGATTTCCTGGGCAACGGTGACGAGCGTTATCGCGCAGCACACGACGGGATCCTGCAGGCGATCGAGCGGGTGATCGCCGAGGGCCCGATCACCCCGGACCTGGGCGGGAAGGGCTCGACCCAGGATGTCGGCAGGGCCATCGCCGAGTTCCTCTGAAGCATCGTCATCCTCTGCACGAGTGAGCCTGCTCGCTCGTGCAGAGGGTCTGAATCAGTAACCTTTGCTGCGGTCGATCTGACCGCTCATGGACTCGCCGCGCTCGAAGCGGCGGATGTTTTCCAGCAGGACAGCAAATGCGCTTTCCGGCTGGGTCATCGCCGCGATATGCGGCGTCAGCAGAATCTGCGGATGGCCCCAGAAGGGATGATCCGCCGGCGCCGGTTCGTTCTGCACCACATCCAGCACCGCGCCGCTCAGTTGCCCGCTGTCCAGCGCCTGGAGCAAGTCTTCTTCCACCAGATGCCCACCGCGCCCCATGTTGATCAGGGCCGCGCCACGCGGTAATTGCCGAAACAACTCACGATTGAGAATGCCACGGGTCTGCTCGGTTAGCGGCAATACGCACATCAGAATGTCGCATTGGCTCAGAAACGCCGGCAGTTGCTCGCGACCGGCAAAGCACTCGACGCCGGCAATCCGATGCGCACTGCGCGCCCAGCCCTTGAGGGCAAAGCCAAGGGGCTGCAAGGTGGCGAGAATCTGCTGCGCCTGAGTACCGAGGCCCATCACCCCCACCCGACGCTGATGCGCCGGCTGCAGCAGGTGCGCCTGCCAACACCGCGCCATCTGCTGCTGGCGATAGCGCAACATGTCCCGGTGCAAAGCGAGCACGGCAAAACTGGCGTACTCGCACATGCCTTGGGTGATCCCGGGATCGAGCAGGCGCACCACCGGAAGACTTGGCGGGATACGGCTCAGGTCCAGTTGATCGACGCCGGCCGACAACGCAAACAACACCTGCAGATTCGGCAGCACCGTCTGCAGATCCTCCGGCGCCTGCCACGCCGCCAGGTATTTGATGTCTGCGGGATCGCCGATGTCCGGCCAGGCGCGCCATTCGATATCCGGGGCATGTTCGGCGAACAGTGCTTTCCACCGTTCGCCGCGCACGGGGTCAGCTTTGTAGAGCAGGGCCATGGTCAATTCCTGAGGAGGTTGAAGGTGCTCCCATCATCGCCCAACGCCAGAGCAGGATCTGTCGAAAGCAACGCTGCGAACACTGCGCGTCACGTCATATCCGCACGCGGCCGGCAGATTCGGCGGCATGAAGGAATCTGCCGTTTGGCAGGGTGAAAACAGTCGATCCGGATTTCTCAGGGGCCAAGTTCGGCGTAGTTCGTTCCGCACAAGTCTTAATCTTAAGACCCTGTGTAACCACCTCCTGCATTCACTCCGGGCTGCCGGACTCACGAAGGGAAATGCCATGAACAGCCAAGTCGATCAAACGCCTCATTTACTCCGTCAGCGTGATCAGTTTGTGCCACGCGGACTGGTCACCGCTCACCCACTGGTGATTGATCGCGCCCAAGGGGCTGAATTGTGGGACGTGGACGGCCAGCGTTACTTGGACTTCGTCGGCGGCATTGGCGTGCTGAACATTGGTCATAACCATCCAAAAGTGGTTGCAGCGGTGCAGGCCCAATTGCAAAAAGTTTCGCACGCTTGCTTTCAGGTTGTGGCCTACAAGCCGTATCTGGATCTGGCCCAGCGCTTGTGCGAAATGATAGGTGGCGAGGAACATTACAAAGCGGCGTTCTTCACCTCCGGCGCCGAAGCCGTGGAGAACGCAGTGAAAATCGCCCGCGCTCACACCAACCGCTCTGCGGTGATCTCCTTCCGCGGCGGTTTTCATGGACGCACCTTGCTCGGCACCACGCTGACCGGCATGAGCCAGCCCTACAAACAGAACTTCGGGCCATTCGCGCCGGAGGTGTTTCACACCCCATATCCCAATGCCTATCGCGGCGTTACCAGCGAAATGGCCCTCAAGGCGCTGGACGAGTTGCTCGCCACTCAGGTTGCGCCGGAGCGGGTTGCGGCGATCATCATTGAACCGGTGCAGGGCGACGGTGGTTTCCTTGCGGCGCCGGCACAGTTCCTTCAGGCATTGCGCGAGTTGACCCACAAGCACGGCATCGTGCTGATCCTCGATGAAATCCAGACCGGATTCGGCCGCACCGGCAAGTGGTTCGGTTTCCAGCACGCCGGCATCCAGCCTGACCTGGTCACCGTCGCCAAGAGTCTGGCCGGAGGGCTGCCGTTATCGGGCGTGGTCGGCAAATCTGAAATCATGGATTCGCCACTGCCCGGAGGCCTCGGCGGCACCTACGGCGGCAATGCACTGTCCTGCGCAGCGGCCCTGGCAGTGATCGACGCTTATGCAGAAGAAAAACTGCTCGAACGTGGCGATGCATTGGGCAAGCGCTTGCGTGAAGGTTTGCTGCAGTTGCAGCGCCGTCACCCGCAAATCGGTGACGTACGCGGCACCGGTTTCATGCTGGCCATCGAGCTGATCAAGAACGATGAAGCGCGCTCCCCGGACGCTGATCTGAACCAGCGTGTGATCGATGAAGCGCGCAAAGGTGGCTTGCTGGTGATCAAGTGCGGCGTCTATCGCAACGTCTTGCGCTTCCTCGCGCCACTGGTGACGACCGAAGCGCAGATCGATGAAGCGTTGCAGATTCTGCAGGCAGCATTGGCACGGGTATTGAACTGATGTCCGCCGGGTTCAGCGGCGCGGTCGCTGGCCAGCGTCGCTGAACCTTTTTGGCGCACGGATTGATGAAACGCATCATCGGAGGCTGTGTACACCATGGGGCTGACTGATTATCGAGCACTGCTCATCGATTGCGACGAAGTCCTGGTTGACCGTGATTCGGGTGTCTGGACAGCGCTGCAGCCATTGCTCGACAGCCGGGGCGGGCGCCCGGACAAGGAACAGGTGCTGGGCGAATTTCGCGAGGTGGTGCAGGGGCTCTATCCGCGCTTTGCCGAACTGGGCTTCAGTGGATTGCTGTGTTTTGCCCATCGCCAGCTGGCCGAGCGCTGGAGCTTGAAAGCCAGCTGGGAGGAGGGCATGAGTTTCGCGCGCTCTGCTGCCAACTGGTCATTGTTCGAAGACGCGCCGGGAGCGATGCTGTACTTGCGCAAGTTTTATCGCCTGTTGGTGGTGGGCGACCGGGATGCCGAGGATCGCGCCGTGTTGTGCGAGCATCTGGGGATTGTGGCCGATGACTTTATTTCGCTGGCCAACGATCCGCTGCGGGACGAGGACTGGTTGAATGCCAACGAGCTGAAGCCGGAGCACATTCTGCGGGTGACCCGTCCGGCCGCGCGCGGCGAGGCGCTGACCGATGTGTGCCTGATCGGGCGCGAACGGGGCCAACAGCCGACCCCGTGTGCTGCGGATTATTGCATCAACAGCATGGCTGATCTGGTCGCACAGCATCAGCACTGTTTACGGCGCTGATTTTGCTAGTAGATTGTCCTACAAATGGCAGTCAAGAGGTTCGCAATGGAAGGTTTAGTCAAACTGGACCGCATCGACATCAGTATCCTGGTTGAGTTGCAGAGGGACGGGCGCATGACCAATGTGAGTCTGGCCGATGCCGTGGGATTGTCGGCCAGCCCCTGCCTGCAACGGGTCAAACGGCTGGAATCGGCCGGGTACATTTCCAGCTACAAGGCCCACCTGAACCTGGCGAAGATCACCGAATCGGTAACGGTCTTCACCGAAATCACCCTGAGTGACCACAAGCGCGAAGACTTCGCCAAGTTCGAGTCGAACATTCGGCTGGTGGATGAGGTGCTCGAGTGCCATTTGATCAGTGGTGGCTACGATTATCTGGTGCGCTTCATGACGCGCAGTATTCAGCACTATCAGGAAGTGATTGAAAGCCTGCTGGATAAAAACATCGGCATTTCCAAGTACTTCAGCTACATCGTTATCAAGTCCCCGGTGCTCAAGGACGGCGTGCCGTTGCGCAAGTTGTTGCGGCACTGAAGCTCCCTACATCCATCAGGTGCGAACCAATAGGGGACAGCTGACTGTCCCCCATTGTGTGCTAGCCACCAAAGCCGACAATGGCTTTGGTTTCCAGATATTCCTCAAAGCCGTAGACACCAAATTCACGACCATTGCCGGACCGTTTGTAGCCACCGAACGGGGCCATGGGATTCCAGGCCGGGTGGTTGAGCAGCACTTGTCCTGCGCGGATGCGCGAGGCAACGGCGCGTGCATGATCAAGGTCGCGGGATTGAACGTGAGCGCTCAGTCCATACACCGTGTCGTTGGCGATCGCGACAGCCTCATCGAGCGTTTCATAGGCAATGATGCACAGCACTGGTCCGAAGATTTCCTCCTGGGCAATGCGCATGCTCGAATCAACCTCGGAAAAGACGGTCGGTCGTGCATAGAAGCCCGTTTCATGACCAGGCATCCGTCCTGGTCCGCCGCAGACGAGTTTGGCCCCTTCACTCAGGCCCGATTCGATCATGGCTTGCACACGCTTGAACTGGGCCTCATTGGCTATCGGACCGAGTACCGTTTCTTCCGATTGTGGATCTCCCACGATGATCGCGTTGGCGGTTGCGGCGGCCAGCGCCTCGACTTCCGCGAGTCGGTCCCTGGGTACGATCATTCTGGTCGGGGCGCTGCAGGATTGCCCGACGTTGCGAAACGCCGTCATCACGCCCAGTGGCACGACGTTGGCGAAGTCGGCATCGGGCAGCAGCACGTTGGGTGACTTGCCGCCCAGTTCCTGGGTGACGCGTTTCACTGTAGGAGCGGCCGCCTGTGCGACCAGCGCACCTGCGCGGTTTGATCCGGTGATCGAAATCATATCGATATCCGGGTGCGCAGCCATGGCGCCGCCGACCTCGGGGCCCGTGCCATTGACCAGATTGAAGACACCCGGTGGCAGGCCGGCGTCATGCACCAGTTGGGCGAAAAGAAGGGCGCTCAACGGTGACAGTTCGCTCGGCTTCAGCACCACAGTGCATCCGGCGGCTATAGCTGGAGCCACTTTGGCGGTGATTTGATAAAGCGGCCAGTTCCAGGGGGTGATGAGACCGCAGACACCGATGGGTTCGCGTTCAATCGCGGTGCCGCCTTCAACCGTCTGGAAGCAATAGGTGGACAGCAGATCACGGGCAATCCGAACGTGTTCGGCCGCCAAGGGCACTTGCATCGCTCGGGCAAAACCGATGGCAGCACCCATTTCCAGAGAAAGCGCCTGCGCAAGCGACTCTTTTCGCTCAAGGATCAGGTCGTAAATCTTGCCAAGAAAACCCGCGCGCGCTTCGGCGGAAGTCGCAGACCAGCGAGGAAACGCCGCCCGCGCTGCAGCGACGGCCCGATCAACGTCTTCGGCCGATCCGCTGGCGACCTCTGCAACTACGCTCTCAGTCGCCGGATTGATCACGGGCAAACTGCCAGGCGTTGCCGGCGAACACCAGCCACCATTGATATAAAACTGTTGAAACGTATGCGAATCCACGGGGTAGGTATTCGAAGATTGTGTTGTCATCCAACTAGCTCCTTAAAGGACTGATGGGGGCTGCTAACAGCAGGGGAAGGGAGGGCAGAGCGGCGCCAGGGCACCGGTACATGCGGTGCCCTGTGGTTTGAATAAGCTAACAAAAGGGCTCAGTCGAAATATGCCGTTCTTGAAGTCGGCAAGGGATAATCTGCTGTATCTCAGGGGCGGACGTTGTCTCTGTTTTATCTTTCCAACCTGACAGGTCGCACGCATTCATGCTCACCAATCTCTGGTACGTCGTTCTTCCATCGTCGCAGTTGACTGACGGACTGATGCCGGTTCGTTTGCTCGGACAGCCTTTTGTTGCGTTCCGTGATGACGCTGGCGTCGCTCACGTGCTTTCGGATGTTTGCGTGCATCGCGGCGGATCGTTGTCGGGCGGCAGAAGGGTGGGCAACAGTGTGCAATGCCCCTATCACGGCTGGCGATTTGGTGCGGATGGAGTTTGCACGCATATACCTGCGCAGCCGGACCTGCGAATTCCTGCCAAGGCCCGCGTCGACGCCTATCCGACGCTGGAGCGTTACGGCTGGATCTGGGCATTTCTAGGGGACCTGCCTGAGCCTGAGCGTCCGCCGCTACCCACACTCGACTGGATCGACGATCCTGCCGTGCGGGTGGTATCAGGCCATTTTGACTGGGAGGCCAGTTGGGACCGGATTATTGAAAACGGCCTCGATTTTGCGCATGCACCGTTTGTTCATGGCTCAACTTTTGG
This sequence comes from Pseudomonas sp. B707, assembly GCF_022496685.1. Taxonomy (NCBI): domain Bacteria; kingdom Pseudomonadati; phylum Pseudomonadota; class Gammaproteobacteria; order Pseudomonadales; family Pseudomonadaceae; genus Pseudomonas; species Pseudomonas sp. B707. The sequence continues at coordinate 308,829 of NZ_WTVE01000033.1, read as the reverse complement.
CGATCCGGATCATCCCGAAATTGAATCGTTTGAAGTCGAAAGCGATGCGTGGAGCGGCAGCGCACAGATGCTCATGCGCAGGCCTGCGCGCAAAGGGATGTTACGGCGAAAATCATCCACCGAGTTTGTCAGTGTGGTCACTGTGCCGGGGTTTCATTTGTCTGGTCCGTGCACGACGCTGGAGCTTGAATTACCCAATGGATGGCGGATCTACATCGTCTCGGCGCATGTCCCGATTGACGCCAATCGCACGCGAACCTGGTGGATGATGGGCAGAACATTCCTGCGTTCCCGACTGCTTGATCGCAGGTTCATTGCCAGCAATATTCGTATTTTCGAACAAGATCACGCGGTGCTGAAAAACGTGCGGCCCGAGCGCGTGCCGGACTCGTTTCAGCAGGAGGTTTCATTGAAATCCGATGCACTGCAGATTGCCTTTCGCAGAGGCGTGCTGGCACTGGAGCAGCGCGGCTGGCGAATCGATGAAGAACGTCTCGCGCGCACGTTTACGGGGCGTATGGCGTGCGCAGTTCCCAGCCCCGAACGTCGTCATGTTCGCGCTTGGGCGATTGAGCCCATTCCCTTGGTGGACGTTACCCACGAACGAGAATAGAGGGGTGTCGATCTGGCACTCAGACACATGCCAGATACAAATGCCTTGCAGAATGGGACGGCACATCTGCAACGCCAGTCCAGAAGGAAACGCGCAAATGAAGTTCAAGCTGAATCTCTTCAACAATTGGGTACGCCAGATGGCACGCTTGATGGTGGGCATGCCTGATTACGATAACTATGTGGCACTCCGAACCGCCAGTCATCCAGGCGAGCCGGTAATGACCTACAAAGAATTTTTCGAGGAGCGGCAAAAAGCCCGTTACGGCGGACGGCAATGCACGACGCGTTGCTGCTGATTGGGTCCTCAGCGCGCTCGTCGTCCATCGCCATCAGATGTCCTCCTCTATGACTTCCTGGGCCGCGGCCTTGATTTGCTGCGGGTCATTGATGTCCAGCTGGACGGTGTCGATTCCCGGATTGGCCCGAGCAATCTCATCCAGCAGGGCTTGGCGACGGCCCGCGATGATGACCTGATTGCCGCGCTGGACATGGCGTTGGGCATGGTGGAAAAGGATCTGGGCACGGACATGGCCAGGTCGGTGGCGCACAAACTGGTCATGCATCAACGGCGTTCGGGTGGGCAGTCCCAGCATTCGGAACTGCTTGCGCTTGCTCCAAAGTCGGACCGTATTCAAAGCGCGCTGGAGTATGCGCGCACGCACCTGGACCGCCCGCTCAGCGTGGAGGAACTTGCCGACGTCGTGCACTTGAGTCCCAGACAATTCACCCGGGTATTTACTGCCGAGACAGGCCAGTCACCGGCCAAGGCTGTTGAAAGCCTGCGTCTGGAGGCCGCTCGCGTGATGATCGAGCGAAGTCGTCACAGCCTGGATCGCGTGGCGAAGGAAACGGGGTTTCGAGACCGTCGCCACATGCGCGAAGTATTCATGCGAGGGTTTGGCGTTCCGCCGCAGGCAGTTCGACGGGATGCCAGGCGAATCGGCCAGGAGAATCCATCTGATCGGGGCCCTCATCCGTAAGCGCCCCGATCAGCAGCAGTCAAAGCCAGGACTTGATTTGCGCGCAGACGGCCTCGGTGGAAATGCCGTAGCGATCATGCAGTGTCGGCAGTGCGCCGGCGTCGAGGAACGCGTCGGGCAACGCGATCTGCCTGAACGTCGGCGTCACGCCGTTGCGCAGCAGTACCCCGGCAACCGCTTCACCCAGCCCGCCAATAATCGAGCTGTTTTCTGCGGTAACCACCAGCCGGCCAGACTTGCGGGCCTCGGCGAGAATGGTCTGTTCATCCAGCGGTTTGATCGTCGGCACATGTAGCACGGCGACATCGACGCCATCAGTCTGCAGCGCCTTGGCGGCCTCCAATGCGCGCATGGTCATCAATCCGGTCGAGATGATCAGGACATCGTTGCCGGTGCGCAGGGTCTTGGCCTTGCCGATCTCGAATTGATACCCGTACTCATCCAGCACCAGCGGCACGTTGCCGCGCAGCAGCCGCATGTAGACCGGCCCCTGATGCGCGGCGATGGCGGGCACGGCCTGTTCGATTTCCAGTGCGTCACAAGGGTCGACGATCATCAGGTTGGGCATCGCCCGGAAGATCGCCAGGTCATCGGTGGCCTGGTGGCTGGGGCCGTAGCCGGTGGTGAGGCCGGGTAATCCGCAAACGATTTTGACGTTGAGGTTTTCCTCGGCAATGGCCATGCAGATGAAGTCATAGGCGCGGCGCGAGGCGAACACCGCATACGTGGTGGCGAACGGTACGAACCCTTCGCGGGCCATGCCTGCGGCCGCACTCATGAGCAACTGTTCGGCCATGCCCATCTGATAGAAACGATCAGGGTGGGCCTTGGCGAAAATATGCAGGTCGGTGTATTTGGACAGGTCAGCGGAGAGGCCGACGATGTCCGGACGCTGATCCGCCAGTGCAGTCAATGCATGGCCAAAAGGTGCTGAGCGGGTGGCTTGGCCTTCAGAGGCAATCGAGGCAATCATCGCCGAGGTGGTCAGGCGCTTCTTGATCGGTTCGCCAGTCGAGGTCGGCGTGTTGGCGGCGTTGCTCATTGGTTTTTTCCTTCTTCAAGCGTGGTCAGTGCCAGATCCCATTCGTGTTCGTCGACGCGAATGAAATGGGTCTTTTCGCGGTTTTCGAGGAAGGGCACACCTTTGCCCATGGTGGTGTCGCAGATGATCACCCGTGGCTGAGCGCCGGGGTGGTGGCGGGCGGCATCGAAGGCTTCGACCAGTGCGTCCAGATCATTGCCGTCGACGCGCTGGGTGAACCAGCCAAACGCTTGCCAGCGATCCACGATGGGTTCGAACGACAGGATCTCGCTGGAATGGCCGTCCGCTTGCTGATTGTTGACGTCGACGATGGCGATCAGGTTGTCGAGCTTCCAGTGCGAGGCCGACATCACGGCTTCCCAGGTCGAACCTTCGTTCAGCTCGCCGTCCGACAGCAGGTTGTAGACGAACGATGTCGAGCCCTTGCACTTGAGACCCAGGCAGGCCCCGACGGCGATGCCCAGCCCCTGACCCAGCGAACCACCGGTGATTTCCATGCCTGGCGTGTAGGCGGCCATGCCCGACATCGGCAATCGGCTGTCATCCGAGCCGTAGGTTTCAAGCTCATCGAGCGGAATGATCTCGGCTTCGATCAGCGCCGCGTACAGCGCAATCGCGTAGTGACCGATCGACAGATAGAAACGATCACGCGGCTCCCACGCCGGGTCTTCGGGGCGATAGCTCAGCGCATGGAAGTAGGCGACCGCGAGCAGGTCGGCGGCACCGAGGGCCTGGCCGACGTAGCCCTGGCCTTGCACCTGGCCCATGCGCAAGGCATGGCGGCGAATGTTGTGGGCGCGCTCGGCCAGCGTCTGGGGTGTTGTGAATGAAAGGTTGGCAGTCATGGTGAATTCTCCTGTAAATCAACGATTGACCAGAGCGGCGGGAATGCGCAGGACCAGCGAGGCGCCGACCAGCAATACGCCGGTGATCAGATACATGCCGATAGCGCTGGAGCCAGTGAGTGTGGTTATCCAGCCAATCAAGTAGGGCGAGCAGAAGCCGGCAAGGTTGGCGAAGCTGTTGACGGCGGCGATGCCTGCCGCAGCGGAGACACCGCCGAGCAGCGTGGTCGGGAGCATCCAGAACAGCGAGGTCGCTGACAGGATGCCGGAAGCCGCCAGGCACAGACTGAGAATGGACAGCATCACATTGCCTCCCATCAGCGCCGCGAGGGTCAGGCCGATGGCCCCGGCGATCATCGGCACGATCAGGTGCCAGCGGCGTTCGCGATGTTTGTCGCCACTGCGTCCGACCAGCAACATGGCGGCGATGGCACAGAGGTACGGCAGGCTGGTCAGCAAGCCGATCTTCATCGGATCGGAGACCCCGGCATTACGCACAAGGGTCGGCAGCCAGAAGGTGATTGCGTACTGCCCCATCACCACACAGAAATAGATCCCCGCGAGCAGCCAGAGGCGACGGTCACGAATGAATTCGCCCACGGACGCATGCGTCACTTTCTGCTGGTCGTCCTCCGCCAGCTCACGAGCGATCAGGGCTTTTTCGTCGTCGTTGAGCCAACTGGCCTGATGCACGCCATCCTTGAGGTAGCTGAGCACCAACAGTCCGACAACCACCGTAGGCACAGCCTCCAGCACAAACATCCATTGCCAGCCGGCCCAGCCGTGCATACCGGCGAAGTGGTTCATGATCCACCCGGAGAGCGGACCGCCGACCATGCCCGACAACGGGATGGCGATGAACCACAACACCGTCATGCGCGCACGCCGGTAGGACGGAAACCAGTAGGTGAGGTACAGCAGCAGACCCGGCGCCAGGCCGGCTTCGGCAATGCCCAGCAGAAAGCGCAGGGCGTAGAACTGCCAGGCGGTTTCGACGAAGGCGAAGAGGGCGGAGACGATGCCCCAGGTGATCATGATGCGCGCAATCCAGACTCGCGCGCCGACCTTGTGCAGGATGATGTTGCTGGGCACTTCGCAGAGAAAGTAGCCGATGAAGAACATGCCGGCGCCCAGTCCGTAGACTGTTTCGCTGAGCGCCAGATCGTTCATCATTTGCAGTTTGGCAAAGCCGACGTTGACGCGATCGAGGTAGGCGCACAGGTAGCACAGCATCAGGAACGGCATCAGGCGCCATGCGGTTTTACGGTAGGCGTTGGAACGCACCGCCGAAACGGCTTCGAGCGACAGGGTAGTCATGATGGTCTGATCTCTTGTTTTTATTGACAGCCGGGCAAGTCTGCCCGGCCGTATCATCGATCCAGAACCGCACGGGCCGCGAGGCCCGCCACGTGTGTCAGTGAATCAGCATGCCGCCGTTCACATCCAGGGTGATGCCAGTCAGATAGGAGGACAAGTCGCTGGCCAGGAACAGCGCTGCATTGGCCACATCCTGCGCCTCGCCCAGACGCCCCAGCGGAATGCCGTCGATGATCGCGTGGCGGCGTTCGTCCTGCATCAGGCCGCCCGTAATGTCGGTGTGAATCAGGCCGGGGGCGATGGAGTTGACGCGCACGTTGTCCGGCCCCAGCTCACGCGCCATGGCCCTGGCCAGGCCCAGCACACCGGCCTTGGCGGCGCTGTAATGAGGCCCGCCAAAAATGCCGCCGCCGCGCTGCGCGGAAACCGAAGACATGCACACGATGCTGCCGCTGGCTTGCTGGCGCATGAGCGGAATCACCGCCTGGGACATCAGCAACGTACCGCGCAGGCTGACGTCCAGCACCTTGTCGTAATCACAGGGGCGGATATCGAGGGTCTTGAGGGGTTGGGTGATGCCGGCATTGTTGACCAGTATGTCGATCCGGCCGAAGTGTTCGATGATGGTGGCGACAGCCTGCTGCACCTGAGACTCGTCGGCGACGTTGGCAGCCAGGCCGAGATGACCCTCGCCCAAAGAGGCAGCGGCATCGCGGGCAGCGGATGCGTCCAGATCCAGAATCACCACCCGGGCGCCATGTTGAGCGAAGGTCGTAGCTGTCGCGCGGCCGATACCACGTGCGGAGGCAGCACCTGTGATGATCGCGACTTTGCCTTGAAGAAGCATGGGAGAAATCCTCTGATTGTTGTTATTGAGTCGGTCCGTGCAGAACCGATGACTCAGCTTGTCTCCCGTAACGACCCTGAGCAATAACGCAAACTTCACTGGATGCTGAAAAAAATTCAGCACTCGCCAACATGCGATTGCGGTGTTTGAATAGCCGAACGCCCGGCCTCAGCCACTTGCAGCGGAATAACCATCATCATGAGTTCATCTGGCGAAGCACCGCCGATCCTGCCACCGCTGAAAGCCATTCAGGCCTTTGAGCAAACTGCGCGCTTTGGCAACGTCGCGCGTGCGGCCGAAGTGCTGGACCTGACGCCCTCGGCAGTCAGTCACCAACTGGCCAAACTCGAGGCGATGATCGGGCGACAGCTATTCCTCAGAACGGCGAGGGGAGTGACGTTGACGCCCGTGGGCGAGCAATACCTGTCCGAGATATCCGGCATCCTGCACAGCCTGGCGGTGGCAACAGAGCGTGCGACCAGTGATGTCAGCCTCGACTGCCTGCGATTGCATTCGTCACCCAGCTTCGGCCTGTTGTGGCTGATGCCGCGCCTGGAACAGTTTCGCGAGAGCCATCCCGACATTCAGCTCAATCTCTCATGCTCCTATGAATCGCTGCACTTCAGTCGGGACAAGATCGACGTGGACATCCGCCACGGCATGCCGAACTGGCCAAGTTTCGAAGTGCGCACGTTGCGCAACGAAAAAATCGCAGTCCTCGCATCACCCAAGCTTCTGGAAAAACGCCCCATCCGCGCCGTCGCCGACTTGCTGGACTGCAACCTGATCCTGTCGGAAGCGACGCTGATCAAGTGGCCGCAACTGTTTGCTCAACACGGGCTGTCGCGCCCTGAAAGCCCCTATACCTTGAGCTTTGACCGCTCCTACATGACCCTCGAGGCCGCCAGCCACGGTCTTGGTTTTGCACTGGAAAGCACGCTGCTGGCGCAGGACTACCTGGCGCGCGGCGAGTTGGTCGAAGTCATTCCCGGGCTGAGTGCCCCGATTACCGCGCATCACCTGGTTTTCCCGAGGGCGCATGCGGGGTTTCCCCGGGTGAGGCGTTTTCTGGAATGGATGCAGCGTGAGTTGGGGCATGACTTCAGTTACTGATGCTGGCGCGATCGGCGAGGTATTGGGTGTCATGTGCAAACCTCAAAGCGTGGTGGTCTGCCCGTTGCGATCCAGTTCATACACCTTGTTGCCCTGCAATTTCTCCTTCAACCACCGCTCCGCCTTACCCAGCGGCCGCTGCCGCGCCCAAAGCAAATCCACACCAATCTGCCAGTCCGTATGCGGGTACGCCGAGAGCAGCAATTCCACCAGCTCACCCTTGGCCAGTTCACGCTGAATGAGCTGGCGGGGCAGGGTGGCCCAGCCGAGTCCGGCGCGGACCATTTCCAATAACGCCAGATAGCTTTCCGCCTGCCACAACTGGGTCGAACGCAGGTATTCGCTGCTCGGCAGTTTGCTCGCGTGGGCGCTGAAGGCCAGGCGGCGATGGACGTGCAGGTCCTCGAACGTGACGTTTTCAAGTTGCGCCAATGGGTGCCGGGGATGGCAGACGTGCAGCATGATCAGTTTGCCCAGTTGCTGGAACGCCAGCTCCTTGGGGTAGCCGGGCTGTGAGAACGCCACACCGAGCACCGCTTCGCCGCTGCTGACCAGTTCACTGACGTCGCCATGGACCGGATGACGAATGATCAGGTCGACAAAGGGGAACGCTGCTTCGAAAGCTTTGAGCACCGGCATGATCGGGCCGTACGGAGTTTCAATGGCCAGTGTCAGGCTGGGCTCTACGTTGTCAGAGAGGCAGTCGGCGTGGGCTTCGAAGGTCATGCAGCGTTCGAGCACGGCTTCGGCCTGCACCAGTAATTTGTGGCCGCTGGCGGTGAGGGCAGGGCTGCGGTTGCTGCGATCGAACAGGTCGACGCCAAGGTCGGTTTCCAGGTTGGCAATCGCTGCGCTGATGGTCGATTGGGTCTTGCCCAGTTTGCGCCCGGCGGCGGAAAACGATCCGCTTTTGACCACTTGGACGAACATCTGCAGTTGATCGAGTGAGAAGCGCAAGCGTTGAACTCCCGGTTCGAAATGAAGGTTTGGAGTGGCTAGCAGATGCCAGATTCGTGCCATCGGAAAAAGCGATGGTTGCTAATTTGTTTCATCGCAATAAACGTTCAAATATGGCCCCGCGTCAAAACGATCTCCGGGGCGGATCCTCCTTTCAAACGCCCCGAGCATGCCCGCTATCTCAACAGATGCCGCACTTTCAGGAGCGTGTGAAATGACCACACAACGCATTCATCCGGTGGACGAGGTTTTGCCACTGCGCCAGTTGTTCACGTTTGGCTTGCAGCATGTTCTGGTGATGTACGCGGGAGCGGTGGCGGTGCCGCTGATTCTTGGCAGTGCGATGGGGCTGACCTCGGCACAGGTGGTGTTGCTGATCAACGCGAACCTGTTGACCTCTGGTGTGGCGACGCTGATTCAAACCCTCGGTTTCTGGAAGTTCGGCGCCCGCCTGCCGCTGATTCAGGGCTGTTCGTTCATTGCCCTGGCGCCGATGATCATGATCGGCAAGGAGTTTGGCCTCAGTCAGATTTTCGGCGCGGTGATCGCGGCGGGTTTTCTCACCATTGCGCTGGCACCGGTGTTCAGCCGCTTGCTGCGGTTTTTTCCGCCGGTGGTGATTGGCAGCCTGATCACCATTATCGGCATCTCGCTGATGCCGGCGGCGGCGATCTGGCTGGGCGGCGGCAATCCCGATGCGGCAGATTTTGGCAATCCCGCCAACCTGTTACTCGGTTTGGCCACGGTCAGTGTGACGCTGGTGATCTACGCCAAATTCAAAGGCTTCATCGGCAACCTCAGCGTGCTGATTGGCCTGTTTGTCGGCAGCCTGATCGCAGTGGCTTGCGGCATGACTCACTTCAATCGGGTCAGCGAAGCGGCGTGGTTTGAGCTGAGTGCGCCGATGGCGTTCGGCGCGCCGGAGTTCGCGCCGGTGCCGATTCTGATCATGACCCTGGCGATGCTGGTGATTATGGCCGAGACCACCGGCAACTGCCTGGCGATCGGCAAATTGACCGGAAAACCGACCACGCAACACACCCTCGGCAACGCATTTCGCGCCGACGGCTTGTCGACCATGCTCGGTGGTTTGTTCAACAGCTTTCCTTACAACGCCTTCACCCAGAACACCGGTTTGATTGCGCTTTCCAACGTGAAAAGCCGCTTCGTCGTGGCCGCTGCCGGGGCAATCATGGTGCTGATGGGCCTGTTCCCGAAACTCGGCGCGTTGATCGCCGCGGTGCCGACGCCGGTGCTCGGTGGCTGCGCGATTGTGATGTTCGGCATGACCACGGTGGCGGGAATTCAGGAACTGTCACGGGTGCAATTCGAGGGTACGCGCAACGGCATTATCGTCGCCGTGTCGGTGAGTGTCGGGGTGCTGCCGATGTCCTTTCCGGCGCTGTTCGAACACGTCGGCCCGACCCTGAAACTGGTGCTCGACAGTGGAATTTTCCTCGGAGCGATCACCGCCATCGTCCTCAACGTTCTGCTCAACGATGAAAAAAAATCGACCGAAACCATCGGCGCTACATCGGCTGAACTGGCCGACTGACTTTTGTTTTCCACTGCCCTGGAGTTACCCATGAATCAATTGACTGAACTCATCCCGGCTGGCATCAGCGCGCTTGATCTGAAACTACTGCGCCAGACCATCGCCTTGTCCGAGGCATCGAAGCAACGCGGTCGCCATCCGTTCGCGGCATTGGTGGCCGACCGCAACGGCAAGGTGATTGTCGAAGCGGGGAACAACTCGATGCCCCCGGAAGGTGATCCGACGCAGCACGCTGAGTTGGTGGCAGCGGCGGCAGCGGCAAAACTGCTGTCGCCGCAGGAGTTGGAACTGTGCACGCTCTACACCAGCGCCGAACCTTGCTGCATGTGCGCCGGCGCCGTGTATTGGACGGGGATCGGGCGGGTGGTCTATGCCTTGTCGGAGCATGCCTTGCTGGGTTTGACGGGGGACCACCCTGAGAACCCGACGTTCTCGCTGCCGTGCCGCGAAGTGTTCGCCAAGGGGCAACGCAAGGTCAGCGTGCTGGGGCCGATGTTGGAGGGGGAGGCCGCTGAACCGCACAGAGGGTTTTGGTCCTGACAGGTTTGAAACGAAGCTTGAGCGGTGTGAGGTCGCGCACTCGCCTGCAACGTCTGCGATAATGACGCCCCACTGAGGCGCGAAGGCATCGAGTGCTCGTCTCGGCATCCGGAATCAGGCTTTGGAGGACTTTATGCGTGACATTATTGATGGCTTTCTGCGGTTTCAGCGCGAGGTGTATCCACAACGCGTCGAGCTTTTCAGGCAGCTCGCGACAGAGCAAAACCCAAAGGCGTTGTTTGTCACATGCTCGGACAGTCGTGTAGTGCCAGAACTGCTCACACAGCGTGAGCCGGGTGAGCTGTTCGTGATCCGCAACGCCGGCAACATTGTGCCGTCATATGGTCCTGAACCGGGTGGTGTTTCGGCTACCGTCGAATATGCGGTTGCAGTGCTCGGGGTACGGGACATTGTGATCTGCGGCCACTCGGATTGCGGAGCGATGGGCGCGATTTCACGCTGCACGTGTCTGGATCATCTTCCGGCAGTTGCCAACTGGCTTCGGCACTCGGACGCCGCGAAAGCGATCAACGCGGCGCATGAGTTCGATACGCCACGCGACAAGCTCGATGGCCTCGTTCGTGAAAACGTGATCGCACAACTGGCGAACCTGCGCACCCATCCATCGGTGGCGCTTGCGCTTGAGCAAGGACGCTTGAATTTGCATGGCTGGGTCTATGACATCGAGGCGGGCTGCATCGATGCGCTGGATGGTGCAACTCGGCGCTTCGTCAAGCTTTCCGATTCACCGACCACCGTTGCCGTTGCTGCGCGCGATGCTGGTCAGTTGTAACTCGCGGAAGGACTGCACGTCGCTGATGACGAGAATTCTCTAAGCATGCGTTGAGTCAAGGGCTGGGCACCTTATGCCAAGCCACCGCAGCGTTAACTTGGCTACGTCGTACAAATGCCAGAGGGCCAGCGGTTGTATTGGGTGCATCCAATGCCTCGGTTCGTCGATTATGAGCAACACTGGAACATCATCCGAATCGCACCTTACGCCGAGAGTTAATCAGGCTCTTGGAGCGAGCTGAACCATTCGGCATAAGGGGAGTTGACGACCAGCCGCCGGTTGAAGTCAGGGCTTCCATCAGCCCACCAGACAGGCCCCCGTTCCCCGAGGGCCACTTTGGCCATTTGTACCTTTTCCCGAGCGCGCTTGAGTTGCGACCCGTCTTGCGCACTCTTAGCGTTCTTGACCTCTCGTCGAGCGGCCATAAGCGCATCGACAAGACGCTGGCGCACATCTTCATCCAAAGACGGGTTGGAACATCGCCATAGCTGGCCTTTGACAACAAAGTAGCGACCGTCTGGTGTCACTGGATGCATTCCTGTCTCCGACCGTTCAAAGAGCACTTCTCCAAAAATTCAGCAAGGACGGCTATCTAGGTTTTCGGGCAGGAAGGCGATTGGCTTGTTTGACTCCAAGCAGTATTCCCAGCATTAACGCAGCGCCTGCCGCCAGGAGGATTGGATACGGATGTTTACCTGACATCCGGACGCCCTCGACTCCGAGTTGATCGCTTGCCGGAGCAGGTCGATTCCGTGATGGCGATGGATTAAGACTGCTTGGACTGGCAGGGGAGTCGACATCTGCCCTGTACGGCATTTCGTTCAAGGGCAAACGCGCACCGTCCGCGAGAGTCAGGGTGAGGTCCTCGACAGTCCCGGCGAGTCGATCGGGAAACACCGGCTCACCCGTGGGATCAAGTTCATCGTAATAAAACTGCTTTCCTTCCAGCCAACCTATGGCCGTCATCAATTCCGGGCCAAGATAATATTTTCCGTCGAGGAAGAAACCCGGGAAATGTCGCGTGCGTTCGAGACTGTCTATGGTGTAGCGCTCGCCTGCCTTCATACCGGTTGCTGGGTCGATCATGATGAAATCCTCAGATTCGCTGGTGTTGCGATAGAGGACGGGGCCTGGCGCAACGTTCCATCGAGATTACCGAAAGGCTGTGCTTCGTCAGACCTTTTGAACCTAATTCGAAAACTGTTGCTCAACCGGGAAATGTACGGGGTGGGTGAAATGAATGCTTTCAAGAATCAACTGACGCTTGAGCAGGAATCCAGATTGAAAGCCCTGGATGCCTGGCATCGTGCATTGGAGAACCGAGCGTTACGCATGGAGTGTCCCGATGCCTATCACGAGGAACTATTGCGCCAGTCTGATGAGATGCATCGGTTGGGTATGTTGACCGATTCCGAATGGCGTGACCTGAGAAGGGAGGCAGATGCGGCCTATCTGCGTGCGGTCGTCGGTAAGGATTATCACTGAGGTCATTCAGCTCATGTCTATTGCCGACGAAGCCAGGGCGATGTCCGACCCAGACAGCAATCCGATCACGGGTGCGGACCTGGGGGCGGGTGTGAAAGGCGAACCACAACCTTAACGACGTGACCGCACGCCAAAGGGCGTGCGGTTTTTTCATCTCAAGACAACAGGAGGGTGCGATGTCCGAGCCGTTGACCTCATATGGCGCAACACTTCGCTCACGGTTTGTTCGGTTCTCAAAATCCGGATGGGGCGGGCTAGCCTTCTGGTCAATTCTGATTGGCGTGACGCTTTACTTGCTGATCAGCGGGTATGGTGCCTTCGTCGGCGCCAACAAACAAAATCTGCACTTTGCATTTCTCGGCGGCATGTCAGGCTTCGCTGCGACGGCCATAGGTGCGGTGGCAGCGATCGCGTTACGTGATATCGCCGCCAGAACGCAGGACATCATGCTGGGCTTCGCTGCCGGGATGATGCTGGCCGCCAGTTCGTTTTCGCTCATTCTTCCGGGTATCGAAGCCGCCCAGGAGCTCTGCGGTAACCAGCTGCTCGCAGCCTGTGTCGTCGTTGCAGGATTGGGATTGGGGGTAGCGCTGATGATCGGTCTGGATCGCTTCGTGCCTCACGAACATGAGAAAAGCGGTCGCCGTGGGCCCGAGGTGCAGCGCATCAATCGCGTATGGCTGTTTGTTCTGGCAATCACGCTGCATAACCTGCCGGAGGGGATGGCCATTGGAGTGAGCTTTGCCAATGGCGACATGAAGGTGGGATTGCCGCTAACCACTGCCATCGCCATTCAAGACATTCCCGAAGGCCTGGCTGTGGCCCTTGCGTTACGCGTGACCGGGATTTCAGCGCTTCGCGCTGCGCTTATTGCGGTGGGCTCAGGGTTGATGGAGCCCATAGGCGCCATCGTCGGCTTGGGGATTTCGAGCAGCTTCGCATTGGGATATCCCATAGCGCTCGGTCTGGCGGCGGGCGCGATGATTTTTGTGGTGTCCCATGAGGTCATTCCCGAGACCCATCGCAACGGTCATGAGACACCTGCAACCTTGGGGTTGATGCTCGGTTTCGGGGTCATGATGTTTCTCGACACGGCTTTGGGTTGACCCCTTACCTCCCATCCCGCACAAGCAAGAAAGATCCGGCCATTCAGTTCAGACGCTGCTGCGGTTCGGTGTGATGAAAGGCATGCTCTCTGTTAATCCGCAAACCTACTATTTCCAGCTCGCAGCCTTGATCGGATGGACAAGCCTGCTTCGCTTGTCCCGGATGCTTCAACGCACGCTGATTCTTGCCGGCGACCGCGATCCGTTAATACAGGCGTACAACGGCCATATCCTGCGCCGCACAATCCGACATTCAGAACTTCGCCTTCTGGAGGGCGAGGGACATTTCTTTGTGGTGACCAGCGCTGGACGAACTGCCGCCCTGGTCCGCGAATTTCTTCGCCGCCCTTACGACGATGAAGAGAAGTCGCCGAGGATCGCGAACTGAAACACCAAGGCTGGCCTGGAGCGCACACTGGTCAGTTAATCCGCTCGTCTCATCAATAGTCGCTCTGCACCTGATAAAGAAAAGGGGAGACCCGCTATCGCGCTACTGCTAAAGCAGCGCCTCACGCGTGCTCTTCAAGCCTGCGCACATCACCCAACGAATCACGTTGCATCGACTGCAAGTTCTTTTCAATGGTTTCGCACAGTGCTTCCATTTGAATCTGGTGTTCGCTGTGGCGAAACGGGCTTTGCAGATCGGTGCCGATGCGTTCGATGGCCAGCAGCATGAATCCCACCACGGTCGACGCCAGCGGCGTGAACCAGCCCAGGGATTCGACCAGTCCCACCGGCACGATCAGGCAGAAGAGCGAAATAAACAGCCGCGGAAAATAGACGTAAGGGTAGGGCAGCGGGGTATTGGCGATCCGCTCCATGCCGCCCTGACTGTTGGACAGGTCGACCAGCGTCGACTCAAGCCGCGCCAGGCGAATACTGTCCAGATGCCCGGCCTTGTATTCCTTGGCGAGCAAAGTCGCGGAGCCGGTGAGAATATCGTTGGCAAAGTTATTGGTCGTGCCACTGCGGGCGAACTCTTCGGCGGGAATAAACGCCCGCACCTCGTCAGGACAAGGCTGGCCTTGCAGATGCGCGGCGAGGCAGTTCACATACGCGACGTGGCGGCGCAGCAGAGTGGATTTGACCGGATTCACCTCGCCGCCGGCGTCGTCCAGCAGCGTCAGCACCTGCCGGGCGAAGCTGCGGGAGTTGTTGATCATCGCCCCCCACAACGTCCGCGCTTCCCACCAGCGGTTGTAGGCGCTGCTGTTGCGAAAACTGATCAATACGATCAACGCCGAACCCAGCAAGGTCAGCGGCATCAGCGGCAGGTTCAGCTTGGCGTTGAGGAACAGCATGAAGTCGACGGTGACGGCGATGTCCCACAGCAGCAACCAGAACAGAGACCAGCCCACGTAGCCCAGGGTCTTGATGATCAGGCGGTATTTTTTGACGATGGCAGCTTTCAAACGGAAACCTCGTGGCGAGCAGTTTGCTTAAACGCTTAAGCTCGGACGATGCCTGGCACCGGCAGTTCCCTGAAGCAGCCAACCGTCAGTCAATCTGCGAAGCCCGGCCATCCGAATGGCCAATGCTTGCGAGAAAAATCCTCGTATCCCGATTGGACCGCAGATGAACCACGCGGGACCTGCGATACAGGATCGTTGTCGCTGTGCAGCACGTCCGGCGGTCGGCACGCAACAAACCACATCGCTTTGAAAAGCACCTCCGGGAACCGGGCGGGAAGGCCTAAGCTCATTCCAAAAAGATATTTATTTAATCTTTTTAAGATCGTTTAGCTTTTAACAAAAGAAACGTGCAGCGCCTCGCTTGCGGCGTTTTTTTGCCTCAGGCCAACCCTGTCCGCGGTCATTGCCTGAGGCTCCTGTCCATTTTTTCTACCCTGAACGGCCACATATCTGGCCGTCAGCGGTTTGTTGCCCGGAGCCCTCGTGACACTTATTCAAACCTCTTTGGCAACGGTACAGGTCGACTTGCCTGAACGATTGGCCCCACCCATCGACGATAGCGCCGAGGAGGGCGATGTTGTCCTCGAACTGCGAGGCGTCACTAAAGCTTATCTGCGCAAGGGCGGATCGCCGTTGCCGGCTGTCAACCACGTCAGCTTGAAGGTCCGGCGCGGCGAAGTGCTGTGCCTGATGGGCACCTCCGGCAGCGGCAAATCGACCTTGCTTCGCCATATCAATCGTTTGATCGAACCCACCAGCGGTGAGGTCTTGATTGAAGGTCAGGCTATCAGCGGCCTGAGCCACAAAGCGTTGCGGGATTTGCGCTCGCGGCGAATCGGCATGGTGTTCCAGCATTTTGGTCTTTTGCCCCATCGCACGGTGCTGGACAACGTTGCGCTGCCTCTGGAGTTGCGCGGCGAATCCGAGGCCGTCCGGCACGCAGCGGCCACCCGACAGTTACAGGCGATGGGCCTTGAGGGATGGGGCGAGCATTATCCCCACGAGTTGTCCGGCGGTATGCAGCAAAGGGTCGGTCTTGCGCGGGCATTGGTGACTGATCCGGATATTCTCCTGATGGACGAGCCTTTCAGCGCACTGGATCCGACCATCCGGCGAGACCTGCAAAGGCATTTTCTGTCCTTGGTACGCGAGCGCGGGATCACCACGTTGCTGGTCACCCACGATCCTGCCGAAGCGGTCCGTCTCGCTGATCGGATAGCGGTATTGCGCCAGGGACGTCTGGTGCAGTCGGGCACCCCGAAACAGCTGCTCGAGACGCCGGCCGATGCTGAGGTCGCGGATTTTTTCCGCGATTGCCTTCCAGCCGCACCGGTATTGCACGATGCCGGTGGCGCGGTACGTCAGGTTCCCGAAACGGCACCGAAGGAGCAACCGGTTCAGCCGGGCTTGCGCGGCTGGCAAGCCCTGTTGCTCGGGCCGGCAGCGCTGGCGGCGCGGGGCCGAGGCGGGTTGTTCTGGCTCGGGTTCGCCGCAGAACTCGCGGCCCTGGCCACTGCGGTGCAAGGCATTGCGAGCGCATCCTGGATATCGGTCGTGGTGGGATTGGCCGTGCTGGCGGCCAGTCGTTTCACCGCGTATTCGCTGAGCCGTCAACCGGTGCGGCGCGCCGTTTCGAGTTGGGCGTTGCCGCTGGCGGTGCTGCTGGTCAGTCAGGCATTGGTGATCTGGCGCGTGTTGACGCCCGATACCACCCAGGCGTTCTTGCAGTTCCCGGCCAGCCGCCAGGCGCTGTTACTGACTGCACAGAGCGTGGATGACTTTATCGGTTGGTCACAGGTGACGTTCGAGAGCGCTTTTGTCGGCGTGATCGTTGCGGTTCGCACGGTCATTGAAGGAATCGAATCCCTGCTCGGTTGGCTGCCCTGGCCGGTTTGCGCGCTGGCGCTGGTATTGCTGGCCTGGCGCTCGGCGGGCCTGGCCCTGGCGCTCACCAGCAGCGCAGCGTTGTTGTATATCGGCCTGTTCGGGTTTTGGGAGCGGACAATTGCCACCCTGGCGCTGGTTGGTTCGTCGGTGCTGATCGCACTGGTGATCGGCGTACCCACCGGCATTTTGCTGGCGAAGCGGCCGTTTGCCCGCAGGCTGCTCACGCCCTTGCTGGATGTCATGCAGACCCTGCCGACCTTTGTCTACCTGATTCCCGCTGTGGCGTTCTTCTCGGTGGGCAAGACTCCGGCAGTCATTGCGACGGTGATTTTTGCCCTGGCACCGATGATTCGTCTGACGTCCCTGGGCATTCAGGAAGTCCCGAAGGATGCCGTGGAAGCGGCAATCGCCCATGGTGCGAACCCTTGGCAAACCCTGGTGAAGGTGCAACTGCCGCTGGCGCGAAGATCACTGTTGCTGGGGATCAATCAGACCATTGTCATGAGCTTGTCGATGGTGGTGGTTGCTGCCCTGATCGGCGCTGGAGGGTTGGGTTACGACGTCATGACGGCGTTGCGCAATATCAAGGGCGGCGAGGGCGTGCTGGCCGGCGTGGCGATCGTGCTGTGTGCATTGATCCCCGATCGAATCATTCAATCGAGCTTGCGCAAGCAAGACCATCTGCATAACTGAACAGTGAGACTTATCGTGGCAAAACATCTATTGCGTAACTTGAGTGCGGCAGCAGTGCTGGCCTCCCTGATCGTGCCGGCCAGCGTGATGGCCAAGGACAAAATTGTCATTGGCGAGCAGAACTGGACGGGGGCCGTCGCCATTCAACACATTTTGGGTGAGGTGATCAAAACCCGTCTGGACGGTGATGTGTCGTATCTGGCCGGGGACGTGCCGGTGCTTTTCAGTGCGGCGGCCAAGGGCGACGGTTCTGTGGATGTGCTGACGGACATCTGGCTGCCCAATCAGTCGGCGGCGTGGGCCAAGTACGTCACCGGCGGCACCCGCTCACTGGTGCCCAATGCTCACCCTTATGCCGGCGAACAAGGCTTCTACATTCCCGGTTATCTGCAAGACAAGTACGGCGTCAAATCGGTCTACGACCTGAAAAAACCGGAAGTGGCCAAACTCTTCGAACCAGTGGGCGGCGGCAAGGCCGAACTGCTGGTGGGGCCGGCGGGCTGGGAGTCGACCTATATCGGCCAGATCAAGGCCAAGGATTACGGCTTCGCCGATAAATTCGAGTCCGTGTCGACGGAAGCCTCGGTGACCTACGCCAAACTGGCCTCGGCTTACAAGGCGCAACGCGGCGTGGTGTTCTACGCCTACACCCCTGACTGGATTTTCTCGGCCTATGATCTGCGTCGCCTGGAAGAACCCGCGTTCGATGGCTACGCCCAGGACAACAAAAAAGAAGATCCTCTCTACAAGGCGGATGGCTGCTGGAAATTTGTCAGCCCGACCGTCGATCCTGACTGGCTGAACAAGAGCCACATCACCTGCGCCTTCCCGGATGCCAAGGTGTACGTCCTGGCTTCCACCGCACTGCAAAAGCGCGCACCGAAAATTGCCGAGTTTCTGCACAATTTCGCCATCGACCCGGCACAGTTGAACGGACTGATCCAGAAGATCGAAAAGGAAAAACAGCCAGCAGACGTCGCCGCCAAGGCCTGGGTTCAAGCCAACCCTTCTACTGTTGACCAGTGGTTTGCAGGGCAGGCGCAGCAAGTGAGTTCAGCCCAATGACCAGAGCGAACGTACGTGTACTCGATGGTGGCATGGGGCGCGAGTTGAAGCGAATCGGCGCGCCGTTCCGTCAACCGGAATGGTCGGCCCTCGCACTGATCGAAGCGCCCGAGTATGTGCTGCAGGCGCATCAGGCGTTCGTGACAGCGGGCGCCCGGATCATCACCACCAACAGCTATGCGGTGGTGCCTTTTCATATTGGCGACGAGCGATTTGCCGAGCAGGGAAGAGCGCTGGCTGAGCGCGCCGGACGGCTGGCGCGGCAGGCCGCCGGCGAAAGTACCGATGCGGTCACCGTGGCCGGTTCGTTGCCGCCGGCGTTGGGGTCCTACCGGCCGGATCTGTTCGATCATCAGCGTTCAGTAGCGATCCACCGCGAACTGATTGCCGGATTGCAGGCGCACGTCGATGTGTGGCTGGCCGAAACGCAAAGCTCCATTGCTGAAGTACGGGCGGTGGTCGAAGCCCTCGGAACGGATCCCGCGCCACTCTGGGTGTCATTCACGCTGTTGGACGAAGAGGGGCGGGAGCCGCGATTACGCTCAAACGAGGCCGTTGCCGATGCGGTTCGCGTGGCGGCTGGGCTGGGGGCCAAGGCGGTGCTCTTCAATTGCAGCCAGCCGGAAGTGATGGCCGCGGCTTTGATTGAGGCACGCGCTGTGATTGAAAACCTGGATCATCCTGTCGAACTGGGGGTTTATGCCAATGCTTTCCCCCCTGTCAGTGCCAAAGCCGAGGCCAATAGCGATTTGTTGGACATTCGTCGTGACCTGGGCCCCGAGTCCTACCTGGACTGGTCGAAGTCATGGGTTGCCGCAGGGGCCAGCATTGTCGGCGGATGCTGTGGAATCGGTCCGGAGCATATCGCCCAGTTGCATTTGCACCTGCAGTATCTAAAGGGTGAGGAGGCCGCGCATGAGTGATTTTTCAGGCGACGTTCTGTCAGAGCAGGCGACATTGGTTGCCGGCTGTTTCTGGGGAGCGGAAGCTTCATTATCCCACGTCAATCGACCGGCAGGGTGCGTACGTCGGGGCGAAATACCGTTCCGCGCTGTTTTTCAACAGTGCCGAACAGGCCCGACTGGCGCTTGTCGCCAGGCAGCAACTGGACTCCAGTGGCCAGTTGGACAAGCCAGTGGCTACGGTGATCCTGCCACTGGGTGAGTTTCAAAAGGCAGATGAAGAACATCAGCGCCACCTTGAAAAGCACGGTGGCAGTGCCTGTTCCATTTGATGCATATGCAACGCTTTTGCCGTCAAAGAGGAGCAGGGTGAAGCTGTTCTTGATCGGCTGATTTCGTCACGGCGATCCCCTTTAACTGTCAAGTCGGCTCCAGGCAGCCGACGCGCGCTAGATTTTACAACGTGTGAAGTAGTAGAGAAGCTATAATTTGCTAGCCGTCCCATGGTGACTTATAAAATACCGCCCCAGTTCGGCCGATGAGGACGTAGTAATAGACTTTAATTACAGGATTGACGGGTTCTTACTTGGAATGGCATTGACATCCAGACCGTCGATACACATAAATGTTACTGAGTCATTTTCAATCTGACTCGTTCTTCACGTAATCGGTTGCCGAGAATAACTTTGCTTAAAAGAAGGCCAGCGTCAAATTGACCGCGAAACCGTTGCCCTCCGGCCTATTTTTGGTATCGAACTCCGGTACCCAGCGTGCACTGACATTCACTCTGGCATCATTGAATTTACCGGCCCAACCGATCACCGGGCCGGCTCCCACGGCGCGACCGCGATAGCCTCCGAATAACTCAGCAGTCTGGCCTTTGTCGTCGGTAACTTGCTGCACATACCCCCCGACGATGCCTGCGCTCCAGCCTTTGCCAAACCCCTGCGTCCAGAGTGCATCTAAGGTGAAAATGTTGCCATTGCGATAGTCGGTCGCATCGTTTTCGGTGTAAAACTCCAATCCGGAGGACAGCGTAATTTCGCCGCCCGAGCCGTCGAGGTGGGTGAAGGCTAAGGTGGGCATAAACGTGTAATTATTCTGGCCAGGATTGGCCAAGCGATTATCGTTATAGGCACCCGTCGGGAGATAAACAGGAAGGGAAAAGGAGATGTGGTTTTGCGCGTCGAAGTGATAGCCGGCAGCGATGGGTGTCACGAGAATATCGGCAAACTGTGTTCCCGTGTCTTCTGCCCCCAGCACGCGACCCCGAGGCTGGGTAATGTCCACGGTTACATCGGTATATTGCACCGGCACGCCAATAGCCGATGCATAGTTCCATCGACCTTTGCCGGTATCCCATACATGGGTGAAATTGGCGATGGTATAGGACACTTTCATATCCAGATCCCCACCAATTCTGCCGACTATTGGCACGCCCTTATTGCCCTTGAGATCACCGTCGTACCAGATGCTGGTCAATGACATGATCCAGCCAGGTTCCGGTGGCACTACCCCCGCGTTGGAAAATACCTGTTGGCCCGTAATCGGACGCCCGACGCCACCCTCGGCCGCAAGTAGTACGGAACTCATTCCAAACGCAGGCGTGAATAACAAAAAGCTGGCAACTAAAGTCTTTCTTTCCACTGCTTTTCTTCCTTCAATCCATGATCAGTTGAGCTACTCGGTCCAGAAACCAAAACGTCCGCCATCAGGCGGACGCTTGGAAGGCAGCTTTTATTATTTTTGCTGTTTCATTTTCTCCTCGATTTTCTTGTCTACGTCAGCCCTGACCTGATCGATACTGAAACTGGCAGGGCGTTGGCTTGGCGGATAATCTACGAAGGTCTGCAGGAAAGCTGCGGCTTTACTGATGCCCTGAAAGATCAGGAAATCGTTCTTCGCTACCCAGTCGTAGTACTGATCGGAGACAACATCGGCGCGCTCGTAAGGGTCCATGCGCAGATTGAAAATTTTAGGTACGCGCAGGCAGGTGAAAGGTTCGCTCCATACTTTGAATCCACCCGGTGCACGTTGTTCACAGAAGACGAACTTCCAGTTGTCGTAACGCATGGCTACCAAATCACCATCATCACTGAAGTAGTAGAAGTCGTTCCGCGCGCTCTTGTCAGTTTTACCGGTCAGAAAATCAAGCTGGTTGTAGCCGTCCAGATGAACCTTGAAGTTCTTTCCACCGACGTCGGCCCCCTTCAGCAGGCGTTCCTTGATATCGGTATCGCCCGTTGCGGCAAGCAATGTCGGAAACCAGTCCAAGCCGGACATCATCTGAGTAGAAACCGTGTCGGCCTTGATTTTTCCAGGCCAGCGCACAATCGCCGGCACGCGGTATGCACCCTCCCAGTTAGAGTTTTTCTCGTTACGGAACGGAGTCGTTGCAGCGTCCGGCCAAGACCATTGGTTCGGGCCGTTGTCAGTGGTGTAGACCACGATCGTGTTGTCGGCAATTTTCAGATCATCAACTGCTTTAAGCAGCTTGCCTACATCACCATCGTGTTCCAGCATGCCGTCAGCGTACTCATTGCCCGGCATGCCACTTTGGCCCCTCATCGACTCACGCACATGGGTGAATGCGTGCATACGCGTGGTGTTCATCCAGACGAAAAACGGTTTATCGGCCTTCGCTTGTTTGTCCATGAAGTTGATGGCGGCCTGAGTGGTCTCGTCATCGATGGTTTCCATACGCTTTTTGTTCAACGGCCCGGTATCTTCGATCTTGCCGTCGGCAAAGCTGTGGATTACGCCACGAGGAGAGGCAGCCTTGACGAAGGCCGCATCGTCTTTTGGCCACAGTTCGCGCTCGGGCTCTTCTTCGGCATTGAGGTGGTAGAGGTTGCCGAAGAACTCATCGAAGCCATGGTTGGTGGGAAGGTATTCGTCCTTGTCGCCCAAATGGTTCTTGCCAAATTGTCCAGTCGCATAACCCTTTGCTTTCAGCGCTTGAGCGATCGTGACGTCCCTTGCTTGCAGCCCGACTGGAACACCCGGCATACCAACTTTGGAAAGTCCGGTACGCAGTGGTGATTGACCGGTGATGAATGTCGAACGCCCGGCGGTGCAACTGTTCTCCGCATAGTAGTCAGTGAACATCATGCCTTCTTTGGCAATCCGGTCGATGTTTGGCGTCTTATAGCCCACGACTCCATGGGAATAAGCACTGATGTTGGTCTGCCCAACGTCATCGCCAAAAATTACGAGGATGTTAGGTTTATCGGCGGCTGAAACGGCTGTAGACAACGTAATGAGCGAGGTCGCCACGATGGCGAATTTGGGTAACCACTTGCGTACGCTAGTCATAAGACTGGCTCCTTGGCCGGTGGGTCGCACAAATGCGACTTTTATGTCAGATGCGGTCCTGTTTATGCTGCGAATGCGGTGCGTAAGTTCAGCTGGGTCCAGAAATGAACAGCACAATTCGACAACCATAAGGACGATAGTCCAGCACTGGATATTTGCCCGATCTTGAGCCTCGCTTTTGGGATAAGCGGCACAAAACAATAGTCAACGCGGAAATAAAAAGGTGATTGCCGCGCGAAATCCCCACCCCTCAGGACCGTCTTCGGAACTATCGACCCAGTAACGTGGCCCGGCCTGGACTGTCAGCGGGTGGCCACCGATTTTCAACAATTGAGTAACCGTAAGATTGATCGGAACCGACCATTCTTTTTGCCGCCAGTTATAGGTGGACTCGCCATTAATGCCATACGTCGTGAATTGGCTCGTGGTGTAGGAAAGGAACGGTTGCAGGAAAGTTTGATTGACCTTGTCCTTGTCATCTGGCGGGCTACCTTCTAGCCCCCATAGGTGGTTGGCGAGGACTCCATGCGTCCAGCCATTGGCTTGCTTGAGCGCTACGATCGTAGGCCCGGCCGCCCATTGCTTGCTGCTCAGCAGTTCATCACTACCGGTTGGAATCAGCAGAGCAGGGCCCGCGCCGAGTATCCAGCCGCTGTCGGTGGATTTTTTTGGGGAAAAGAAAAAGCTCTGGGTAATGTCACCCACGCCGGACTTGTCGGCTGCGCCACCTGCAGCAAGACCATGTTGGTCGATCACTGGCAGGATGGTTCGGGAAATCAGGTTCCAGTTTTCGTTCAGGGTAAACGGTAGCACCGGTTGAATGTTGGTGACGCTTTGCATTCCTTTGCCGGTGGGACCTATCTTTTGATCCCAGTTGTATTGCACGGGCAGGCTGTACATTGCGGCGATGGGGTTGAGTGCTTGTTTGGCAAGTTCGGCGGAATCTTCTGCAAAGATCAAACCGCTGTGCAGTAACGCCAAGGTCAGCGGCAACATCAGTAGACTCGGCCTGGACATGATGATCTTCCTTGTATGTAACCAACCGGCAAATTTGCATCAACGCGTTTACCCCAGCCAGCGTAGTGGGCGAATTCCGATTCGTCGTCATGACCGCATATTTGTGGGCACCAAATGTGCGAAAAAAGCTGGGTGTTCATATCTGACAACCGTTCATCGCTGAACTACGCTGCGTTTTGTAGTTCACGAACTCATGCCTGATGCCTAAGGAACAGACGCATGCAGAACCGGTTTTCTGTGCTGATGATGATCGTTTTCAGCGTCGTCTGGTCTGCGCTCGTTTGGGCTGATGAGAATGGCGCGTCGGCTGAGCAGGCTGTTGAACTCAAGGTTGCGAACCGCAGTATCATGGTCTTTCGCGCTACATTGCTTGGGGAGGCACCAACGTCTCGAGTCAAGCGCGCAAAAGCAGTGATCAGCGAAGCATTGGAAGAAGCCGACGATCTTGCAGTCAGCATTGACTCTATTCAGGACAGTTACCTGATATTGCTGGGGACCAAGCGCGCGTTCATCGTTTCACCCAAAGACGTCGACAATCTCCAGTACCCCTCGGTGCAATTGGCAGCAGAGGCCGCTGCCGAGAAATTGCGTCAGGTTGTCGCGGAAACTGGCGAAGCCCGTAGTCTGAAACTTATGGTGCGGTCGCTTGGCGCAGTAGCGATTGCTACAGGCATTTACTTCGTGTTGCTCTGGGGAATTGCCTGGCTGCGCAAGAAATTGCTGCGCAAATTACCCGAGTTGATGCATCGCCATACACAAGCGCTGCGGGTAGGTCGCATTCAGTTAGTTGATGCCAATTACCTGTATTCGCTGGTCAATCGACTGTTTTGGCTCGTGCGCTGGCTGGTGATCCTGCTGCTGACTTACGAGTGGCTGGGTTTTGTCCTGTCACGCTTTCCCTACACCCGCCCTTGGGGCGAAAGCCTCAACAGTTACCTGGTTGAGGTCGCGAGCTATTTGCTTCAGGCCATCATCGACGCGGTTCCTGGACTTGTGATTGCCTTGGCAATCTTTTTCATGGCTCGAGGAGCAACTGTTTTCAGTCGGCGTGTGCTCAGACGCATGGCGACACCAGGAACATTCAGCTGGCTGAACCACGAGACCCTGCACCCGACCCAGCGACTCACCTCACTGGCGATTTGGCTATTCGCATTGGCAATGGCCTATCCGTATTTACCCGGGGCCGGTACCGACGCGTTTAAAGGACTGTCCGTGCTGATCGGTCTGATGATTTCTTTGGGCGCGACTAGCGTAGTCGGTCAGGCGGCAGCTGGACTGATCCTGACCTATACGCGCACCCTGCGACCCGGCGAGTTCGTGAGGATTGGCGAATATGAAGGTACGGTGACCGAGCTTGGCATGTTTACTACCAGTATTCGCACTGGTCTTGGAGAAGTACTCACCTTACCGAATTCGATGATCACCGGTGCTGTAACAAAAAACTACTCACGTACCGTCCAGGGTCCAGGGTATGTGGTAGATACCGTGGTAACCATCGGGTACGACACACCTTGGCGCCAGGTGGAAGGCATGTTGCTGGAGGCTGCGAGACGCACGCCCGGTGTAGTTGAAAATCCCCCCCCACAAGTTTTCCAGACGGCCTTGTCCGATTTTTATCCAGAGTACCGGCTCGTCGCTCAGGCGATTCCCAGCCAGCCGCGTCCGCGTGCCGAGCTGCTCAGTATGCTGCACGCAAATATTCAGGATGTGTTCAACGAGTACAGCGTGCAGATCATGTCGCCGCACTATCTGGGCGATCCGCAACAAGAGAAGTGGGTGCCGAAGGACCAGTGGTACACCGCACCGGCGCAACCACCGAAGAATCAGTGACCGTTGCAAGGAGTCCGCGACATGCTCGATTTCATTCTGCACGCGCTACGCACTGATCCGGAGATCGCCGTGTTCCTCGCGATTGCCCTGGGCGTGTTTGTCGGCCGGATTCACATCGGCAGTTTTCACCTCGGTTCCGTGGCTGGTGCGTTGCTGATGGGTCTGTTGATTGGGCAAATTGGTCTGGAAGTGCCGGCGGGGCTGAAATCGGTGTTTTTCGTGATGTTCATCTACGCCGTCGGCTTCAAGAGTGGTCCGGAGTTTTTCGGCAGCCTTAATCGCGGCACGATGAAACTGGTACTGCTATCGGTGGTGCTGTGTGCCACCGCCCTGGGTGCAATTCTGCTGATGTATGCGGTGTTCGATTTCGACGCCGGGTTTACTGCAGGACTTGGTGCTGGCGCGCTGACCGACACGGCGATCATGGGCACAGCGACTAGCGCAATCAACCAATTGACGATTGATGCCGCTGCCAAGGCGCAACTCAACAGTCACATGGCCATTGCCTACGCCATTACTTACCTGTTCGGCACTATTGGTTTGATCGTGTTTGTCGGCAGCATTGCGCCCAAGCTACTCGGGGTGAACCTGCGCGAATCGGCGCGCGAACTGGAGCTGGAACTGGGCATCGCCAAGGAAGAGGAGGCGATCACCGTGCCCTACACCCGCATCGTCGTTCGGGCTCACCAGGTGGCGAGCAATGGCCAAGCGGATGGCCAGCGCATCGTTGATTTTGAGAAGTTGCATGACTCATTGACCGTCGAGCGCGTGGTGCGGGCAGGACAGATCATCGAGCGTGATGAAAATTTCGTCCTCATGGCCGGCGATGTCCTTGGCGTGTATGCCTTGCGCGACGCGGTCGGCACGCTCAGCCATTGGGTTGGTCCGGAGATCGATCACCCTGAATCCTTGTCTTTTCCGACCCGCGAAGTGGACATCGTACTGACCTCGGCCGAGTTCGCCGACACAACCATTCATCAAGCCAGAGCCCGGTTGGGCATTGATGGGCGACTAGGGTGTTTCCTCAATACCATCACGCGACAGGGGTACGAACTGCCGTTGCTGCCCAACACGGTACTACGCCGGGGTGACGTGCTTACGTTGACCGGTCGCACCTCGAGTGTCGAAGCGTTGGCCAAACGTCTCGGGCGCATCCGAAAGAACAATTACAAAAGCGACATCGCTATGCACACTCTGGGAATGGTACTCGGCTCGCTGTTGGGATTGTTGTCGACCCACATCGGCATGATCCCGGTGGAGCTGGGCATTGGTGGCGGTGTGCTGGTCGCTGCTCTGGTGATTGGCTGGTATAACTCGCGCCACCCGGAAATCGGTGCACTGCCGCCAGCGGCGCAATGGGCTTTTTCCGAGTTCGGTCTGACTGCGTTCGGCGCAGTGGTGGGTTTGCTCGCCGGGCCGGCGGCGTTTGCTGCGATGAAAGAGCAAGGCTTGGCGTTATTGTTGTCCGGCGCGGTGGTGACGATTTTACCGCCGCTGGTGGCGCTGTATTTCGGCCGTTACGTGCTGCGCCTGCACCCAATGATTCTGTTTGGCGCGCTGGCCGGGGCACAGACCGAAGCGGCGTCGATGAACAAGATCATCGAGCAGTCCGGCAGCAACACGCCGGTGATTGGCTTCACGGTGTGCTACGCGATTTCCAATGTGCTATTGGCGGTGTGCGGGCCGATTATCGTGTTTGTCGCCGTCGGCTAACAGAACAAGTCAGAAACCACTTTCGCGCAGCAACACCGCCAGCACATGGGTCGCACCGTCGCCCAGCAAACTGCGCCGTTTGCCCTCGATCTTCAAATGCCCCCGTGTCTCGCGCAGATTCGGCACTGGCTCGTCCAGTTGAATCAACACCTGAAACAGCGCACTGCTGGGAATCAGCGAGTGTTCGGCATTGGTCGTCGGCACCGGGCCGCCGAAGCGTGAAGACAGCATTCGGTGCGCCAACTGACTGGCACGGGTGCTGCCGATCTGCATGACACGACCGAATCGCGGCGTGGTCTGGCCGTCCGGGTAAAAGCGCACGTGATCACCGGTGGATATGCGGTGTACCTGATCCTGTGCAACATACGCGTCGACCTGCCAACTGCGCGGATCGATCAGCATGCCCAGCGGCTCCTGCCTACCGATCCATTGCCCCGGCTTCCAGTCTGGATTGACGTCCAGCCACACGCCGGCAAACGGTGCCTGCAAGTTCAGCCGGGAGATTTCCGAGCGGGCGGCGCGGGCCTCTTCGAATTGCACGTTGAGGCGCTGGCGGGTCACGGCGTCTTCAGCAAGACCACCGGGGTCGGCGATCAGCCCAGACAGCCGAGCCTCGTAGCTACGAGCGCTCGCTTCGCTGGTTTGCAGACGCGAGGCGATGTCCGGCTCATCAAGGGTGATCAGGGTTTCCCCGGCCTTGACCGGGGCGTCCGGGTGAATCGATTGCAGGCGTGCCGGATAGGGCGCATACACACGCAACTGGTGTTCGGCACGGGCCACGCCGACCGCATCGATCTGCGTACGCCAGGGGATCGCCAGAACGACCAGAATCGTCAGCAGCACGGTATAAAACGCCACTTTGCGGCGGTTCGGAATCACCGTGCGGTTTTTCCACCAATGACCCAGCTCGCGCATTACCGGCATCGCGATAAACCACGACAGTTCGACCATGAACAGGAAAATCCCCAAAATCTTGAAGAAAAAAAGATAGACCGCCAGCGCTATCCCCAGAAACAGCATCAGCCGATACAGCCAGGTAATGATCGCGAAGGTCACCAGCAAACGTCGCTGACCGGTCGGAAATGTCTCTGGCCAATCTTCCTGCAAACCCAGCAGATTGCGCCGCAGCGTCACCCGCGCAAGCGCTGAGGCGCGTTCGTGCAGGTTGGGAAAATCCAGCAGGTCGGAGAGGATGAAGTAACCGTCGAAACGCATGAACGGACTGGCATTCAGCGCCAGTGACAGCAGCCAGCTGGTGGTCGCCAGATACAGCAGGGCATTGCGCAACGCGCCGGGATCGCACAACGCCCAACCCAGGGTCGACAACCCGGCCAGCGACAGTTCGGTAATAATCCCCGCCGAAGCAATCGCCAGGCGTTGCCGCGAGCGACCGAGTTTCCAGCTCTCGCCGGTGTCGGTGTAGAGCATCGGCCACATCACCACAAACGCTATGCCCATGTGTCCGACGCGCAGCCCCAGGCGCGTGGCGACCAGGGCATGGCCGAGTTCATGCAGGGTTTTCGCGACGATCAGCGCCAGGGCAAAACTGAACAAGCCTTCGGTGGAAAACGACTCGACCACGGCACTGGTGAACACGTCCCACTGCTGCAACACCAAGATGATCCCGAGCAGGCTCAGGCTCAGCACCGTAATCCCGGTCAGTGGATGAAACAGCCAACCCAGCAACCGCGCCAGGTATTGCAACGGTCGTTGCGGGCGCAGCAGCGGGATGCGGAAAAACAGGTAGTGGTGCAACCACCAGCGCCACGTCAGCCAACCGCCTTCTCCGCTTTTACTCTTCAGCCGCTCCAGCGCGGCAGGGCCGGCGCGCAACAACTGGTGTTGTTCGAGAAACTGGCGGAAGTCGAGCACCTGTTCGACATCCGGTTTCAGCGCAGTGTCCTCAGCGATCTGCTCGCTGATTTTGCGTGGCGACTGGCCCCAGCGCAGCAGGCATTCGAATTCCAGCCAGCCAATCCGGTAGAAGCGGTTGATCACCGTGTCCTGAATCACCCACGCCGGTTCGCCATTGCTGCCATGGGCCGCTTCGCTCAGGCGCAAGTCTTCGCGCAGGGGCGGCACGGGCAGATCGGCCGGATCGAGCATTACCAGCCACTCCAGGCACGTAGCGTCGCCAGCGGTCGGCGCAGCAGGTAATAACCGAGCATCACCCGCCCGCCGTAGATTTTCGCCGTGCCGTGCAGGCCGAGTCGCGCATGTTCCGGTGCGCCGTCGATGCTGGCGAGCAGGCGATAAGCGACCACACCTTCGTCGCTGGGCCGCGCCTGATAACTGGTTTCGAGGATCTGCCCCTTGAGCGGCGTCAGCGGGTACGCGGTGAGGAACAAGGTGACCTCGGCGCCCGGTTCCAAAGCGATCGCATCGGCGACGGCCAATTGAAGGAGCATTGCCGGTTGCGTCGGGTCGGCCACTTGCATGATGCGTTCGCCAGTCACCACCGGTTTGCCCAGCCAGTCGTTGGGGTCGCTGAACACGGCGACACCGCCGCGAGGAGACAGCACTTGCGTACGTTTCAGTTGCGCCTGCACCGCCGCCAGTTCCGCCCGCCGTTGCTGAGCGCGACCGGTCAACAACGTTAGCTCACTCTTGCTTTGCGGGTTGTCGAACGCCCGTTGGCTGGCCGCCTGCAACTCTGCATCGGCGACCGCGACTTCCTTGCCGAGCACTTCGGCGCGGCTGCGAAGGGTGGTTTCATCCAGCGAGAACAGCGCTGTCCCGGCATCGACGGGTTGATTCGGACGCACCTGAATCTTTTCGATCACGCCATCAATCGGCGAGCTGATGATCTGCGCCTGCCGCGAGACGATTTCCGTCGGTGCCAATGCCGTTTGCCGCACCGGCAACAACAGCAGTGCAGCGAGCACAATCGCTACCAGCAGCAGTTGCTTGCGATTCGGCCGCCAGCGACTGAAACGCTTGCGCCGGGTCAGCGCCGACCAGCAATACGCCCACGTCGCCACCAACCCTTTAAGGTGTTGCCACAACACGGCCGGCGGTTCCTGCTCCAGCAAGATGATCAACAGGCCCAATCGTTGATTGTCACGATCCTGCACCGGCACGCACCACAGCCCTGACGGCCACCATTCGTTCCAGCCTT
This sequence comes from Pseudomonas sp. B707, assembly GCF_022496685.1. Classification (NCBI taxonomy): domain Bacteria; kingdom Pseudomonadati; phylum Pseudomonadota; class Gammaproteobacteria; order Pseudomonadales; family Pseudomonadaceae; genus Pseudomonas; species Pseudomonas sp. B707. Next base: position 278,682 of record NZ_WTVE01000033.1, on the reverse strand, counting down.
CGGCAATGTCTGCTGGTGGATTGGCGCTGTCCTGAGCGATCCATACCGGCTCGGCGTCTGGCACCCGCGCCGCGACCCAGCGACTGGCGCGGCGCAGCCAGACCAGATACGGCGAATCCTCACTGGGCCGTGACAAGCCCGAGACATTGAGCAATTCCAGTGAGGATTCGCGCTGGGCGAATACCAGGGCCTGATGAAACTGCAGCAGCGGGTAGAGATCGTTGGCCATGCTGAACGCCAGGTTGTTCAGCGAGTCGGCGGCCATGGCTTTGTCTCGCAGCGCGTCGAGTTCGAGCAGCAGGTGAGGGTGCGGCAGCGGCTCATTCATCGTCATGGGCGTGCGTCTTGGTCGAAATGCGCGGTGCCGCTCATGCCAGCCATCAGGTCGGGGTACTTGTTGTCGAGCCGAGCTTCCAGTTCGACGGTTTGCGCCACCGCATCGACCCGAGAGTTGATACCGCTGACATGGGCCGGGTAGGTCTTGCCGGTTTCGTGGATGCTGACTTGCAGCGGCAAGCCGGGTTTGAGGTCTTTGAGCAGATTGGACGGCACGTTCAGGCGCACTTTCAGGGCACCATCGCTCACCAGATCGAACAGCGGCGTGCCCGCCGTGACGGTTTGATACGGTTTCACGTAAACCTTGGCCACACGTCCGGAAAACGGCGCAAGCACTTGGCAGTAACTGCTTTGAGCCGCGCCCATGGCCCGCGCGCCATCGGCCTTCTGCACTTCGGTGTTGGCCATCGAAACTTCGATATCGCCCACCGCGTTGAGCTGGCGCAATTGCTGTTTGGCCTGAAGGTTTTGTTTGGCCATGGCCAGTTCTGCCGCTGCAACTTTCGCGCGCGCTTCGGCCTCGTTGCAATTGAAGCGTGCGAGCAATTCGGCCTTGGCGACCGGTTCACCGAAACCGGCTTTCAATTCGCCCAATGTGCCGGCCATTTGGCTGGACAGGGTGGTTTCCAGTTCGGCGGCAAGCAGTACACGAATCGCACTGGCACTTTCCAGCGCCGGGGCTTGCGCATTGTCTTGAGCGTGGACGGACAGGATGAGACTGGCCAACAACAGGGCCCCAAAACGGGCCTCAAGGGCGATTTTGCGCATTCGGCGATCCTTGCGAAGTGGCAGCGAGCAGACGTTGTTGTTCTTGTTCATTCAAGGTGCGTTGGATTTCCCGGGCCAGTGTCTTGATGTCGTGTTGCGAGATTTCCTTGGGCAATACGTCGAGGCCAACCGAGTTGTACATCCGCCCCCATGCAGCTTGAGCACTGGAGAACGCCGCTTCACGCTGATAACGCGAGAGCAGATAACGGCCTTCAGAGCGGATTACTTCCAGTTCCGAGCCCAAAGCGCCGGTTTTCGCCGCTTGTGCGTAGTCGAGCAGGCTGCGATCGACGCGCAGGCTGTCTTCGGCAAACTCGACTTCCTGACGAGCCAGTTGATAGCGCAAGGTGCCGACGCGCACCTGCGTGAGAATTGCCATCGACAGCGCCACTCGGCGGGTGTCGTCGGTTTCGTTCTGAGATTTTTCTGCGGCGTTCAACGACGGCAATTGCAGCAGCCGAATGAGGTTCATCGACACTTGGAGACCGGTACTCATCCAGTCGTTGTTGTAAAGGTACTTGTTGGAGTCGTACTTGTAGCCAAAATCGACGCTGACGTTGGGCCACAGCTGCGCCTTGGCAATTTCCAGATCCTTTTGGTTAACGCGTTTGCGATACCACTCTTCCATGATTTCCGGGCGGTTTTCCAGCGACAACTGTTCCAGCCGCGCCATGCTCTGGCGAACTTCTGGCAGCGGTGGATCGGGCATGTCGGCGAGGATCATTTTCGAGCCAGGGGGCAGCGACATCAGCGCCGACAGCTCGGCCTGGGCGAATTCCAGATCCTGGCGGCGCACGGTCAGCAGATAGATCGAGTCGAGAAGGGCGCGTTGATAGGCGAGGATTTCCTGGCGCGGCAGCAAACCACGGGTTTCGGCTTCGCGGGCCGAGGTCAGGGCGGTATGGGTGCGCATCAGAAGTTTGTCGACTTCCGGCATCAAACGCTGGGCGCCGAGTGCGCGCCAATAGGCGTTGCGTACGTCCTGCAGAACGTTCTGCGCGACTTTGCGCCGGCGTTCTTCAGCCATCAGGATCTGATCGGATTTCTGTTGTGTGCGGTAATAGGCAACACCGAAATCCAGAAGGCTCCAACTCAAACCCAGGCCATAGACTTCACGATAACGTTCTTCCGAAGTCGATGGGCGCAAGCTGACCTGGCGGTCTTCGATGCCGATCGAGGTGCCACCGGAATCGTTATCACGTCCGGCATACCCGGCCGAGGCGACCAGCCGCGGGAGCATTTCATGGCTGGAGACATCGCGCAGGTCTGAAGCCAATGCGCTTTCCATGAGTTTGAGGCGGTAGTCCAGGTTGTATTTCAGCGCCCGCGCCGCCGCTTCGTAAAAGGTGATCGGCGTGGTTACCGGCTCTTGGCCTGAATACATGCGTGACTGGTCAGCGATGATGCGCTGGCGGTTTTCTTCATCGGTGGAGGGTTTGGGCTCCGTTGAAGAGCAAGCACTGAGCAACAGTGCAGAAGCGATGGCGGTAATGAGAAGCCGGGTCGCATGTATACGCATGTTCATTCCTTTGCATTCTTGGAATTTTTCAGTTCAGCGGCGTTATTGCGGCTAGCGCCGCTGCGCTGCATCACGCAATTGCGCGCTGAAGCCCTTGGCCCGTGGTTTTTCCTGTTGATTTTCAGCGTGTGCCGCACTGTGCGTCATATCCGCCGGGTTCAAGGTGAACAACGACGGATCGCTCAACAGCCCATCGGCACTCAACCCGGTACGGCCTTGACGCCCCTGAATCCACAGAAGATCCAGTTCGCTTTCCAGGCGACTGGTACGCACCGCTTGCTGGACGAATTGCCCCGGCACCAGCCCCAGCCCATTGCCCACCGACTCACTGGTGAACTCACCGACCGCTGCCAGACGCAGGTTGCTGCCATCGACGCCCCAGGCCGACAGCTCGGAGATTTGCGCCTCACGCTCAACCACTGGCGTGACGAAAACCGCCGGTTGTGGATCGGGGATGAGGAAGTTGCGGTTGAGGGTGTTCGGGTCGCGCTCGAAGTTGTTGCCACCCGGCGCCGGAATGAACGGCGTAGCGATGTCGAGGGTGATCGTCAGTTCAGCCTGATCGCTGGCGCCGTTACGGTCATTGATGGTGTAGGTGAACACGTCCCGCAGGATCTGCCCGAGACCGGCGGCGGCCAGCACCGCCGGGTTGTTCTGATCGATGGTGTAGGTGTAGCTGCCGTCGGCGTTCAATACCAGCGTGCCGTAGAGGCCAATGATCGGCTGGCCGATCACACCCGCAGTCCCTGAACCCGCCTCGGCGCCGGTGCGGATCCCGACCACCACCAGGATGTCGTTGCCGTCAACGTCGCGGTCATTGGGCAACACGTTACCGGTGGTTTGCGGGGCAGGAGACTGGTCGCTGGCAAAACCGCTGTCGTTCTGCGCCAGCGGTGCGTCATTGGCGCCTTGAATAACCACGGTCAGCCGCGCATCCGAAGTCGCGCCGGCAGTGTCGACCATGCGATAGGTGAAGGTTTCGCTGAGGGTTTCACCTGCCGTGCGCAACGCCTGCACCACGGGATTATTGTTGTCGATAACGTAGGTGTAGGTGCCATCGGCATTCAGTGTCAGTTGCCCATAGAGGCCGATCAGCATTTGCCCGGCACCTGCTGACTGACCGGCCTGATTGCTGACGCTTTGCACCTGTTTGCTTTCGCCATTGACGACGCTGTCGACGTCGTTGTCGTTGTCCAGCACGTTGCCATTGGCGTTGCTGCCCGGCGTGCCGTTGTTGACACCCCCGGCTTCAACCGCCGTGGCGCTGTCATCAGTGGCGACCGGGGTGTCGTTGCGACCGTCGACAGTGATGCGCAATTCGGCGGTGCTGGTGGCGCCCCAGCGGTCGACGATGGTGTAGGTGAATACTTCATTCAGGGTCTGGCCGCTCTGGCGCAAGGCCTGGACGGCGGCCAGATTGTTGTCGACAGTGTAAGTGTAGCTGCCGTCGGCGTTGATCAGCAGGTCGCCATACAAGCCGCGCAACGACGTGCCGACGCTGCCCACTGTACCGATGTCGCTGACGGTGCCTGTGTGAATGCCGATCACCGACAGCGGATCACTCTCCGCGTCGGTATCGTTGTCCAGCACATTGCCGCCGGGGTTGAGTCCGGGTTGATCGTTGTTGGTGCCACCAGCTTCGATGGCGGTGGCCGTGTCGCCATTGGCCACCGGCGCCAAGTTGCGCCCACGAATGATGATGTGGATTTCCGCCAGATCGTTTTGCCCGCCACGGTCGCTGACCTGATAGGTGAAGCGCTCGTTGAGAAATTGCAGCGGGCCGAGGGCCTGAACCGCGGGATTGCTCGAGTCGAGGTTGTAGGTGAAGCTGCCATCGGCGCCGATGATCAATTGCCCGTAAAGGCCATTGATCAGTGTGCCGTTGCTGTTGTCGGTACCGGCCGTGACCCCGGTCAGACTGCCGCCAGCGTCTTCCGTGCCGAAACGAATGCCGGTGACCGTCTTGCTGTCCCCCTGGTCAACGTCGGTGTCATTGGGCAGCACGTTGCCGCTAGGGTTGACGCCGTTGCCCTTGCCGTTATCTGCCACGGCCAGGACGGTATCGTTGGCCGCGACCGGCGCATCCCAGGCACCGTCGATTCGGATGCTCAGTTGCGCGGTGTCGGTGGCCCCGGCGATGTCGCGCAGGCGGTAGGTGAAGGTTTCCACCAGCGAATCGCCGAGCTTCAGCGCCTGCACTGCCGCGAGGTTGTTATTGACCACGTAGTTGTAAGTGCCGTCGGTATTGAGGGTGAGGGTGCCGTACAAACCGTTGAAGGTTTGCGCGCCGACGACGTTGATAAAGGCGCCACCCGCCGCTTCGTTGCCCGTGCGGATACCGGTGACCAGTTTGGCGTCGTTGGCATCGACATCGTTGTCGTTGTTCAGCACATTTCCGCTTGGATTGACCCCGGGCGTGCCGTTGAACGTTCCACCGGCCTCGACCGCCACCGCGCTGTCGTCACTGGCGATCGGATTGTCGTTGGCCCCGCGCACGGTGATGGTCAGCGTCGCGCTGCTGGTGGCGCCGGCCAGGTCGCGGATCCGATAGGTAAAGGTTTCCGTGAGGGTGTCGGCATTGCTGCGCAGTGCCTGGACCTGCGGATTGAGGTTGTCGACCACGTAGCTGTAACTGCCATCGGCATTCAGGGTTAGAACGCCATAGGTGCCATTGAAACCGCTACCGATCAGGCCCACCGACGAGCCCTGACTGACGCCGATGACACTAAGCACTTCGCCGTTGCCGTCGACATCGCTGTCATTGCTCAACACATTGCCGGTCGGATCAGTACCCGGCGTAGTGTTGTTCAAGCCTCCGGCCTCAACAGCAGTGTTGCTGTCGTTCTGGGCGATCGGGGTGTCATTGCGCCCCTGAATCGTGATGTTCAGCGTCGCGCGATCGCTTGCGCCGGCGGCGTCGATCACCTCGTAGCTGAACGCATCGAGCAACGTATCGCCGGCGCGCAAGGCCTGCACGGCGGCCATGCTGTTGTCGAGGCGATAGCTGTAGCTGCCGTCGGCATTCAGTGTCAGCCAGCCGTATGTACCGCGCAGCTCAGTGCCCAAAGTGCCGGCAGTTCCGGTGCCGGACTCTGTACCGGTGCGCACCGAGGACACAGCGCGGGTTTCACCATAATCGTAATTGGGCAGGTCGCCGGGTACTTCGCCGCCGTCGACGTCGCTGTCGTTATCCAGCACGTTACCAGCAGGATCCTGACCGGGCTGGCTGTTGTTCAAACCACCGGCCTCAATGGCCACGCCTGAGTCGTCGTTGGCCCGTGGGTTGTCGTTCTGCCCGCGAATCAGCACGATGATTTCCGCGGTGTCGGTTTCTGGAGTGGCGCCGACGCCATCGCTGACGGTGTAGGTGAAACGCTCGGAAAGCAGATCCACGCTGCGGCGCAGGGCCTGAACGTCAGGGTTGCTGTTGTCGACCTCATAGACATAACTGCCGTCGGGGAAAATCGTCAGCGTGCCGTACAGTCCGGCAATCACCGTACCGCCGACATTTACCGCGATCGGTGTTCCCGGATCGCCGCTCGCTCCGGACTTGATCAGCGTGACTGTCAAAGGGTCGCCATCGGGATCGGTGTCATTGGCCGTGACGTCGCCCGAAGGATTGACGCCCGGCGTCAGGTTGTTGATCCCGCCGGCTTCAGTGGCGATAGCGACGACGTTTTGCGCCACCGGTGGATCGTTGACGCCGTGCACGGTAATCACCAGTTGCGCGGTGTCGGTCAGGCCGGTGGTGTCGGTCACGCGGTAAGTGAAAAACTCGGTCAAAGTCTGCCCCGGCGCCAAGGCCTGGACCGCCGAATTGGTGCTATCGACGTCATAGAAAAACGAGCCATCTGCGCCGATGCGCAAGGTGCCGTAGAGGCCGACCACCACGGTGCCGTTGGCTGAGGTGGTACCGGTGGCCACGCCACTGAGCACGTCGACGGCCGGGTTGTAACTGGCTTCGCTTTTGTTGATTACACCATTGACCTGCAATTGGCTGCTCGGCTGGTCATTGGTGTCGACGTCCTGATCGACACCATTGCCACCGGGTTGGGTGATTGGCCCGGGGCGGCTGGGGAACTGAATCACGTTGCCGCTCGGATTGCTTTCCGAGGCGTTGCCATTAGTCGACGCGGCTTGTGCTGACGCCGCATCATCGCTGGCCACCGGGTTGTCGTTGGCGCCCTGGATGACGATGCGCAATTGCGCGACATCATCCAGACCGCCGGTATCGGTCAGGCGATAGCTGAAGAACTCGACCAATTGTTGACCGGCGCTGAGCCGCTGAACTGTTGCATTGCTGTTGTTGACCACATAGCTGTAGGTGCCATCGGGATTTATGGTCAAGGTGCCGTAGAGCCCGGCAATGGCCGTTGCGCCGCTGACGGCAGTGAAATTGCCGGCGCCGGCTTCGGCGACCGCTCGGATACCGGTCACGGTGCGGGTTTCCCCGTTGGCCGCGCTGTCGACGTCCTGATCATTACTCAACACATTACCGGTGGCATCGCTGCCCGGCGTGCCGTTGTTGACCCCACCGGCCTCGATGGCCACTTCGTCATCGTCAATACCCTGCGGCGTGTCGTTGGCACCTTGAAGGGTGACGGTCAGTGTTGCTGTCGAAGTCGCCCCGGCAAGGTCCGCGAGGACGTAATTGAAGTTGTCCTGCAAGGTCTGGCCCGACACGCGCAAGGCCTGCACGGTTGCGTTGTTGTTATCGACGACATATTGATAAGAGCCGTTGCTGCCAATCACCAACTGACCGTACAGGCCATTGATCACGGTGACGCCGAGTACTGGCGTCTGAATGCCGGCGCCAGGGCCGACCGACACCACATGCAGTTGATCGGCGTTGGTGGCGATGTCAACGTCGGTGTCGTTGCTCAGCACATTGCCGCGTGGGTCGATACCGGCGGAGGCGTTGTTGGTGCCGCCAGCCTCCAACGCCGTGGCGCTGTCGTTGACACCCACTGGGTTGTCATTCACCGCGTCGAGGATGATTTGCAGGCTGTCAGTGTCCGTCAGCGCATCTCCGGCCGTACCCGGGAGACCGTCGCCGTCGGCATCGCCGTAGTTGCCACGATCGTTGGTCAGCACGGTCAGGGTGTCGGTGCCATTGAAGTCGGTATTGCCCAGATAACGCAGGCTAGCGAGCGCGGTGTTGATGTCGGCGAGGTTGCCGGTCAGGGTCATGCTCGCGGTATTAGACCCGCTGACCGTGACACCCGGCACGGTCGCGCCGAGGAACAGTGTCCCGTGAGTGACCGTGAGAATAACGCTGATGGCGCGGTCGTTGACGTTCGGATCACGGTTGGCATCAGGATCAGCGACGCTGATACCGCCGATAGCCAGCACCACATCTTCCTGGCCATTTTGTGTGCCGGGGAGGGTGTTGACCGGGGCGTCGTTCTGTTCGACGTAACCGGCATTGGCGCTTTGCGTATCGGCGTCGCCCAACGTGATAGTGATCTGGCCAAGGGTGCCGGCATCACTGTCAACCCGTACGCGCAGATCACCCACCGGTTGCGGATAACTGACCAGCCCCGCCGGCACGTCAATACGAAACACGCCCAGCGGCAAGACGCCGAAGTGGTACTGACCGTTGGCATCGGTCGTGGTGCTGAATTGCAGGTTGTCGGCGCTGGTGTCGAGGCGTCCGTCGGCCCCGGCCCAGGTCAGGGTCACGGTTTGCCCGGCCAGACCGGGGCCGTCTGGCGTAGCGCTGGCAGTTGGACTGGTAGTGTCGTTCCACAGGGTGCCGGTGATCACGCCGAGACCGGCGGTGTCGCGCAAAATGTACTGGTTCGGGCCGACGGCGCTGCCATCGCGTTCACCGGTGGTGGTGCCATCGACCCCGACGCTGTTGCCGCCCCAACTGGTGAAGTCTTCAGGCAGGCTGCTCCAGGTCAATGTCGCATTGCTGCTGGCGACAATGCTCGAGTTCGGCAGATCGACCGAATAGCGCACCTGAATCTGCGCGCCGACATCCAATTGATCGAAGTTGACGCTCAAACCGCCGCTGGTACTGAAGCTGATCCCCGCCGGCAGGTTGCCCGGGCCGTAACTGACGCCGTTGATGCTGACGCTGAGCAAGGTGTAATTGCTGCCGCCGGCAAAGCCGTCGCTGACGCGCGCATCGAACGCCGGCAGACCACCGTTCTGGATAAAGCTCAGTTGCACGGTAGCGTTGCCGGTGCTTCCGGCGGGATTGGGGTTGAACGCGACAATCTGCTTGTCGAGGCCGCTGAAGCTCGGCTCGACCACACGTTCGAACACCGTGTCACTCACCGCACGCCCGGCACCGTTGACGATTTCCCTTGCAGTCACCGCCAGTTGCGCGCCGGCAATGTTGGCGGCGATGTTGGTTACGCGCACGTTGAATTCGATCGAGATGCCTTCCAGATCATCGTCGTTTCCATTTCCGTTGACCACGTTACCGAGATTGAAAGTCACTACCTGGGTGCCATCGGGGTTGGTGACGACGGACAGCCGGCTCGGGTCGAAAATGCCTTGCGGCGCCAGACCTGACAGGTCGGCGGTGATCGGCAGGGCTTCGGGGCTGTTTTCGTTGCCGTCGATGTTCAGCGTGCCACCGACGATCAGGTTGGCATCACTGATCAGCCCTCCGTTGGAGATGAACGCGATGCGCAAGGCATTGACCAGCGCGTCCGGCGAGATGAACTGCAAGCCGTTGGCCAGGGTGATCTGCACTTGATAGTTGGGGTTGTTGCCTTCTGGCACCAGCACCACCACGCGGTAGCGGATCACTTCGCCGACGGTCACCTGTTCGATGGCAGCGGTGGTGGGCGAGGGCGCGGCGGTGTCTGGCAAACCGCCGACACGGGAGATCTGAATGGCCTGCGCCACGGGAATCAGCAGAGTCGACAGGTTGCGGTAATCATTGAGGGTGCCGCCATTGAGCGCGCCGTCGACGCCGGTTCGTTCGCCACTATTGCCACCGTCGAGGCTGGTCCATTGCACGCTCGCCACGTTGGCAATATTCGACAGGGCCGCAGCGCTGGCGTTGACGATGCCGCTAAGCTGCAAAACGATGCTGCCGCCCTTGGCAATATCGATATTGGCGCCGCTGGCGGTGCGCAACTGGCCGCCGACGATTTCGAAGGCAACACCGCCGTTGTTGGTCGCACCGTTCTGATACAGCACGCCGACCAGCGTGACGTTGCTGAGTTGGGTCGGCAGGGTGTCGAGGAAAGTGATGTCGAACGCACTGAAGTCGGTGCTGCCGTTGCCGTTGCTAAGGGTGATATTGAAAGTCACCGTATCGCCCTGGTCATAACCGCCCAGACCCGAAGTCGAGGTGATGACCTGATTGATCTGCAGTATCGGTTCGCGCAGGGTCACGGTGGGCTGACCGCCGCTCAGGGCAACGTTGCGGTCCAGCGCGACGGTACCGTTTGGCGTGTCACCATCCGGGTCACTGAAAATCAGTTGTGCGTTGTTCTGCAGTGAGACGTTGGCCTGGTTGGCAATGACGTTGCTGGCCACCAGTTGCAGACGAATCACGAAGGTGTTGTTACCGGTCTGGTTGTCCGCTGACACGCTCGAGACGCTGAAGGTCCAACGCCCATCCACACCGTCGCCCCCCAGTGCGCCGCCAATCCCGGCGAAACCGCTAACCAGTACGCTTCCAGCGAAATCCGCGCCGAGAGCGCCACTGCCGGCGCGGGTGGTGATGATCTGATAGCCGAGGCCACCGTTGAAACTGGTGTCCAGACGCATCCCCGGCGGGATCAGGTCTTCGATGCGCAGGTTTTGTGTGGTCCCTTCGGGCAAGGTGATCACGATGTCGTAGCGCATGCTTTCGCCGACCACCAGATCGCTGCCGTTGGTGTGACTGGCGCTGGAGTCGCCATTGTCCAGTGTACCGTCGGCAAAGACCTTGCTAATGACCGGCGCGGCAATCTGCTGGCTGGCCAGGTCTGTGAGGTCGGTGGGGGTGAAATCGCTGCCGCCGTTGACGCTGGCGTAATTGCTCAGAGTGGCGGTGGATTGCAGGCTACGGCTGGCCTCGATCGTCGCACTGACCACTACGTCATAACTGATTATCACAACGTTGGCACCGCTGGTATCGGCTGCCGTACCGCTGCGCCCTGCCAACAGACTGGCTTGGCCGCCGGCGTCAAGGAAGGTGATCTGATTGCCGCTGACGCTGTAGTCGGTACCGAGCACCAACAAGGTGCCGTCGCCGCGATAAATCTGCAGGTTGGCCGCCGCCAGACTGCCACCGACGAAGCTCAAGCCAGAGGGCAGGGTGATGCTGGTGCTGACGTCAAACGCGCCGCCACCACCGCTGTTCTCAATGGCCGTGACCAAACGCAAACGGTCGGCGCCGTCGATATTGCTGATGTTGCCGTCGACTGCCGAGAGGTCGGTGACACTGCCGTTGAACGGTTTGCCCGCGGTCCCTGGTGGATTCCAGCTACCGGAAGTACCGGTCACCGTGCCGTTGGAGCCGGACACCACGCCGTGCTTGATATTGAGCACCGGTTCGGCGACCGACACGATCGCAACGACGTCAGAGGAAATCAGCGTGCGGTCGGTGAGGGTGGTCTGCTGGCTCGATTGCGCGAGGACGTCAAGCGAACGCTGGTCGGCAAACGGCTGGTCCCCGACCCTGACCGTGAAGCGAATAACGATGCGGCTGCCGGTGGTGGTGTTGGTGGCAAAGCTGCCGAAATCGAACACCACCGAATTGCCGTCGGCGCTGGTGACGCTGACCACGCCACCGGCATTGGTATTGCCTGCGCCCAGCTCCCATTGGCCGACATCACTGCCCGAGCCCCAGGTAATCGCGCTGACGTTGAATAACGGCAGCGGCAGGTACGCGGTGAGTTTGAACTGCTCGTAATCGCCGGTGACCAGGTCGTAACTCAGCTCGAAGGTCACTTCATCGCCGGGGCGCAGTTCTCCGTTGCCCGGCGGTGCGCCGTTATTGACCTCGACCAGACTGATATCGACATTGCTGGTGGGAATAACGCTGGTGGTGGCGGAGCCGTCGGTTTCACTCTCGCCCGTCAGGTTGAAACGATCGACCAATAGCGTGCCGTCCACGGTAGCGGTGTTGCCCAGTTCGTCACCTTCGTTGATGTCCGGATGCGGGTTGCCTGAAGGCGGCTTGTAGGTCTGGCCGACGACGGCGGAATAGCTCAACACCGCAACCACGGCGCCCTGCAACGTGTCGTCAAAGGCCAGGTCACCGTTGAGCCAGCCGCGAATGTTGTTGAATGCATTACGCAGCGACTGGGCAATGTCGAACACCATTGACGTGCTGCCATCGGCGTTGTTCACCACGCTGGTGACCAGAGTAATGGTCTGCGCGACGCCGTTGATGGTCACCGTCAGGGTCGGCGTGCCGCTGAAGATCTGACCATCGCTGAGCTGGTCGCGGATGACCAGTTGGCCCTCATTGAAAAAGTCCTTGCCGAAGGCAAAGTAGTCGGAAATTGCCAGGTTCAGGGTGTATTGCAGGGTGTCGCCGGGGCTGATGCCGCTGTGGCCGATGTCGGTCTGCATCGTCGCGGTTTTCAGCAGCGTGATCGATTTGGCGATGAATTGCGTGCCTTGGCCGGTGCCGCTGAAATCAATGGTGGTGTTCGGCGCGGTGAGGTCGCGCGGATCCAGTGGCACCCATTGCCCGGAAGCGGTCGGCGGGCCAAGCGTTACGGTCACGGCGTCACCGGTCACCGGGTTGATCACGGGCTGGCCGTTGGCGTCGACTTCAGGGACGTAGAACGCAACCACGGTGTCGGTCTTGCCAGAAAGGCTGGCGTACTCGACGGTGAACGAATTGATATAAACGTCGTTGGCCGCAATCAGCACAGCGATTTGCGCCGCATTGGTCACCACAGTGCCGTCGTGCAGTGTGATCGAGGTCAGCCGGCCTCCAGCGCCGGGGGTAATCGAGTTGACCTGAATATTGTCTGGCAGGGGCTGAGTAACGACGACGTTGGTCAGCGTCTGGCCGGGCGCGGGCGTCGCCGACAGGGTTAGCGTCCGCACATAGTTGGGGCCGGTGGCAGTTTCACCTTCTGGAGTATTGATGGTTTCGCTGACGGTGATCACCGTCGGGTGCACGACGAAGGCAGCGGTGCCGGCCTGGATCAGGCTCGGATCATTGGTCGGGTTGTCCAGCGCGTCATTACCGAATTCGAAGCCGCCACTGGCGCGAATGGTCAGGTCAGGCGAACCGTTGGAAAACGCCGTGTCGGCAAGATTGCTCAAGCTGGCGGTAACCTGCACACCGATCACCGGCTGCTGGTTGGTGACGCTGGCGAAGGGCAACTCGATCACCACCAGTTTGTCGCCGGCGCGCATGCCGTAGGTGGCAGCGTTGATGATCAGGAGGTTGCCATTGGCGTCTTTCGCCAAGGGATGCGTAGCGTTGCCGTTGGCGTCGAACGTCACCACGTGACTGATCAGGTTTTGCCCCAGGTAGGTGGCTGAAATGAAATTGATGCCGTCGTCGCCATCCTTGCCGGTGACCGGTATCGCCAGATTGATGAATGGCGCGTAACCCACCTGGGTCGAGGTGTTGCTGAAGTTCACGGTAAAAGTGAAGCGGTCACCGAGCAGCACATCGCTGCCACCCGTGGACACCGTGGCGGTCGGTGCCGCATCGGCCAGCAAGCCGTCGAAATGGGCCATGGCGAGGCTGCTGATAGCAATGCTCTTATCGAGGTCACCAACCCGGGTTTCCAGGGTCCAGTCACCGCCGGACTTGCTGCTGCCGGTGTCGTTGCTGGAGGCGCCGACATCGGCGCCAGTCCAGCGCGCCAGCTCGCTGACCAGGGTTTGCCCGGCCGCACCGGCGCCCACATCGCAACCATAGAGCTGAATGTCCGCACCTTGGGTCAGATTGTTACGCCACTGTTCGAGGGTCTTGCCCAGCGAGTCGATGTTGTCTGAGGTGACGGTGCGGTTACCCAAGGTGAATTGTCCGGCGCCGCCATGGGACATGATCTGGATCGAATCGACCTTGCCCAGTTGTGCCAATGCCGCAGAGATCGCCGCCAGACCGTCTTCGCCGACATTCACCACAATCGCTGTGACATTGTCCGGCAACTGCGCGACCAGTTGATCCCTATTTTCAATGCGGCTGTCGATCACCAACAAACTGCGCGCCGCAGACGGTGCTTGCTCGGTATCGGCCCGGCCTTCAGTGGGCGTTGCGTGAGGGACTTGAGCCTCTACCGCAGCCGGCTGGGCGGCAGGATCAGTGTGATGCTGCTCGACCGTCGCTGAGGCTGCAGCACCATCGAACAGGATCCTTGGCTCCAAAGCCAACGACTGACGCTGCGGACGCAGGTGTGCGCCGTAAAATACACCCCGTGAACCATTCATGATCGGCCCTCGTACTACGTGCTGAATCATTCCATTGAATGCCGACGCAGTGCGACGGACACATCAAGCGTAGGAGTAGCTGGCGTCTTTTACCAAGTCATCTGCGGTCATCTGTGCCTTTTTGGGACACACGGCACAGCCACTCTTACCGAGTGGTTTAAAACCGCCAGACCAAACCACCACCCAATACATGCAGCGCTGCGTTCTTATACTCGCCGGATACCGTGCCTCCGGAGCGTGATTTGGTCTGTTGCACGTCCATATCCCCCAGGTAGATCAGGGTGTAGCTCATGTGCACGTCCAGGTTTTCTTGCAGCGTGTAGTTGAATCCGGTTGCCAGACGCCATGTCTCATTCATGGGGTTATCGACAGTGCGATCCTTGTCGTCGACGGCGGAAGAGTCATAGGCGACGCCGATATTCCAGCGCAGCTTGGGGTTGATCTGGTTTTGCGCGCCGACGGAAACATGCCAAGTGTCCTTGTATTGCCGATCGGCAGTGCGCGCGGTCGATGCGGCATCGGTGTCAACCTCGACACCCAACTTGCCGAAATCACTCCAGTCTTGCCAGCCGAGGCTACCCAGCAATGTCCACTGAGGATCGAGCTGGTAAGAAATACTGGTGGTGACTGTCTGAGGAACATTCATGTCGATATTCAGTTGATCGACGTCAATACGGTTCAGCGCGACTCGAAGCAGAGGATTGGTGATGTTTTTCAACTCGGGCCGGTCTTCAAATTCCAGTTTGACCTTGCTGGTCCATGCAATCCCGAGCTTGGTCCTTTCGTTTAGTTTGTAAAGCAAACCGATATTCGCGCCCGTGCCCCAGTCGGTGTCTTTGTAACGTAACTGCCCATCGTCAGCGTTGCCCAGGCCCAGCACGTTGTTATTGACCGCTACTTCAGTGCGGAAGTAGCCCAGCATGAAGCGTGGTCCAAAGCCGATCGACAAATCATCAGAAATTTTATAGGCGTAGGTCGGCTGGAATGAAACGCCGATAATTGCAGACTCTTGAGTGAAATATCGTCCTGCCCAGTCGTCGTCATAGTCCAGTGCCAGACCGAAATTGCCATACATCCCGAAGCCGATAGTCGAACGATCATCAAGTTGATGGCTGACGAAAAAACTACTGCCCGGAAGATACTTCAGTGCATTGCCGCCCTCGTTGCCACTAAAGGTATTGTCTCCGTCACGGGAAAAACTCACGTCACCCAGGATCACTTGGGCATTGAAGTTGACCTGGGTGCCAGCCAACTGACTGATGCCGGCCGGGTTGTTCATCAGCACACTCGGGTCTGTGGCCAGCACTGCCGCCCCGGCGTTCGCAAGGCCCGTGCCCTCGTGGCCTGCTTCATAAATCATGATACCGCCCGCCTGGGCGGACATGCTGCTGAGCAACAAACTTGTAGCACCGAGAAGTGACAGGCCTTCGCGCAGGGCGTTTCTAATGGTGAGTTCCGATCCAGAGCGGCGCAAAATCGTGACGGACATGAGGGTCTCTCCTTACTGGGCGGCAGGGCAACCGTTACCGGGTTTGCTGGCAGTTCGGCCCACCAACGCTGCCAGTCGTTTGACGTTGTTTTGCTGGGCTGCTACCAGATCATCAATGCTGACACCGGATGCGGTTTGCAGGACGCTGCGACAATTCAGCGAAAATGCCCCGTCGGCACTCCGCAAGCGCCAATTAGCGTCCATGAGAGCGTATTGGCCAGGAACCGAATCGAAGCGTTGCACCTCCACGCGTAGTAGCACTTTTCCATTAACGCGAACGTTGTTGAGCTGATCACTCAGTGCACTGCGTAGCTCTTCGGAAAGACTGGCGGCCCACCATTGGGTTTCGAGGATTGCCAGCCCGCTGTCGCCTTGGCGAATCACGATCTGCGGCCTGTCGACTTGCGGCGGCACCGTCATGCTTTCGATCTGAATTTCGCCAACGACGCTGTAGGAGGGGCCCGCCGGTTGCGCCGGGGTCAAGGTGTGGAACGAGATTGGATCGCTGCGGCATGCTGCCAGCAGCAACAGCATGCTGGCCAATGCTGAAATACGTCCTGACTTCATCGGTTTCGCTCCTGCGCTTAGTTACGTGGCGGCCCTTTCAGGTCCAGTGGCGCGGCATTGGCGGGGCGTCCGCGAATCAGCGATTCGGGGTTGCGTCCCAAGTAATCCGAGAGTTCACGCAGAGAGCGCGACATGCGTCCGAGTTCATCAAGTGTTTCAGTCAGTTTTTCCCGCTGCGGCGAGTCTTCAGCCAGCGTCGCATTGGCCGACTGCAAGGTTTTGCTCATGTCGGCAAGCGTGCTCTGTACCCTCGGCAACGTTTTGGCATTGAACTGTGTAAGCCCTTTGCGCAGTTCGGTCAGGTTGCCATCAAGATTGCTGGCAATTCGCTCGACCGGCAGCTTGTTGATCTTGTCGACCATGGCCTGCAATTGCTCTTGCAGCAGTTCCAGGCTGCCAGGCACGGTGGGGATCGCAATCGGCCGTGCGTTGATGTCGAACGCCACCTTCGGCGCCTTTGGAAAGAAATCCAGCGCAATATATAACTGACCAGTGAGCAGGTTGCCGCTACGTGCTTGCGCTCGCAAACCGTTGCCGACAAAGGTGCTGAATATCCGTGCAGTCCCCGCTATGTCCTCCGGGTCGTGTTTCAGCACCTTCAGCAGTTTTGCGTGTGCCTGGCCCAGCCGTTGCGGATAAATCACGATGCCTACATTGACCGGAAAGCTGCGTTTGGCCTCATCAAAATCAAGATTGACCGAGACAACCTTGCCAATCTCGACACCGAGAAACTCGACCGGCGCGTCAACCTTGAGCCCGCGCATCGCCTGATCGAAACGCAAACTGAGGTATTGTGCCTTGCCATTGGGAGGGGCGAGGGCGGCTTCTTGATTCGCGAACAGTTCGAAGTTCTTGTCCTCGCCTGCGGCCGTGTCGTTCGGACTGAACTCGGGCGCCCGAAAAGCAATGCCACCCACCAGTAAGGTCGACAGTGATTCGGTTTTCAAAGCGAAACCGTTGGCACCTACATTTACGTCGATACCGCTGGCGTTCCAGAAACGAGTATTCTCGGTGACATAGGCGTCGTTCGGCGTATGAATGAACACTTCAATACTGACGCCTTTACCATCGGGGTCCAGCGCATAAGCCACGACTTGGCCCACCGGTATCTTGCGGTAGTAGACCGGGGAGCCGATGTCCAGGGAGCCGAGATCTTCGGTGTGCAGGGTAAAGCGTTTGCCCGGTTCGCCGTAGGTAATCGGAGGCGGATTTTCCAGCCCCTTGAACGTTTTTGCCCGCGTGTTTGACTGACCGATATCGGCGCCGATGTAGTCGCCGGAAAGCAGGGTGTCGATGCCGGACACGCCACCCGCGCCGATACGGGGTCGCACTACCCAGTATTTGGAGTCTTCGCGAGTGAAGCCTTCTGCCTGTTTGGCCAGTTTGATCGTGGCGTTCACGCTTTTCTGATCGTCGCTCAGACTGACATCCGAGACGTGTCCGATCACCACATTGCGGTACTTGACTTCGGTTTTGTTGGCGGTGAGTCCATCACCTGTTTTAAACGTCAGCGTGATGGTCGGCCCTTCCTGAAGAATGCTGTGAACCACCAGTGAAATGCCTACCAGCACTGCAATGATGGGTACTATCCAGACCAGCGAGACGCCGAATCGACGCGTCTTGAGCGGGGCCTGTCCCGGGGTATGCGGCTTGTCATTGGTGGATGACTTCATCCATGAACTCCCTGTCTTGCCGATTGTGTTGGTCCCAGATAAGGCGCGGGTCGAAACTCATCGCCGAGAGCATGGTGAAGACCACCACCAAGCCAAAAAACAGAATGCCGGCACGTGGTTCGATGTCGGCCAGTGCGTCGAACTTCACCAATGACGCGACCAGTGCCACGACGATGACGTCGAGCATCGACCAATACCCGATGACCTCAACGAACCGGTACAGACCGGAGCGTTCCTTGAGCGCCCATTGGCTGTCGCGCTGAACCGTGACCAGCAGCAGCGTGATCGCGACAAACTTGATACCGGGCACGGCGATACTTGCAATGAAGATGATCAGCGCGATATCCCAGGCTCCGGCCTCCCAGAACTCCAGCACGCCGCTCATGATAGTGCTGTCAGCGCCGTTGCCGACCATTTTGGTATTCATGACCGGCAGCAGATTGGCCGGAACATAGAACGCCAGCGCCGTGAACATATAGGCCCAGGTCCTCGTCAGCGAATCGGGCTTGCGGCGATGCAGGGTAGACCCGCAGCGTTCGCACTCATGGGGTTCGCCCGTCATGTCGCACGCCTGGCCGCAACTGTGGCAAAGACACAAGTTAAGGTCATTGGCATTGGGCGGCATGTTCATAGGATGTCCCACAGTTCGCGGATATCGCGCCCGGCAATGCGGATCATCATCAGGCTCAACACGGCGAGAGCAAACAGGCCAATACCCGGCAACACGTCCAGCAGCCCGGCAAGTTTGATCACCGCGACCATGGCCCCAAGAAGGCAGACTTCAAGCATGCTCCAGGGTCTAAGGGTTTCCAGCCATCGCATGCAGAAGCGGAAACCGGGGGAACGACGAGATTTCAGCGCAAAGCCCAGCACCCAAACCAGCAGCAGCAACTGGATAATCGGCGCAATGATCATGGCTACTGCGGCTACGAGTGCTATGAAAGTGATCGGTCCAAGGCTCAACGCCACGACAGAATCCCATAGCGTCGCACTGTTTTTCAGACCTTTGAGGCTGATGCTCATCACCGGATAAAAATTAGCGAAAATCCACACCACCAGCGCTGTGAGAGTGAGCGCCAAACGCTGCTCAATCGTCAGTCCGTTATAGCGCTGGAGCACGCCGCCGCAGCGCACGCACCAAGTCTTCTGATTCTTGATGAGCACGCTGCGCTCGTAAACACCGTCGCAGTGCTCGCAAATGATCCATCCCTTGTCATTTCCCATCGGGTACGCTCGGCGGACTTTAGAGACTGGAAAAACTTCAATGAGAATAGAAGTGCTTTAAGGTTCAGCAACTTTTTTTATTTCAGTATCTGATGAAAAGGACGAGATCTACTTCGATTGGCGATCAGGGCAAAAAGTTGAGCTATACATAAACGGCTCGTCTATTGGCTCATCAAAAGCCAGGACGTTTGCAGCCATGCATTGATCGAATGGGCTTCGCGAAATTTCGCACACCAGGGAGATTCAAGAATGAGAGCAACGCTTTTGATGGGGTCGGTATGTCTGGCTACGCTAGCCATGACCGGATGTTCAAGCAAGCTGACTCAGCCTGATGAGTACTCGGGTTTCCTCAAGGATTACAGCCGTTTGAAGGAGGAAAAATCCCCCTCGGGTGCAGCCGTGATGCGCTGGGTTGATCCCAAGCTCGATCTGAACAAATACTCGAGCGTTTACGTAGAGCCGAGCCAGCTTTACCCCAAACCACAACCTACCGACAAGATTCCGCAAAGCACACTCAACGGCATCACGTCCTACTACGACTCTGCACTCAAGCGTGAGCTGGGCAAGTCCCTGCCTTTGGCCAATGGCCCAGGCCCGGGCACCATCGTTGTGCGAGCGGCTATCACGGCTGTCAGCAGCAAGACTGAAGGGCTCAAGCCATACGAAGTGATTCCAATCGCGCTGGTCGCCGCTGCAGTGAGCACTGCGACTGGTATTCGTGACCAGGAAACTACGATCGCCACTGAAGCCGTATTTCTGGATGGCGGCAATAACGCGGTGATTGCTCAGGTTGTGCGCAAAGGCACTGGCCAGCCGCTGGAGAACGACAGCCAAATCATGAAAGCGACAGATGCGCGCAAGGTATTGGACGAGTGGGCGGCGGACCTTCACCAGTCGTACCTGAAGTTGAAAAACAAGTAACGTCGGACTGACTTGCTAACCCTTCTGTCCTGTCAACCATGATGAGGGGCAGGGCAGGTGGGCTGGCACTCAGGATTTGGCAACCAGGGTTGTATAGCTTCCAGGAGGCCACGACCTCCACGTCGCAAATTGGTGAGCAGCGTCAGCCATGTCAGCTCGGTAATGATCACATGTGATGCGGGAATCAAGCGCACTTCACCCGCAGTACCGCCAGCGGGACCACCATCAGGCATGTAGATCGTCAGGAGCTCGCCGACACTTTCGAGCACCAGACAGACGCGCCACCCTTCACCTTCCGCGATTAACCCGACCTTTGAGCCGTCGTCATTTTCCAGCCCGGCCATTCGACTCGCGGCGTCCTTGACCAGTTGATACCCGGGCAAATTGCCAAGGACCTTGTTTTCAATCGCGTCGATAGCACGCGACGCGGCTGTCGTCTTCGCCAGCAGGCCAGCCAAAAAACACAGCAGAATCAAACCCGCCAAGGTAGCCAGGCTTAGTAGCGTGACACCGGCGATGTCATAGCCGGAGAACATTGGCAAAAGCTTTTGCACCGGGCCTCGCAGAAGGTGAATGGCTTTTTCGATCAGCACGAAAATGAGAACCAGCGGCAGGATAAAGATCAGGCCACCGAGCACTGTAGTCTTGAAGAACTTGAACATAGCCCGCTCCTTCATGAATGGCTGTAGCGCGCAACTGTGATTGACTGGCCTGGAACCGGCCAGCCCCCTTCACCTTAGGCTACAAGTCGTAACCGCACTCATTTCAATGCCGGATCCGCAATATTCATTTTCTTCCAGGACTGCAAGACTACCTGTGCCTTGGGTTCCTGCCCGCTGTTGAGATACCACTCGATCAGCGATAGCCGCGCGTTGCGATTGGCAGGTTGCACCTTGAGCAAACGCTCCAGTTGCGCACAGGCTTCATCCACTTTGCCATTCTCGTGCAGAGCAACTGCCAGAACGTAACCGTACTGTGCATTCTGCGGCTCCAGTTGCGCAGCCTTGCTGAGGGATGGCATGGCCTCGGCGGTTTTTCCCGCGCGGATCAAGGACAGTCCGCGAGTATGGTGCAGCAACGCGGCGTCAGGGTGTTGTTTGAGGCTTTCATCAAGCAGGGCTTGGGCTTCCTGACTGCGGCTGTTGCCTTCCAGCCATTGCACAAGCGTGACCAAAGCGGGGTAGAAGTCCGGATCGCGCTTGATTGCCGTGCGCAGTAGCCCCTCTACTTCGCTGGAACGACCATTGGCTTGATAGAGCATCGCCAGGTTGAGGTTGGCTTCCGCGCGCTCCGCCAGACTCTTTTGCACGGCTTCGTACTCGGCAATTGCGGCGTCCCAGTTGGCCTGTGCCGGGCCAAGTCCATTGCGAGCGACACTCAACAGATCCCGTGCCGCCACGATGCGCACAGCTTTGACCGAATCACCCAGTAGCGGCGTCAAAAGAGAGGTCCGCTCCGGCGGCGGGAGAAACGCGCTGACTGCGCGTACTGCGGCTTCACGGACTTGCGGCTCCGGATTTTTCAGGTCCTGCGTTGCCAGCTTCAACGCTTGATCACTCGGATACAGCGCCAGCTCCGCCAACAACGTCGCACGCTGAATAGCCGGTAGATTGCTGCGCTGCAACTGCTCGTATAACGCCTGCGCTGCACCGGGTTGGCCATTGCGAATCAGTCGCAGGCTTTCGTCGTAACGCGGCGCCTGCGGGGCAGTCGAGCTGTTCCACAATTTGAATTGCGCGGTGATCTTGTCCCCGCCCTGGCCTTGGTGACAAGTCAAACAGGCGTCCTGAGTGCCGAGTTTTGCCGCGCGTTCCGGGTTGGGAATACTGAAGCTGTGGTCATGCCGGAAATCGTTACCCATATAGAACTTGCCGGGCATGTGGCAATCGACGCACTGTGAACCAGGCTGGCCCATGGCGTGACGGGTGTGTTCAACCGAGTCGTAGTTTTTTGCCTGGAGGCCTTTACCATCGACACCTTCGACGGCGGTTTTCCCAGCGGTGTTATGGCATTGCAAGCACACTCCGTTACCCGGTGCTTTCAACTCGCTGCTATGCGGGTTATGACAATTGCTGCAGCGCACGCCTTTGTCGAACATTTTGCTTTGCAGGAACGAGCCATGTTCGAACACTTCATCCTTGATTTTGCCGTCCAGTGAGTACAGCTCGCGGGTGAGGGCGCTTGGCAGGTAATCGTCCATCAAACGCTTTCCTACGGTGTAGCCATCACCCAAGGGCGCGCGGCGAGCGTGGCAGCGGGCGCATGTCTCGATTTCGACGGTGGCGTTCTTGTCCTTAAGGTTGACGTCGAAACCAGCATGGATCAGATCTGTTTGCTTCGCTGTCCACTCAAGGTGGTTCGACGCCGGACCATGGCACGCCTGACAACCGACGCCAAGACTGTTCCAGTGACTGGCGAAAGTGTTGCTGGCGGCATCGAAGTTGCGCTTGAAACCGGTGGTGTGGCACTCAACGCACATGAAGTTGGCGTTCTGGCTCGGCTTGCTCCAGTGCAGTGGATTCTTGAAATTCACACCTTGGCCTGCGTAGAGATGAAACCAGCGATGCTTCTCGGTATCCCAGGCGACACCCAGTGCCTGCAAGCGACCTTCGCCGACCTCGATCAGGTATTGCTGGAGCGGCGCGATGCCGAAGGTGTAAGCGACTTTGAAATCGGCGTTCTTGCCATCGAGCCCCGGTGCATTGACCCAGAATTCGTCGCCCTTGCGCACGAAACGGGTGGTCTCGTTTTCGGCTTTGAAGGTGACGTTGTTAAAGTCACCCAGCATGGTTTCGGCGGTGGCCGGTTGCATGGCCAATTGGTGGTGTGAGCCTTGCCAATCCTTGGCCTGTTCACTGTGGCAACCCTGGCATTGTTGTTCATCGACCATCGTCGCCGGTTTGGCTGCGACCACCGGTACAGACTTGGCGGGTTGCAACACGGGGGCGCTGATCTCCACATACTTGCCCGACGCGGGTGCCGGGCTTAGCAGAAACCAACCGATTCCCGCCACGGCAGCCAGCAGCACGCCGATAGTGACGGGAAACAGGTAGCGAGAAATCGAGGTCGGTGCGGCGTCAGGCTGGTTCGGTGCGGCTCTGTTTTTATGCTTGGGCATTGCGACTTCCGTAGTCCAGGTCCATGTGCCTTCAGGCAAGTATCGAGCTAATGCAGCTTTAGCCTGCTGGCAGGCGAGTGTCAAATGTTCACCGGGTAATCACTGGCCGACGAACCAGCGAAAATACGGATTACCTCCGTCACCACTCATGACTTCCCGGATATCGCGTGCCCAGGCGTCTCGGTCACCGTCATAGGCATGCAGGCTGGCTCGATAAAACTGCATCAGGCGTTGGCGATGGGCTTCCATACGCTGGGTAAAACCTTCGTCACCATTTACCAGAGGCGGCGAAACGTGCAGGTCCAGCAATGCTGGAAGTACCCGGGTGATCTCCTTGGCGCGCACCCATGGTGCGTATTCTATGCGCGGCTGATCGTCTGTTACGGCAGGCGCGTCGGCGGCGAAACGCTCAAGACCGGCCCGGCCGGTGACCCAGGTTGACAGCAACGCTGCGGGCGAGCCGATGCCGACGTCTTGCAATGTGCTACGCACCGAATCTTGCTGAAAACGTTGGCTGATTTTTGTCACGTCCAGTTCGATTGGCTCCATCGACCCCACCAACAACATTTCATGAAATTCGCTGGTCCAGACATTCGCATAAGGAAATACATCGAGAAAACTGCGCACCAGTGAGCGCGAGTCTTCAATATTTTGTGTTGGCAAAGGCAACCATTGAGCGACCAGGCCATGTTTCTGCAAACGGCTGGCGGCCAATTGATAGAAGTCCCGGGAATACAAATTCACTACACCGGCGGCGGAGGGTGGTGGTGGTTCGAGCGTAATCAAGTCGTAGCTTTGCGGACTGCGCAGGAGCTCCTGACGGCCGTCGCGCAGACGCACATCGACACCAGGATCGCTGGCCGCGTTGAAATTTCCTTTGAATAATGGGGCGGCCTTGATCACGGAGGGCAGCAATTCCGCGACTACTCGATGCTCCAGCCCTGGATATTTGAGCAATGCACCTGCGGTGATTCCGGTACCGAAACCGATCACCAAAGCCGAGCGGGGCTCGCCATTGTGGATGAGCAACGGCAGCAACGCCTGAATGCGCATGTAGCGCAGTGACGGCATCGCGTCGCCGGTGTTTGAAACCCCCTGGATATAAAGGCGCTGGAATGCATTTTGTCCTTTACCTTGGGTGACCACCGCAACCGTACCGCCGCGCCCCTCTTCGTAGAATGCCAGCGTTCCATTGCGAGCGCCGGGTAACAAGCTCGCCAGCTTATCGACCGGCGTTAACAGTGCGAGTGCTACCGATACCAGGCCGAGTGCAACAACAGCCTGGCGCCGTCCTTTTTTCACGCCGTGTCCTTTGCGTACCGCCAGATAACCGATGGCCGCCGCGATGACCGCAAGCAGGCCCAAAGTACGCACAAGGCCAAGCAAGGGAATCAGCAAAAATCCGCAGAGCAGCACCCCGATGATCCCGCCAAGGGTGTTGAAGGCGACCACCGCACCGACATCTCGGCCAACTCGCCCATTGCCGACGCTCAGGCGTAACGCCAATGGAAATGCAGCTCCGAGCAACAGGGTCGGCAGAAACACAATGCTCAGTGCGGCAACTGCAAAACGGGCACTCATCCCCGCCAGTTCAGCGGCGCCCAATGCCAGCAGCCAAATCTCGGCCTGAGTCTGCGCCATCACCAACCAACGTCCGAGCAGAGCGATTTCCAGCAGCGCAATCAGCCCGGCGCCGACGATAAGCAAACCAAACACGCCCCATGGATCGCGGATCCGATCAACGCGGCGGGAGAGCAGGGCGCTCCCGAGAAACAGCCCGGCAAGATACGTCGCCAACACCACGGCAAATGCGTAGGTACGAGTACTCATGAATTGCACGATCGACTGCGACCACACCACTTCATAGCCCAGGGCCACACCGCCGGCTACTGCGTAGAGCCACAAGGCTGTGCGATCGGGGGATTGCTCGGAAAGGTGCTTGACCGCAGCAGCCTTCGTTATCGGCTGCTGATGCTGCCACCAGAGCGCGCCGGCGGCAGCCAGCAGATTGAACATGGCGGCGAATAGCGCGCTGCCCCTGACACCGAAGGTGGCAACCAGTACAAACGCGGCAAGCAGAGTACCGGCAATCGCGCCGAGGGTATTGGCTGCGTACAGTTGGCCGCCGGCCTTGCCCGGGGCTGATGCCAGGGATCGCACCAGCACGGGGAGCGTACCTGCCATCAGCAAAGCAGGGACGCCCACCAGAGCGAAGGGGAGTGTCCATGCCAGCACGCCGACATACTGCTGCAGCCAGGCAAACACCGGGGCAGAAAGGCTAAGTGCAAACGTTGCGCCGACACCTAGTGCGGCAACCAGCACTTCCAGAATGGCGTACAGCACGACAGGTTGATGCAGGCGATCTGCCCAGCGGCCGAACAGCCAGCCACCGAACGCCAGACCCGCGAAAAATGCGCTGATGCCCGTGGTGATGGCATAGACCTCAACACCAACCACCAATGACAACTGCTTGATCCAGAGCACTTGATAGATCAATGCCGCCGCACCGGATATGCACAGCAAAAGCGCGGGGACGATCAGGGCTATATGAGAGGGGCCAGCAACAGACATATCCGGGATTTCGCTAGTAACTCGTGAAGACATTGCACGACAGCCTTATTCCGATTCGAAAGTGCTTTAACGTTACTCGGGCTTTACCGGGGGCCTGGAGGACAAAGCGCTTGTCACTGAGCAGGTTGGCCCGCATCGGCGGGATAGATACGCTTCCATTCTGTCGCCATATCGACAACCGTCCAGCCCCGCTGCCTGGCTTCATCAAGTGCCTTGTCCAGACGACCAATCTGCGACTGACGGTCATACGCCCATTCGCGTTTGGGATCGGTGTGATGTACCAGACCCATGAAGCGTTTGCCAGCGCCGGCAGCAGTCCATTGGAGCATCTGCAGGTCACCGTCTGAGTTGCCAAACGCCAGAATCGGGCGTCGGCCGATAATATTGTCGATGCTCACGGGTTTGCCCGGCCCGTCGTCGTTATGCGCCAACTTCGGGTTGCGCAGGATGGTTGCCTTACCGTCCTTGAACCGGTACGACGTGTCGAACGTTGTACCAATGACCTGCTCGGGCGGGATGCCGTAAACCCTTTCGGCGAAGGCGCGCATGAAGCCTGTGTCCCCACCAGAGACGATGTAGGTCTTGAAACCTTCGCTGCGCAGATAATCAAGCATCTCGAGCATCGGCTGGAAGATCATCTCGGTATAGGGTTTACCGGTCTTTGGATGTCGGGCCTGCGTCAGCCAAGTCTGGGCATAGTCATTGAATTCTTCTGTAGTCATGCCACTGTGCGTCGCACCGACGATTTTCAGCAACCCATCCATGCCGGTCGCAGCCAGCGCTTTATGGTCGTTTTCAAGCACAGCCTTGAAAGGCTGAGTGGTTTTCCATTCAGGGTGCTGCGCCGCCGTGCGTTTGACCTCGTCGAATGCGAATAACACTTCGAAATACGCCGGCTGCTCGCTCCACAAAGTGCCGTCATTATCGAATACAGCAATACGCTCGGCTGGTTTGACGAAATCCTTGCTCGTCTGGTCGGTTACCGACTGGACAAATTCGATGATGCTCTTTTTTGATGGGCCGTCATTCCACGAAGGCAGTGGCTCACCGGCTTGAACCAGATTTGGCAGCGCAATGAGCAACAGCAGGATCAGACCGAAACGACGGAGATGCAGATTCGGGAGACTCATGAGTAATCCTTGTCATGAACGGGGTTGAGCGGTCTCAAGGCTGGTTTCGGCAAGCCTTGTTTCTCTTTGGCCTGACTGTGCAGCTTAGCCAAGGATTGAGGAAGTTCACGCAACGCTTGGTCTTTATTGGTTTTTTCGCCATAAACGGCGCTTAACAGCGTTTGCATATGTGGGTCGAGTGCCGCGAGCTTCACGCCGAATCGACCTCGGCGCAGCCACAGATATATAGCGGTCAGTTGAGGAGGCCGGCCTTCGACCTGCGGTCTGATTTGCCGCCAGGCGTAGTCGGCGGATTGCAATCGTGCCTGATGGCGCGCTTGCTGACGGGTTCGCAAGGCGCGGTAGCCACGAGTCAGCAATGGCCGGGCGAACCAGACGCCGGCGATCAGCAAGCTCACAAGTACCAGCCAGCTCAACCACCGGGTGGAAAGATGCAAGCGACTGTCTTGCCCGAGTTGCCTGAGGTCCTCTGCGATCGAAAACACAGGTTTGTAGGCATTGTTTGCGGTGGCCTCAAACGTGACCGCAGGAACTTGAGCGGTTCGGACCTGATGGGTGCCGGAGTCCCACCATTTCACTTTGATAGCGGGCAACATGTGAGCGCCGGCGCTATCGATACGGTAACTGGCGCTGTCGATCCGTTCACCACCAAGCAAAAAGCCCCGCCCATCGTCCAGATTGCGTATCTGGGGTGTTTTCAGATAACGGCTCAGGCCGTCAACTGTGCCCAACGGTGGCACCGGCAGCGTCATGGCAAGGGCATTGTCGGCTTGCAGAGTCAACTGCCGAGTAATGCTGTCGCCGACTTTCAAGGGCGAGGCTGAATTGATTATGCGTTGGCTCAATCGCAGTCCCGTTGCAACCAGAGGTATTTCATCCGGCTCGAAGCCCGGCGGTTGGGCCGCGCTGAACTGTACTGTTTGACTGGAGGCACTCTGTTCCTCTGTCGCTTGCCCCGGTGTGGCGCGTACGGTCAGCGCCGGGATTGTGAATTCGCGGGCGACATTCGGTGTGATCAGATAGCGATAACGCATGCCGCTGAACGACTGGCCATCGAGCGTCTGATTGAGGTGCTCAGCCTGGCCATCGGGAGGTAATACCCGCGCGCCATCAAGTACCAGCTCAGGCAGGGTGGGAGCGCTGGTAAACCAGGTGTCTGTCAGGATGTCGAGTTGTAACTCCAACATCTCACCGACCATTGCACCATCGGCAGGCTGCAAATGGGTCCGGACCTTGAGTTGGGGCTCGGCAGCGAGGGCGCTTACGCTGCACAGCAACAAGGAGGTCAACGCGAGTGAGGCGGTGAGTCTCATGGCGTGGCTCCTGCTTGGTCCTGCAAGCGGAATTTCTGCTTGAGAAACTTCGCAGGGGAGGTTGTCAGGTTTTGTAACCACAGAGCATCCGAGGTTGCCTGTTCGGTTTCAATCGTCTTGCTTTGGCCTTTTCCCGGTGCCTTGTCGAATTTGACCTGGTCCGGTTTGGTATCTGGGGCATTTTGCTCGGCGCTTTCGGTATCTTTCTGCAAAGCCTGCGCCAAAGCGAGGTTAGCGCTGGCTTCTGGAAACTGCGGTTGCAGTTTCAATGCCTGAGAGTAAGCGGCAATAGCCTCATCGAACTTGAATCGGCGCACATAAATGTTGCCCAGATAAAAATAGGCTTGCGGCGTATCAAGGCGGGCGAATGATGTCAGCGCCAAGTCGTAATCGGCCGCTTTGTAGGCTGCGATACCTTTCCACAACGGGTCGGTAAACAGCTCTGCTGCCTGGGGGAAATGCTCATGTTCGAACGCCCACCGCCCTTGCTGATCCCGGGTGAGAAAAGCATCTGTCAGCGCGTTTGCCTGCGCCGGTGCGCTCGGCCATCCGAGCCCGATTGTCAGCAATAGCGCCGGCATCCAGTTGACACTCCACCCCTTGCGAACACTGAACAACGCCAGCAGTAGAAGCGGCCAGCACAACCAATAACCGGCATCCTTCCAGTGCAATACTCGCTGTTCTTCACTGGCACTACGAAAGTGTTGTTGAGCGTGTCCTTCGACCCAGTCCAGATCATCATTGGTAAGTGTCAGACTGCCCAGCGGTGCGTCCAGGGCAGCAGCCAAATCCTTGAGCGCGGCCGGATCAAAACTGCCGATTACAGGGCGCCCGTCAGCTGCGGTACGAGGCTGGCCGTTGCTGTCGAGAATCACACTACCGTTTTCATTTCCGGCTGCCAGCACAAGAACCTGAAGCGAGCCGCCCTGCAACTGTTTGCCGAGGTTTTCTGACTGGGTGGTGTCGGCACCGTCGGTGATCAACAACAGGGTGCCAGGGGTTTTCTCAGCGTCCAGCAAGCGTTTCGCCTGTTCGATCACCGCCGCAACGTCCTTGCCTTGCTTTTCGATCAGTCCCGTATCTAGCGCCTGGATGAACGTGTCCAACAGTTCTGGGTCGTTCGTCGCAGGCAAGACCAGATGTGCGGTTCCTGCGTAGGCGATCAGTCCGGTGCGGGCGCCGGCTCTTCGCTGAATCAAGTCATGAAGTTTATGTTTGACCGCTTCCAGCCGCGTAGGCTGAATATCATTGGCATCCATCGACGGAGACAGATCGAGGGCGATGATCAACGGTGCACGATTTTCCAGAAAGTCCGGGCGATCCTGTTCCCAGGTCGGTCCGGCAGCAGCCACTGCGCCAAGCACCAGCAGGGCGCACAGTAAATGTACCGGCCGCAGTCGTTGACGGTCCTGTGGCGTGAGTAACAGATGTGGCAGCAAATGCTCTGCAATCTTGCCACGCAGGCTGCGCTGAAGATCGCGACTTTGGCGCCAGATCCACGGCAGCAGTGCTCCGAACGCAGCCAACAGAAGCCATGGCGGACGCAGGAAATGGAAGTCGCTGAGGTTTATGTCCATCTCACACCTCCTGACGCCGGCTCGAGTTGACCATACGGGGCCCGAGCAGCGCGGATATGTGATACAGAGCCAACAATACGAGCGCCGCCCCCATCGGCCAGAAGAACAACTCACGCTGGGATTGGTGGCTAAAAGTTTTGACCTGGTGCGGGGTGAGGCGGTCGAGTGTGCTGTACACCTGATCAAGCGCGGTGCGATCTTCGGCCCGAAAGAATTGGCCGCCTGTGGTTTTGGCAATACGCTCCAGCTCGCTCAGATTGACTTTGGCTTCGCCCGTAGCACCGGGATCGCCAATGCCGATTGTATGAATCATTACGCCCTTGGCACCGGCCATTTCCGCGGCGTGACCCGGCGTAATTGCACTACTGGTGTCGTTACCGTCGGTGAGCAGTATCAGGATTTTTTCCTGTTCCTGGGCTTTTTCCAGCATTTTGAGGCCAAGACCAATGGCATCGCCGATCGCGGTATTGGGCCCCGCCATGCCAATGCCAGTGTCGTTCAGCAACAGTGACAGGCTAGCGTGATCGAGTGTCAATGGCGCCTGAGGGTATGCGCCGCTGCCAAATACGATCAAACCGATGCGATCCTCCTTGCGTTTGTCGATAAACCCCTGCACGACGGCTTTGACCGCAGCGAGGCGATTGGTCTTTTGTCCATTAGCGTCAGTGAAGTCTTCGGTCTCCATTGACTGCGAAATATCGATGGCCAGCAGCAGATCCCGCACGGGTTGTTGTCGCTCGATAGGCTTTTCAATGAACACGGGGCGAGAGGCGGCAACCAGTAGCAGCGCCCATATCACCAGATTCAACAGCAATTGCCAGCGATTGCCGCGGCTGCCAGCAGATGACGGCGTCTCACCCACCGCGCGGCTCATTGCGTTGAAAAAGGGCACGCGCAAAGCACTTCGAGCTTCACGGTAGGCGGGCAGATAACGGTAAGTAACCCAAGGCAACGGCAAAAGAATCAGCAACCATGGATATTCAAGCTGCCACATGATGCCGCTCCACCCATAGTCTACAAGTATCAAATAATGCATCGCGCCGGGGGGCGGGGAGGGCGAGCAGGGTGGCGTCCGGGGCATAGGCCAGCGTCGCGAGTTGTTGCGCGAACTTCTCGGGGAGCGGCTGATCGACGTGGGCTTGAAGGAAAATCTGCCACTCAGAACTCTGCAACGCTGCAGCAGCGGCGCTCGAGGTAAGCGATCTTGGTCCCTGCATAGACAGTGCTACACGCTTGAGCAGTTCAGGCAGTTCCCGGAGCGCATACAACTCGTCACTATTGGTGCGCAACTGCTCCAGCTGTGCCAGCGCCTCGCGCCGGTAGCGATCACGACGCCATTGAATCAAGCGCCTGGTGCCAATGATCACGGCAGCCAGTAGTAAAGTCGCCAATAGCAACCACCAACCCCAGGTTTGCGGCGAATAGCTGACGGGCGGGGGCAGCGCCAACTCCTTGAGTTGCGCGACACTCGGAACGTTCGCGCTCATGGTCGTCCCCCCGGT
This sequence comes from Pseudomonas sp. B707, assembly GCF_022496685.1. Lineage (NCBI taxonomy): Bacteria > Pseudomonadati > Pseudomonadota > Gammaproteobacteria > Pseudomonadales > Pseudomonadaceae > Pseudomonas > Pseudomonas sp. B707. The sequence continues at coordinate 247,616 of NZ_WTVE01000033.1, read as the reverse complement.
TGTTTACCCAGCTCTGCCCGCAATTGAGTGAGCGACTCTTCGGCAGTACTGAACATCATCAACGGTACCTGGCTGCGGCGGAGCAGGGTGGCAACATCTTTGAGCCGTCCGCCGAGATAGTCACCCAGTGGTTGATGCACCTGACGGCGGCCCACCGCCAGCTCCACCTGTAATTCGCCTTGAGTCACCAACAACCTGCCGTCGGTTGGCAGATTTATCGCAATCGGGTCATAGACTTGCATGGCAATCACATCATTGTGTGCCGCCAGTTGCCGCATCAGTTGCAACGTACGCTCACCCGCACCTGCGAAGTCGCTGACGATGCATATCAAGTGGTCATGGCCGGCCAACGCCAGGCAACGCTGCAGAACCTTGTCGAGTTGATCGGCGTCTTCGGCATCGGGACTGGACGCATCAAGCTCCTGATTCTGCGCAGCGATACGACTGCATAATGCCTCCACTCGCTTGCGGCTGCGCAAGGGTGAAATGCTGTCGATACGGGAGTCGTTGAACACCAGACCACCCACTCGGTCGCCAGCGTTGAATACAATCCACGCAGCCAGCACCCCAAGTTCGGCAGCGACGACGGACTTGAAGCTGCGCTGAGAGCCGAAGAACATCGACATGCGTTGATCGACCAGAATCAGAGCAGGGCGGTCGCGTTCTTCTGTGAAAGTGCGCACCACAGGCTTGCCGGTACGCAACGAAGCCCGCCAGTCCAAATGCCGCAAATCGTCGCCGGGCTGGTAACGGCGCAATTCGTCAAAGTTCAGGCCTCTGCCACGCAAGCGCGAAGCATGATTGCCGGCGAGAATGCTGCCCTGAGGTTGACGCGCAGCAAAGCTGAGCCCTCGAGCCGGAAACTCCAACGCCATCAATTGGGCGAGAGATACATAGACAAACCCGTCACTGCTCATGCCGGAATAGCTACCTTGTCCAGTATCCGATCCAGCACTTGGTCAGCCGTCACTCCATCGGCCACTGCGTCATAGCTAAGCTGTATACGATGACGTAGCACCGGATGCACCACGGCGCGCACGTTATCCGGCGAGACGAAGTCCTGGCCTAGCAACCACGCATCGGCGCGGGCGCAGCGATCAAGGCCGATGCCACCACGCGGACTGGCGCCAATATTGATCCAGCGGCCCAGATCTTCGTCATAGTCAGCCGGATAGCGGGTGGCATTGATCAGGTCGATTAGATAACGGTCAATGGCGGGCGAAACATGTATGGCGCTGACTTCCTTACGCGCTGCGAAGATCACATCCTGGGCGAGCTCGAAGTTGTTCTTGGACGCTGTGTTCGAACCTTTGGTGAATTCTTCGTCGCGTAGCAGGCGCAGCACCTGACTTTCATTTTCAGCGCTGGGATAATCGAGCAAGACTTTCATCAGAAAACGATCCATTTGCGCTTCCGGCAGCGGGTAGGTGCCTTCCTGCTCAATGGGGTTTTGGGTCGCGACTACGATAAATAACTCTGGCAAAGGATGACTGTTGCCGGCTACGGTGATCTGTCGTTCCTCCATCGCTTCAAGCAACGCGGCCTGAACTTTGGCCGGTGCGCGATTGATCTCGTCTGCAAGAATCAGGTTGCCAAACAGCGGGCCCGGTTGGAAACGGATTTCATTGCGACCCTCGACCTGATGCAGTACCTCTGCACCAGTGATATCTGATGGCAACAGATCCGGCGTGAACTGAATGCGGCTCATCTTTGCATCAAGATGCTTGGATAGCGCCTTCACCGTGCGCGTCTTGGCCAACCCTGGAAGACTTTCTAGCAGCAAATGCCCGTTAGCCAGCAACCCCAGCAAAATCTGACGGATCACCTGATCCTGCCCGAGCACTGACTCAGAGATATTGGCCTGCAAAGCGTTGAGGTCGGTCAGTGCACTCATTCGAAATCCCTTATGAAATGGAGGCTCAAGGCTTGCGCATAAACGAATCGTCGCAGACAAAGATAGGCCAGGAATTTGATCAGCGCTTGTGTATCGGGAAAAAGTTGAGGCGATGATCCGACCCGATCGTAGTGAGGAGCTTCGGCAAGTTGGCGGATACGCTGGCGAGCGGGGCATCGTTATCTACGCCGTCAACGCACAGGATCCGACCTGTGATAGAAAGAAAATACGTAGAGTGGTCGAGCTAAGAATTCCACTATGAGAGCACGGTGGTGGTACAAGGCTAAGTTTGGCACCGGAGGTTCAGGTGCGTAATCTTTATTTAAAAGCAGATGATTCAGATAAAATGTGGTTTCGAGCAGGGGACTTTGGGCCTCTTCTATAACTCAACTAAACGGTCATTTAGTCGAGTTATTACAGATCGTATTGAAACGATGGAGCAGGTCATGAATCCACGCCCGATTACTGCATCGAACCTGATTGCGTCACTGGACCTTGAGCCTCACGTCGAAGGTGGTTTCTTTCGCAGAACCTACCAGGCCGATCATCGGGACATGCTCGAAACCGCCGGTGGGCCGCGTTATCTGATGACGTCGATTTACTACCTGTTGACCGAAGAATCACCGGTCGGCCAGTTTCATTTCAACCATTCGGACATCCTGCATTATTTCCATCTGGGCGATGCCATTGAGTACAGCTTGATCCTTGAAGACGGTTCACTGCAGACGTTGGTGATGGGCAGCGATGTTCTAGCCGGACAACATTTGCAATTGCACGTACCGGGCGGAATCTGGAAAGCCTCCAGATTGCTGAATGGTTCGAACGGATTTGGTTTGATCAGCGAAGCGGTTTCACCAGGGTTTGATTTCGCGGATATGGAAATGGGGAATCGGCAGAAACTCACAGCGCAGTATCCGCAGCATCGAGTGCTGATTGAAAAGCTGACGCGTGACGAGGATTGAGCGCAGCACATTTCAAATGGAGAGATCTGCAGGCACCAAGGATCAGGTCCTTGAGAGCGATGCTGGAGATTGAAATGGTGTGCGCAACCGGGCTGACTTCGTAATACTTTGTTACGTGTAATGTATATTATGTTAAATGATGTGTCTGGGCGGAACTTTATGAACTCCCGCCTAAAACCATCTGATCCACCTCGGCAATCAGTTGAACAATTCATAGATCTCAGAAACCACCTGCATCGTCGCATCCTCGACCGTTCCTTCATTACGGCACAAAACCCAACCATGATCGGCAGCTGCTTGCTCGAACATCTCCGTACACGCGACATGCTCTGCGTGCTTTTGAATCACAGTACCGCCCAGTCCTCTGGATCGTGCCGTTGCCCTGGCCCATGAAATATCCGGCGTGGTGACGACGCCGACATGCAGGTCTGGCACCTGCACGTTTTGCTCGATATTCAACTGGAGAATCTCTGCAAACGGGACGGTATGGCGAAACGCGGCGTCAGACGGATACCAGCGATCGATCAAGACAATGCTGCCCAGCGGCTGCTTAGTCAGCACGTGCCGGGAGATCCAGCTACGGCTATCAGCAAAGCGCTGACACACAGCCCACTCCAGATCCCGGGAGGGATTTCTGGCAAGTTCGTTAACGAGGGCCATCGTGGCACCCCGGTACGGATCGCTTTTTCTCTCGCAAAGCCGGATGACTTTCTTGTTGTCGGCCCTCAGTACTGCCGTAACCGCTTCCAATAATGTGGTCTTGCCGGTTCCTTTTGGCCCATCCAGAGAAATAAACAGCGGACGATTCATTTTTCACACAACGATTGAGGCATTGATGACCACTCTATCCTCATTTCTGCAATTCGATCAGCTCATCCCTGCCCTTTGCCTAGACTTGCTTCCCAATGATGTTCGCCAGACCTTTCGACTGCCAGGGAATCACATAAGGAGCCACCCCATGTCAAAGCTATATCCCGGAATCGATCCTGAAGGGCTTATCGAGTACTCAGTGGTTTACACCGACCGCTCGCTGAACCACATGTCGCAGTCGTTTCAGGCCGTGATGAAGAACATTTCCCAGACCCTGAAACAGGTCTACAACGCCGAGGCCGTTGCGGTGGTTCCGGGCAGCGGCACATTCGGCATGGAAGCGGTGGCACGCCAGTTCGCCACCGGCCAGCAATGTCTGGTGATACGCAACGGCTGGTTCAGTTATCGCTGGAGCCAGATCCTTGACACCGGCAACATCCCGGCAGCCACGACGGTGCTGAAAGCCCGACCGGTCGAAACGGGTCGCCAGGCTGCCTACGCCCCGCCACCTCTGGACGAAGTGCTGGCAGCCATTGCGGCTTCGAGGCCGCAGATTGTCTTCGCCCCCCACGTTGAAACCTCATCAGGGATTATCCTGCCCGACGAGTACCTGCGGGCCGTCGGCGACGCCGTGCATGCGGTGGGTGGGCTGTTCGTGCTGGACTGCATCGCTTCCGGCACGCTTTGGGTTGATATGCACAAATGCGCCGTCGACCTGCTGATCAGCGCACCGCAAAAAGGCTGGAGCGCCTCCCCTTGCTGCGCTCTGGTGATGTTCAGTGCTCTGGCCCTCGAACGCATCGAGCAAACGCAAAGCAGCAGCTTCGCCTGCGACCTGAAAAAGTGGCTGCAGATCATGCAGGCCTACGAACAGGGCGGACATGCCTACCACGCGACCATGCCCAGCGATTCCCTCGCGCGGTTCAACGACGTAATGAAAGAGACGCAGGTCTACGGTTTCGACAAGGTCCGCGACGACCAGCAGGTTCTGGGTGACCGGGTGCGCGCCATGTTGGCCGGCAAAGGCTTTAAAAGCGTGGCCGCAGCCGGCTTTCAGGCGCCAGGCGTCGTGGTGAGCTACACCGATGATGCCGATATCAAAAACGGTAAGAAATTTGCCAGCCACGGCCTGCAGATCGCCGCTGGGGTGCCGCTGCAATGCGATGAACCGGCCGACTTCCAGACCTTTCGTATCGGTCTGTTCGGACTCGAAAAGCTGCACAACATCGAGCGGACGGTCAGCACCCTCGAGCGGGCACTGGATGAGCTGATGGTTAGCTAAGCTTTCATCTCGGCCGCAGCCAATACTGTTCCCGCAGATCCTGTCTGGCGGGAACCACCAGGCCGTGATCAACCTGTCATAAATTCCATATCTGCTGGCAAATAGAAGACTTTTCCACTGTTCCAATAGCACCTGAGGTGCCGCGAAGACAAGGCCAGCGTCGATCCGTCGCACCATTGAGCGCCAAAACCCCTTTCATTCTGATTTAGTGATTTAACTAGGTAGTTACCTAACTATATAATGCCCTCCTCATTTCAACGGGACATTCAACGTGAAGCAGAGTCAACGCCTCTCGGGCATATCAACATTCATTCTGGTCGGGCTGGGCGTGATCATCGCCCTGCTCGGCCTGGCACTGGCCGCTGGCGGTGTGAAATTGGTCAGCCTGGGAGGCTCCTGGTACTTCCTGGTGGGTGGTCTGGCGATGGCCATTTCCGGTCTGCTGATCGCACGTCGCAAGCCTGCCGGCGCCTGGCTGTTCGCGGCGTTTCTGCTGGGGACGGCGATCTGGGCAGTGATCGACGCAGGGCTGGTGTTCTGGCCGGTGTTCTCGCGTTTGTTCATGTTCAGTGCCGTGGGCCTGGTGGTCGCGCTGGTTTATCCGCTGCTTAAACGCGCCAATGGCGACGTTGCGGGTCGTGGAGCTTACGGCGTTGCCGCTGTTCTGGCGGTTGGACTCGCGGTAGCTGCCGGCAACATGTTCGTCGCACACCCGACCGTTGCCCCTACTGGCACCGGCCCGGGCCTGACGCCGGTCGAGCCGGAAAAAGCGCAGAAAGACTGGGCGCACTACGGTAATACCGAGGGTGGCAGCCGCTTCGCCGCGCTGGACCAGATCAATCGCAGCAACGTCGACAAGTTGAAAGTCGCGTGGACCTACCACACCGGCGACATCGCCGAGAGCGACGGCAACGGCGCCGAAGACCAGCTGACTCCGCTGCAGATCGGCAACAAAGTCTTCATCTGCACCCCGCACAACAACCTGATCGCACTCGATGCCGACACCGGTAAAGAAATCTGGAAAAACGCGATCAATGCTCAATCCAAAGTCTGGCAGCGTTGCCGTGGCATGGCCTATTTCGACGCCAGCGCCGCCGTCGCCAAACCGGCCAGTTCGCCGGTTACCGAGACCCCGGTCGCACCCGCCGCCAACTGCACGCGCCGTCTGCTGACCAACACCATCGACGCCCGCCTGATCGCAGTCGATGCCGACACCGGCGAGTTCTGCCAGGGTTTCGGCACCAACGGCCAGGTCGATCTGAAGGCCGGTCTGGGTGATGTCCCGGACAGCTACTATCAACTGTCCTCCGCGCCGCTGATGGCCGGCACCACCGTGGTGGTTGGCGGTCGCGTTGCCGACAACGTGCAGACCGACATGCCGGGCGGCGTGATCCGTGGTTTCGACGTGATGACCGGCGCCATGCGCTGGGCATTCGACCCGGGCAACCCGCAGGATAAAAACGCACCGGCAGACGGCAGCACCTACGTGCGCAGCACGCCGAACAGCTGGGCGCCGATGTCCTATGACCCGGCGACCAACACGATCTTCCTGCCGATGGGCAGTTCGTCCACCGACATCTATGGTGTCGAGCGCAGCAAACTGGACCACACCTACGGCGCTTCGATCCTGGCGCTGGACGCCAACAGCGGCGAAGAAAAGTGGGTCTACCAGACCGTACACAACGACCTCTGGGACTTCGACCTGCCGATGCAGCCAAGCCTGATCGACTTCACCAAGGACGGTAAAACCGTTCCGGCGGTGGTGATCGGCACCAAGGCCGGGCAGATTTACGTGCTCGACCGCGCCACCGGCAAACCGTTGACCGACGTTAAAGAAGTACCGGTCAAGGCGGCCAACATTCCGAACGAACCCTACTCGCCAACCCAGCCGAAATCGGTCGGCATGCCGCAGATCGGTGCTCAACACCTGACCGAATCGGACATGTGGGGCGCCACGCCGTACGACCAGTTGCTGTGCCGGATCGATTTCAAGTCGATGCGTTACGACGGCTTGTACACCGCGCCGGGCACTGACAAATCCCTGAGTTTCCCGGGTTCGCTGGGCGGCATGAACTGGGGCAGCATTTCCACTGACCCGGTGCACGGTTTCATCTTCGTCAACGACATGCGTCTGGGCCTGTGGATTCAGATGATCCCGTCGCAGAATAAAGGCCAGGCAACCTCCGGTGGTGAAGCGTTGAACACCGGTATGGGCGCCGTTCCGCTGAAAGGCACGCCTTACGCAGTGAACAAGAACCGCTTCCTGTCGGTTGCCGGCATTCCGTGCCAGGCCCCACCGTTCGGTACGCTGACCGCCATCGACATGAAAACCCAGAAAGTCGCCTGGCAAGTTCCGGTCGGCACCGTTGAAGACACAGGCCCCCTGGGCATCCGCATGCACCTGCCGATCAAGATCGGTCTGCCAACCCTCGGCGGCACGCTGTCGACCCAGGGCGGCCTGATCTTCATCGCCGGCACCCAGGACTTCTATCTGCGCGCCTTCAACAGCGCCAACGGTGAAGAAATCTGGAAAGCGCGTCTGCCGGTCGGCAGCCAGGGTGGCCCGATGACCTATGTGTCGCCGAAAACCGGCAAGCAATATGTGGTTATCACCGCCGGTGGCGCTCGCCAGTCGACCGACCGTGGCGACTACGTGATGGCGTACGCCCTGCCGTAAACCGCAGCGCCCTCCTTCACTTCACTTGTGCGCGGCACCTTCGGGTGCCGCGTCGTTTCATGTCCTTCGCTCTGGATTTCAGCAATGTCATTGGCTGTTCGCTTTTCTCACGCCGGCGTATTCACCGGCATGCTGTTCGGTCTCACCTGCGGCGCTGCCCTGCCCGCCCTCGCCGATACCGATTCGAACGTGTTCACCCGCAGCACCCTGACCGGCGACTGGGGCGGCCTGCGCCACCAGCTCGATAAAGACGGCATCAAGTTCACCGGCGATTACACCGGCGAAACCGCCTACAACGCCGACGGCGGCCTGCATCGCTCGGCGCGCTATTCGCAGAACATCAAGCTCGGCGCGCAGTTCGACCTGAGCAAACTGTACGGCGTCGACAACGCCGGCAAGATCCAGCTGAGCATCAACGACCGTCGCGGCAACAGTGCCTCCGAAGATCTGGTCGGCAACCGTCTGCCCATCCAGGAAAACTACGGCGGCCTCTACACGCGCCTGACCGAGCTGAGCTACGAGCGCAGCCTGTTTACCCCGGCGCTGAACGTCAAACTTGGCTACATGGCCATGGGCAACGACCTCGGCGGGCTGGACAGCGGCATTCTCTGCAACTTCATGAACGCCGGTTTCTGCGGTCATCCGCTGAACATGTCCGGTGGCAGCGGCTGGACTAACTACCCCAACGCCCACCTCGGTGTACGGGTGAAATACGACCTCTCCCCTGCCTGGCAACTGCGCGTGGCCGCGTTCAATGTCGACCCGGAAAGCAACGGCAATTCCAGCCGCGCCTGGCACCTGGGCCCGAAACACACCACCGGCACCGTGGTGCCGATCGAGCTGGTCTACAAGCAGGCCGGCAAACTGCCCGGCGAGTACAAGCTCGGGTATTACTACGACAGCTCCGACGTTAAACGCATCGGCAGTGACAAGGAAGTGTCCGGACGCGGCGGCCATTACGTCCTGATCGACCAGGCCGTCTGGGCCTCGGACGCCTCTGAAGGTCGCAGCCTGCACGCCTTCGGCCAATATTCGGCGGCCAGCGAAGCAGCTTCGCCGTTCAGCAAGTGGTACGGCACCGGCCTCGTTCTGTACAAGCCTTTTGAGGGCCGTCCGCGTGACACCGTAGCGCTTGGCTACGGCCGCGCAGTGCCGAACCCGCGCAGCCGTGATGTGCAGCAAGACGCGGCGCTGGACAATGGCGCAGCGTTTCCAAACCTGGACAGCGCCGAGCAATTGATCGAACTCGGCTACGGCTACCAAGCCACTCCATGGCTGACGCTGCGCCCGAATATGCAGTACATCATCGAGCCGGGCGCGTTTTCCGGGAAGGACATCGACAATGCATTGGTGTTTGGATTGCAGGTGAAAGCTGCGCTCTGACGCCAAAGTTTGTCGACCACAAAAAAAGCACCCGAAGGTGCTTTTTTTGTGCGTGCCGCCAACCGAATCAACCCGTGAAGCTGGCCCGCGCTGCGTGCAGTTTCTTGTAGCTCTCGATCAGGCGCAGATGGCGATCCAGCCCTTCCAGCTTCATGCTGGTCGGCGTCAGGCCGTAGAAGCGCACGCTGCCGTTGACCGAGCCGATCGCCGCATCCATGCGCTCGTCGCCGAACATGCGGCGGAAGTTGGCTTCGTAGTCTTCCAGCTCCAGATCTTCGTCCAGCTCCATTTCCAGCACCACGTTGACCGCTTGATAGAACAAGCCACGCTCGACGGTGTTGTCGTTGTATTGCAGGAACGCTTCGACCAGATCCTTGGCCTGCTCGTACTTCTGCAAGGCGAGATAGATCAGCAGGCGCAGTTCGAGAATGGTCAACTTGCCCCATGGCGTGTTGTCGTCGAACTCGATGCCGATCAGCGTGGTGATGTCGGTGTAATCGTCCAGCTCGCTGTGTTCCAGGCCTTTGACCAGGTTGCGCAGACCGACTTTGCTGAGGTTGTGCAGGTTGAGGATGTCGGCACGGAATTGCAGCGCTTTGTTGGTGTTGTCCCAGATCAGGTCTTCTACCGGATAGATCTCCGAATAGTCCGGTACCAGAATGCGGCAAGCCTTGGCGCCGATGTGCTCGTAGACCGCCATGTAGACTTCCTTGCCCATGTCTTCAAGGATGCCGAACAGCGTCGCGGCCTCTTCGGCGTTGGAGTTTTCGCCGTTGCCGGAGAAATCCCACTCGACGAATTCGAAGTCGGCCTTGGCGCTGAAGAAACGCCACGACACCACACCGCTGGAGTCGATGAAGTGCTCGACGAAGTTGTTCGGTTCGGTCACGGCCTGGCCCGAGAAGGTCGGCTGTGGCAGATCGTTGAGGCCTTCAAAGCTGCGGCCCTGCAGCAACTCGGTGAGGCTGCGTTCCAGCGCCACTTCGAAGCTCGGGTGCGCGCCGAACGATGCGAACACGCCGCCGGTGCGCGGGTTCATCAGCGTCACGCACATCACCGGGAATTCACCGCCCAGCGACGCGTCCTTGACCAGCACCGGGAAGCCCTGCTCTTCCAGCGCCTTGATCCCGGCGAGAATGCCCGGGTACTTCGCCAGCACCTCTTGCGGCACATCCGGCAGGGCCATTTCGCCTTCGAGGATTTCGCGTTTGACCGCCCGCTCGAAGATTTCCGACAGGCACTGCACCTGGGCTTCCGCCAGGGTGTTGCCGGCGCTCATGCCGTTGCTGAGAAACAGGTTTTCGATCAGGTTGGACGGGAAGTACACCACCTTGTTGTCCGACTGACGTACGAACGGCAGCGAGCAGATGCCGCGCTGGGTGTTGCCGGAATTGGTGTCGTACAGGTGCGAGCCGCGCAGTTCGCCGTCACGGTTGTAGATGCCCAAGCAGTATTCGTCGAGGATTTCTGCAGGCAACTCATCTTTGGCGCCAGGCTTGAACCAGCGCTCGTCCGGGTAATGCACGAACTCGGCATTGGCGATCTCTTCGCCCCAGAACTGATCGTTGTAGAAGAAGTTGCAGTTCAGCCGCTCGATGAACTCGCCCAGCGCCGAGGCCAGCGCGCTCTCTTTGGTCGCGCCCTTGCCGTTGGTGAAGCACATCGGCGACTGCGCATCGCGGATGTGCAGCGACCAGACGTTGGGCACGATGTTGCGCCACGAAGCGATTTCAATCTTCATGCCCAGGTCGGCCAGAATCCCCGACATATTGGCGATGGTCTGTTCCAGCGGCAGGTCCTTGCCGGCAATGCAGGTGCCCGCGCCGGACGTGGACGCCGGCATCAGCAAGGCCTGGGCATCGGCGTCGAGGTTCTCGACTTCCTCGATCACGAACTCCGGCCCGGCCTGTACCACCTTCTTCACCGTGCAACGGTCGATCGAGCGCAGGATGCCCTGGCGATCCTTCTCGGAAATGTCCGCCGGCAGCTCGACCTGGATCTTGAAGATCTGGTTGTAGCGGTTTTCCGGATCGACAATGTTGTTCTGCGACAGACGAATGTTTTCGGTCGGGATATTGCGGGTGCTGCAGTACAACTTTACGAAGTAAGCCGCGCACAAGGCCGACGACGCCAGGAAATAGTCGAACGGACCCGGTGCAGAGCCATCGCCCTTGTAACGGATCGGTTGGTCGGCCACCACCGTGAAGTCATCGAACTTGGCTTCAAGTCGGAGGTTGTCGAGAAAATTGACCTTGATTTCCATGCGGGTTACCAGAATAGCGGGCTAAACAAATTGGCCGCCATTATCCGGCTTTTGAGCGTGAAGTCTTGTGCTTTTGCGCAACGGGGCCTGAGCGGTCAGACACCTTTGGCGAACTTCTGAACATCTCGAAGCTGAAGATGTTCTAGATTGAAGAAGTACCGGATCAAGGACGAGCAAATGGACATTTCCAGCCGTGCGACGTCGTTACCCACCCTGCAGGGCTCTGTCACCCGGCGCCTGGCCATTGCGGTGGGCGCGCTGTTTATTGCCGGCGTGATGGCGGCGACCACTGCGTTGCTCGGCATTGCCACTCAACTGGATGAGGATGACGTCAATGACGTGCGGTTCTATTCCGGCCGAGCGCTGGAAAACCGCATCACGGCATCGAAGAACTACATCACCAGTTACGCCTACTGGACGACAGCGTATGAACGTTTGAGCGGCACGGTCGACACGAACTGGGCGTATACCGAGCAGAACATGGGCAAGACCCTGTTTACCAGCGACGGTTATGACGGTCTGTTCGTGCTTGATCGGGAACGCACCAAATATGCCGTGGTTCGCGGACAAATGCTCGATGCGCAAATGCCCCAGTTCCTTCAGCTTTCGGCGAACAGTCTGGTTGAGCAAGTGCAGAGTCAGCCCGACCTGACCAAGCCCGTCAGTAGTTATTCATTGTTCGAAGGCTGGCCGGCGCTGGTCACCGCGGCGGCGATCCTTCCCAACGATGAGCGCCCAGTGGGCGATCCCCAAAAGACTTCGGTACTGGTATTCGTCGACAAACTGACACCCACCAAGTTGCGCAAGATCGGCAGCGGGTACGGGCTGAACAATCTGTCGCTGGCACCGGACGACAGCATCGACCAGGGCCAGCCCCGCGTCCCGCTGGACAGCACCGGATACAGCCTCGTTGCGGATCTGGAGCGACCGGGCCTGCATCTGCTGTGGTCATTGTTGCCCACCCTCGGCTCCGCCTTGATTGTGTTGATGGCGCTGACGGCCTGGTTCTTTCGCCATGCATTGCGTTCCTCGCGCTATGTCGACAACAGTTTTGAAGCGATGCAGGCCTCGAATCAGGCACTGCTGGCGTCCAACCGCGCACTGGAAGCCAGCGAAGAGCGCTTCCGGGCGGTGGCCGAAGCCGCGTCCGACTGGATCTGGGAAGTGGATGAAGTGTTGTCCATCACCTATCTGTCGACCCGGTTCAGTGCAGTCACCGGCTATCCGCAGGCCCAGTGGATCGGGAAACACATCGGGCACTTGCTGGTCTGCGACACCACGCCGCTGGATCTGTGGCTGAAAAAACTCGATGAGGAGAACAACGCCAGCGACCTGCGCTGCACCTACCGTGACCGCAAGGAACAACAGCGCCACTGCCGCCTCTCGGCCCGGCCCATCGTGGAAAGAGCGGCAGTCGTCGGCTATCGCGGCACGGCCAGCGACATCACCGATGAAGTCGCCGCCCATGCGCAGATCCAGCACCTGTCCTTGCATGACGCGCTGACGGGACTGCCCAACCGCAACAAACTGTCGCGCTATCTGGACGACGCTCTGCTGCTCAAGGAACACGCTCCGCCTGTGTCGCTGTTGATGATTGACCTAGACAATTTCAAGCCGATCAACGATTCGCTCGGCCACCCCGCCGGCGATGCTGTTTTGCAGGAGGTTGCCGGCCGACTGCGCGAATGCACGCGTGACCACGATATCGTCGCCCGTCTGGGCGGTGACGAGTTCGTCGTTGTGCTCTGCGGCATGGACACGCATCAGGAGATCGACAGGTTCTGCACACGCCTGATCGGCAGCCTGCATCAGCCCATCCTCTTCGAACAGCAACCGTTGCACATCGGCGCCAGCATCGGAATCGCCCTGAGCCGGCGTCACGGGTACATCGCCAGCGAGCTGATCCGTTGCGCGGACATTGCGCTGTACCAGGCCAAATCCGAAGGCAAGAACACCTGGTGCTATTTCGAAGCGCACATGAGCGATCAGATCCAGACCCGTCGGCAGATGGAGGACGACCTTCGAAGGGCCCTGACGAACAATGAGTTCGTGCTGCACTATCAACCCCGATACAAAGTCGATGGCAAGCAGATCGTCTCGGTCGAGGCACTGGTGCGCTGGCAGCATCCTGCCAAAGGCTTGCTCGGGCCGGATTTATTCATTCCGCTGGCCGAACAGACCGACCTGATTGTTCCCCTCGGTCGCTGGGTCCTGCGTGAGGCTTGTGAAACGGCACTGACCTGGCCGGCGGACATTCTCCTGTCGGTCAACCTGTCACCTGCGCAGTTTGCGATCAGCGATGTGGTCGAAGATGTACGCGAAGTGCTGGTCGGCACTCGCTTCCCGGCCAGCCGGCTGGAGCTGGAAATCACCGAGAACGTAATGCTCAACGACACGGACGGCGCGCTGACCACCATGACCGCGCTCAAGGAACTGGGGGTGCGCCTGAACATGGATGACTTCGGCACCGGTTATTCCTCCCTTGGCTATCTGCGGGCATACCCGTTCGATGGCATCAAGATCGACAAACGCTTCATCGCGTCCATTAGCACCGGCGCCAATGATCGGGCGGTGGTACAGGCCATCATCGGACTGGGTAAAGCGATGGGGCTGACCGTGACCGCCGAAGGCGTCGAAACCGAGGAACAACTGGACATCCTGGGCAAGGATCAATGCAACGAAGTTCAGGGTTATTACATGAGTCGCCCGATCGACAAGGCGGCCTTCGCCAGTCTTCTGCAAACATCAAGAGTCGCTGTTGTCGATCCTTCCAGACAGCGAAAAGGCCGGGTGACCTGAGGACGCTGACTCAGCACATCCGCTCAATCGCGGCGCGACTGTTTGCTTCAGTATCCGGCGACTTCCATCACGGCCGGTCACTGACACATGAAAGGTTTCATGCAACCGCGTTTCGCCCTGGCACTGTTGTATTGCGCAATGACCGACTCGGCATTTGCCAGCGGATTTCTCGACGACGCCAAAACCGAAGTGCTCAGCCGCAACTTCTACCTGAGCAACGACTATCGCTCGCCCTCTCCGTCCGGGAAAAACTACAAACAGGAATGGGCTCAAGGGTTTATCGGCACTTTCGCATCCGGTTTCACGGATGGAACCATCGGCTTTGGCCTCGATGCTCATGCCTTTTATGGTTTGAAACTCGATGGCGGCAAAGGGCATTCCGGCACGGGACTGTTGCCGGTGGACAGTGATGGCCGTAGCGAAAGCGAATACTCCAGCGCGGGTGGTGCGCTGAAGCTCAAGGCCTCGAAAACCACCCTCGCCTTCGGTGAAATGACCGTGGAAACGCCGGTATTCGACACTTCGGACAAACGCCTGCAACCGGAATACGCCACGGGGTTTCTGCTCGACAGCCGCGAGATCGATAACGCGCGTCTTGTCGCCGGGCGTTTCACGGCGTTCAAGAATCAGGACAGCTCTTCCGGCAGAGGCGATTTTCAGGGCTATGGCGCCAGCACCCGGGGCGAAAGCATCAGTTTTGTCGGCACCGACCTGTTCAGCGACAGCCCGGTGGGCGGCGCGCTGTATGCGTCCGACCTGAGCGACACCTGGCGCCAGTACTACGCCAACCTGCATTTCAAACGGTCCGGTGTGCTGCTCGACGCCAACGTCTACCACACCCGCGACACCGGACAGGCACTGGCGGGAGAAATCGACAACACCGCGTTCAGCCTCTCGGGCAAATACACCTTCGGCGCCCACGCGGTCATGCTCGGCTGGCAACGCATCAATGGTGACACGCCGTTCGATTTCGTCGGCGGCGACTCGATCTACCTGGCCAACTCGATCAAATACGCCGACTTCAACGGCGCCAACGAACGTTCCTGGCAAGCACGTTACGACCTGGATCTCGGCGCCTTCGGCATTCCCGGGCTGAACTTCATGACCCGCTATGTTTCCGGCAGCCACATCGACGGCACCCACGCACCCAAGGGCGGCGCCTACAACCCGTTCGACGCGGACAGCGGGCAATATCAGCCGCAGCAAGGGGACGGCGGCAAACACTGGGAACGCGACATCGATCTGCGCTACATCGTCCAGTCCGGCGCGGCCAAGGATCTGTCGGTGCAGCTGTCCCACGTTTCGCACCGGGCCAACAGCGCCCAAGCGGGCGATGACATCGACCGGATCTACGTGGTGATCCAGTACCCGTTGGGCTTTTGAGGGAAATTGGCGGAAGGCAGCCGGAGTCGAACCTGCCCGGGAACGGATGCCGTCCCCAACCGGGTTTGAAGCCCGGCCGCGCCACCGGGCGCGATTGCCTTCCATGAACTCAGTCCGCGCCGGGGTTGGCCAGCGCACTGTCGGAGCGGATTTGCCGGCCTTCGCCGACGCGCCGGGTCAGGCCCAGCCGATCGAAGTATTCGAGGATCTGAATACTGCGCTTGCGTCCCAAGCCTAGCGCATCGCGGAAGGCCGTGACTTCGATCTGCGGATTTTCTTCGGCCAGGCGCAGCAGCACCGCCGCCATTTGCCGCAGCGTGATATCGGTGACAAACAGGTCACGCACCACTTGATGCATCACGCCAAGGCGCGCCAGTTTGCGCAGCAGCAAACGCACGGTCGCGTCTTCCTGGTCGACGACTTTCGCCACGTCGCGTACCCACGGTGGATCGAAACCGGCCTGTTCGAACAACGGTTGCAACGCCTGCCACAGGGTTTCGTCGTCGGCGCTCAGGCGCACTTGGTGGTCGGGCAAATGCAGCCATGGGCCGCTGGCGACCAGCGAGCCGGCGCCGAGCAATTCTTCCAGCAGGCTGATGAAGGTAGCGCGTTCGAGGCTCAAACCGCTGAAACGCCGCAGACGGTCGCGGTCCGGGCCCATCTGATCGGGCTCCAGCTCATGAAAGCGCGCCAGTTGTTCCAGCAGGGTGAACTTGAGCATGCCCCAGCGCTGCGCATTGAACAGCACCGGGCCTTGTCGGGTTTCGATCAGGCGGACGTTGTCCGGCAGCGTCCAGCCGTCACGCGGACGATTGAACTGACGTTCCAGACGCTGCGGATCGAGGCCGCTTGCGCTGTATTCCAGTAGCGTCGGCAACGCCTGTTCCAGCTCGGAGCTGATCGCCAGCACACGCAGTTGCGCCAGCCGTTCCGGACTGCGGCGCTGACGGGCCGGGGCGAAGGGATCGAGCACACGCCCGCCGCCGAGCGTTCGCTGGGCGCTGGCATCACGCAGGATCAGCGGATCGCCGTGGACGCCATGCACCGGAGCGTTCGTCAGCAGTTGCGCAAACATGCGCTCGCCGGGTGCCAGGCTCGGGCCTTCCAGCAAGGCGACCCGGGCGATCACGTCCTGAGTGCCGAGATGCAGGTGCACCGGCTGGAAGTGCTCGAAAACCCGCTCGCCCGGCAACAACCGGAATTCGATATCCAGCCGCTGGGTCGGTGCGTGCAGCCATTCGGCGAGCAACCATTGGCCGCGATGGATCTGCCCGAGTTCCAGGCGGTCCGCGCTGATATTCAGCGCCACGCGCTGGCCGGCGAAGGCTTGTTCGGCGGTCTGATTCTGCGCGTGCAGGCCCCTGACCCGCACGGTTTTGTCCGCCGGGCCGAGGCTGAGTTTGTCACCCACGACGACCGAGCCCGAAAGCGCCGTCCCCGTCACCACGATCCCGGCGCCGGCGACACTGAACGCCCGGTCGATGGCCAGGCGAAAACCGCCTTCGCGACTGCGCTCCTCGCCTTCTATCTGCAGCAATGTCTGGCGCAGCGCATCGACGCCCTCGCCCGTCACGCTGGAAACCGTCAGCAACGGTGCTTCGGCATAGGGCCCGGGTGCCAGCAGGCTTTCAACCTGTCGGCGAACCTCTTCCACCCTGCCCGCCTCGACCCGATCACACTTGGTGATCGCCACCAGCGCCCGTGGAATGCCCAGCAGCTCGACAATCGCCAGATGCTCGCGGGTCTGCGGCATCACCCCGTCATCCGCCGCCACCACCAGCAACACCAGATCGATGCCCTGCGCACCGGCGAGCATGTTGTGGGTGAATTTCTCGTGCCCCGGCACGTCGATGAAGCCGGTCAGCCCGGCGCCGGGCGCCAGTTCGGCGTACAGATAACCGAGGTCGATGGTCATCCCGCGCTCGCGTTCCTGCGGGCGGCGGTCACCGGTTTGCCCGGTCAGCGCTTGGAGCAGTGACGTCTTGCCGTGGTCGATGTGCCCCGCCGTGCCGACGATCACGTTTGCAACTGCCCGAGTTGCGCCTGCCACGCTGGTTCATCATCGAGTTGCCGCAGATCCAGCCACAACGCGTCGTCATCGATGCGCCCGAGCACCGGGATCGGCAAGGCGCGCAATGCGGCTTCCAGATTCAACAGGCAACGGCCGCGCAGGCGTTTCGATACTTGCGGGCGCAGGCACAGCGCTGCGCTTGGCAGGCGCGCCACCGGTTGGCTGCCGCTGCCGATCATGCCCAGCGCGGGCTCCGCCGTGACGATCCAGCCCTCGCCCAACAGTTCGGACAAGGTCGGTCGCAGGCGTTCGGCCTGGGCCAGAATCTCGGCTTGCGGTCGGGTCAACAGGCGCAGGCTCGGCAAACGCTCGGCCAGACGATCCGGGTCGCGATAGAGCCCGAGCACCGCTTCCAGTGCCGCCAGCGTCAGTTTGTCGACCCGCAACGCGCGTTTCAGCGGGTTCTTCTTGATCTTCGCGATCAAGTCCTTGCGCCCGACGATCACCCCCGCCTGCGGCCCGCCAAGCAACTTGTCGCCGCTGAAGGTGACGATGTCGGCGCCATCGAGCAGCGCCTGACGCACCGTCGGTTCCGCCGGCAGGCCCCAGCGGGTCAGGTCCAGCAGGCTGCCGCTGCCAAGATCTTCCAGCAACGGCAGGTCATGCCGATGGGCCAATGCCGCCAGTTCGGAAGTCGGCACCCGGGCGGTGAAGCCTTCGATGCTGTAGTTGCTCGCGTGCACGCGCATGATCAGGCCGCTGCGTGGGCTGATTGCCGCTTCGTAGTCGCGGGCATGGGTGCGATTGGTGGTGCCGACCTCGTGCAGGCGCACGCCGGCGCGGCTCATGATGTCGGGGATGCGGAACGCGCCGCCGATCTCGATCAGCTCGCCCCGGGAAATGATGCCTTCCTTGCGCGCGCCGAGGCTGTTGAGCGTCAGCAGCACGGCGGCGGCATTGTTGTTGACCACCGTGACGGCTTCGGCGCCGGTCAGCTCGCGGATCAGGCCTTCGATCAGATCGTCGCGGTCACCGCGCTTGCCGCTGGCCAGGTCGAATTCCAGATTCAAGGGATAGCGCGCCGCCAGTTGCACGGCGTCGATGGCTTCTTCCGGCAACAAGGCCCGGCCGAGGTTGGTGTGCAGCACGGTGCCGGTCAGGTTGAACACCCGGCGGACCTGGCTGCGCTGCTGCAGCGCCAGACGTTCGGCGACCCTTCCGGCCAGCGCTTCAGGGCTGATTTCAACGGCGGTCAGTTGCCCCGCCACCACGGCTTCGCGCAAGTCATCCAGTAACTGGCGAAACCCCGTCAACAGGGCCTCACGCCCGTAACGCTCGGCCAATGGCTGGCACGCGGGGTGGCGCAACAGGCTGTCAATCGACGGTAATCGCAGGGCAACACTTACGGACATCAGGCACTCCCGAAATCGAAATACGCCTGATGATGTTAGACCACCCTGCTTCTAGCGCAGCGCGGCCCGCTGAACCGGCACATAGGTTTGACTCAGGTCCGTCGCCCAGCCATCGAGCACGGCTTTCACGTTATCGGGCGTCATGACCTGTTTGTCGTTTTCCAGCGGCACGCCCTTGCCCTTGCGCACCACCTCGGCCACAACCTCCCCGGTCGAACCGTCCTCGAAGGACACTTCCGTGGCGATCTCACTGTCCCGGTCACGAATGCCGGTGGCGCTGCTCACCCCGGCCGCGACCAGTGTCACCGGCAGCCATTCATAAAAGCGCAGGCCCTGAGTACTTGCGGCGACCTGGGTGATGGCCGGTTTGACGATCAGTGTGTTCGGGCCGGGTTTAGAAACCAGCGGCAGCACCTTGCCCAGCTCGAGCCTGAGGGCTGCGTCGTAGTAGTGGGTCACGCCCGACAAGGTACTTTGGGGAATGCGCTGCGACGGCTGGGGCCGGGGATAGAACTGGCTCGGCGCCAGGTAAACCTGGGTGTAACGCCCCCTCATCAGTGTCGGGCTGACCCAGCTCAGAATCTTGTGCCCCGAAGCGGTCTGCCCTTCCTTGAGCACGCTGTAATCCCGCAGAAACCCGGCCTGCGGCTCGGCCGGAAGCTTCTTGCTGCTGCACGCCGACAGGCTGAGGGTGGCGGCAAACAACACGGCCAGTGAGCGATGGCTAGTCATCGATGGTGTTTCCTTTTTCAGGCGTGGACGTGGCTGTGCGGGGTGTTGTCGGAGCACTCGATGCGCAACTGGCCGTGGGTCATGATCCATTGGATGAATTCGGCGGTAGGAATCGTGTGCAGGTATTCGACCCAATGGGCCTCGGTCGGGCTGAACCGTTCGAAATAGCGGCGCAGGATCAACTGACTCTGATCGTTGGCCAGCCCCAGGCACGTCTCCTGGAACAGGATCGGCGTGTCGGGACCCGGTGCGGTGGTGCGCTGGGTCAGGATCAACGGGCGCACGGCGCCATGGTCCCGGGTGATGTAGCCGCTGTTCATGTCCTTCATGTTGAGCCCCCTTGGTTGGAAGGCCTGCAGAGTGCCTGCGGATGTTTGCCCGACGATGTCCGGCTGATGTCCGCGCTGAAGGAATGTTGCAGGATTGAAATATATGACCGGCGCATCGAAATGGTTTTAGATGCGCTTCTTTTGGGTTCATGGATTGCGCAAACGTGAGCAGATTGCTGATCGTCGATGACGACGGGGAAATTCTGTCCTTGCTGAAGAAGTTCTTCGTTCAGCACGGCTATCAGGTCGATGTCGCCGCCCATGGCGAGGCCATGTGGGCGGCCATTGCGCAGGCACGGCCGGACACGATCATCCTCGACCTGATGCTCCCCGGTGAGGGTGGCCTGAGCCTGTGCCAGAAAGTCCGGGCGCAGATGGGCATCCCGATCATCATGCTCACGGCCATGGCCGAGCTGAGCGACCGGATCGTCGGCCTGGAATTGGGCGCCGACGACTACCTGACCAAGCCCTTCGCCCCGCAGGAGTTGCTGGCCCGGGTACGCGCGCTGCAACGCCGGGTCGGTGAGCACACGCCGTCCGGCGCCGAGCCTTCACGCCCGGTCATGGCCTTCGCCGGTTGGCATCTGGACATCACCTGCCGCGAACTGCGCTCGCCCGAAGGCGTGATGATTCCGATGTCCGCCGGCGAATTCGACCTGCTGCTGGTGTTGCTTGAACACCCGCAACGCATCCTGACCCGCGAACAACTGATCGACCTGACCCACGGCCAGGGCCACGACGCCTATGACCGCAGCATCGACGTGCAGATCAGTCGGCTGCGACGCAAGATCGAACCGGACAGCAAACGCCCGGACCTGATCCGCACCGTGCGCAACGGTGGTTACATGTTCACTGCCAAGGTCAGCCGCTCATGATCGGCCGGATGCTGCGGCGCGACACCCTCAGCCGGCGGATTGCCCTGACAATCGTCGCGGCCATGCTCGCTTCGCTACTGCTCAACGCGCTGTTCGTTCAGGTCGCGGGGATCTGGGCCCGGCCGCCGATCGAGCGCACCGGGCTGCTGGAACAGATTGCCGCCACCACCCGAGTGATCGAGGCGGCGCCGGCGACCTTGCGCCCGCAACTGGCCAGTGCCGCCAGCAGCCCGATGCTTGAAGTGCTGTGGAAACCCCGTCGGGTCGACTTCGGTCTGCCGGGGGACGGCGAACAGGTTGAGGCCGGAAAAGTGCCGGCGCTGCGGCAATTGCTTGGCGATAACCGACAGATCGATGTGTTCAACCCCGATGACTGGCCCGCCGGCAGCCCTCGCGCGCATTACATGGCGCTGGTGCGGCTGGCCGATGACAGCTGGCTGTCTTTCACGCCGCCGGAGCGCAGTTGGGGCTTGAGTCTGAACGTGCGGATTGCCGTGATCGTTGCCCTGGGGCTGGTCGCCACCCTGCTGGTCGCCTGGCTCGCCACACGCCAACTGGCCCAGCCGTTGCAGCGCTTTGCCCATGCCGCGCGGCGTTTCGGCGGGGACCTGAAAGCGCCACCGATCTACCTCGAAGGCCCCCATGAAATCCGTCAGGCCATCGTCGCCTTCAATACGATGCAGGCGCAGATCCAGCATTTCATCGGCGAACGCACGCACATGCTCGCCGCCATCTCCCACGATTTGCGCGCCCCGCTGACCCGGATGCGCCTGCGCAGCGAGTTCATGGAAGACCTCGACCATCAGGGCAAACTGATCCGCGACATCCAGGAAATGCAATCGATGATCAACGCCGCCCTTGCGTTCTTCCGGGAAGACACCCATCTGGAGCAATCCACCGCGTTCGATCTGTCGGAGTTGCTGCAAACCATCATCGATGACTACCGCGATCAGCACATCGACATCGGTTTCACCGTTCCGGCGCATGTGGTGTATGACGGCCGGCCGCTGGGCATCAAACGGGTCATCGTCAATCTGCTGGATAACGCGGTGAAATACGGACAGCGCCCCAGCGTGGCGCTGAGCAGCGATGACACGTCGATCCGCATCGAGGTCATTGACGAAGGGCCGGGGATTCCCGAGGACGCGCTGGAGCGGGTTTTCGATCCTTTCTTCCGACTCGAGACCTCGCGCAACCGTGACACCGGTGGCGTCGGGCTCGGTCTCTCGGCGGCACGAGGAATCATTCGTGAACAGGGTGGCGAGCTGAGTCTGCGCAATCGCCGCAGCGGCGGCTTACGCGCACGGGTTGAATTGCCGCATCGCTGAGGCTTATTCGTCGCCGGGCGCCAGCAACAAATTCGGCGCCAGCCGCTGATAACCGTCCTGAGCCAAGCGCATGTCGAGCAACAGACTGCCCAGATCCGCCGACAGCGCCTCGCCCTCCCCGTCGTTTTCCAGATACAGCAACTTCAGATAGCTGTTGCAGCCCGGACAGACTTCGGCGCGCAGCGGCGCCTGATTGGCAGCGTGGCGGTCATCTTCGAGGCTCAGGTATTCAAGCCCTTTGCTCTGCTCGCAATACACGCACTTGACCCGCACCACATGCCATTCGCAGGCGCACAGCGAACACACCAGATAACGCAGGCCGTTGTGCTTGCCGCGATGGCGGATCACCCCGGCCATGGCCGGCGAGCCGCAGGCCGGGCACTGACTGAGGCTGTCGCCGGGCGTCAGTTGCAGGTTCTGTGCGCTGAGCAGCCAATGACTCCACGCCGCTTGCAACGCCGCCCCGAGAAACGGCACCAGCGCCGCCGGCACCAGCGAATACTGGCCGCTGACCAGCGCCACCGCCCAGGCGCGCAACTGACCGGGGCTGGCGATGCGCAGTGTGGTAACGGCCTCGACCACCGCCGGTTGCTCGGGGGCGACATAGCGCTTGAGCAAGGCTTCGAGATAAAGCTGCCAGGTGTCCTCGCGAATCAGGGTGTCGGCGGCGAACGGCGGCATGCCGTGTTGCCGACAGACTTCCAGCCGCTGTTCATCGAGCGGCACGGTCGAGGGCGGGTCGTCGAAGATTTGCTGCTGGACACGGCACAAACCGGCGATCAAATGCAGGTAATCGGCCAGCGGATGACCTTCGGCCAAGCGCTCAAGGCGCTGGGCCCGCAACGTGAACAGGTTGTGCGGCGGCAGGTGCAGAAACGGCGGCGAACTGGCCGCCGCTTCGATTTCTCCGGGTTCGAGGATGGTTGGCAACTGTCAGCCCTTTTTCGTGATCGGTCGCTCTGGCGGATCTTTGCTGTCCACCTCGCGATACCAGAGTGCATGGTGTTTCCTGGCCCAGGCGCGGCTGACCCAGCCGTGCATCATTGCGTCCACCGAGCCCTTGATCCAGATCCCGGCGTAGATGTGCACGATGATGCTCAGGATCAGCACAACCCCCGCCAGAGCGTGCAGCAACATCGCCCAGCGAATCGTGGTGATGCCGAAGTAATGACTGAAATACGCGCGCCAGATCACCAGTCCTGTGAACAACAATCCGAGCATGCACAGCAGTAAAGTCCAGAACAGCAGTTTCTGCCCGGCGTTGTACTTGCCCACCGCCGGCACGGTCTCCTCGTCGTTGACCAGCACCCGGTTGATGCGCCGCAGCCATTTCCAGTCGTTGTCGATGAAGAAGTTGGAACGCCAGAAGCGAAACACCAGACCGAGGAAGAACACGAACATCAGCACGCCCATGAACGGGTGCAGGATCCGCGTCCACGGCCCGCCGCCGAACAGGTGGGTCAGCCAGAACATCGACGGATGAAACAACGCCAGCCCCGACAGCCCGGCCATGAAGAACAGAATCGCCACCAGCCAGTGGTTGGTGCGCTGGTTGGCGGTGTAGCGCAGGATCGTCTTGTTGCTCATGGCCGGTCCTCCCCGCGTGGGTCGAAGGTGTGCACCGCCGGGTCGACGACGTGCACCGAGGTGTCGGGCGGTTCGGGATGTTCATCTTCCTCGACCCGGTTCGGGCCGATCCGCACGTAATGGAAGAACCCGGCCAGCACCGCCGCGCCCATGGCCAGCAGGCCCAGCGGTTTGCTGATGCCTTTCCACAAGCCCACCAGCGGGCTGATCTCGGGGTTGTCCGGCAGGCCGGCGTAGATTTTCGGGGTGTCGGCGTGGTGCAGCACGTACATGACGTGGGTACCGCCAACGCCTGCCGGGTCATACAGGCCGGCGTTGTCGAAACCACGGTTTTTCAGGTCGACGATGCGTTCGGCGGCGTGGGTTTTCATGTCGTCCTTGGTGCCGAACACGATGGCCCCGGTCGGGCAGGTTTTTACGCAGGCCGGTTCCAGCCCCACCGCCACCCGGTCCGAACACAGCGTGCATTTGTAGGCCTTGTGATCTTTCTGCGAAATGCGCGGGATGTTGAACGGGCACCCGGTGATGCAATAACCACAGCCGATGCAGTGGTCCTGATCGAAATCGACGATGCCGTTGGCGTGCTTGATGATCGCGCCGGGGCTGGGGCACGCCGCCAGGCATCCGGGCTCGGCGCAGTGCATGCAGCCGTCCTTGCGGATCAGCCATTCGAGGTTGCCGGCGTCGGTTTCGTGCTCGGTGAAGCGCATCAGCGTCCATGAATCGGCGCTCAGGTCCTGCGGATTGTCGTAGGTGCCGTGGTTGTGGCCGACCTCGTCGCGCAGCTCGTTCCATTCCGAGCACGCGACCTGACAGGCCTTGCAACCGATGCATTTGGTGGTGTCGATCAGCTTGGCCACCTGTTCCTGGCCGCGTATCGAAGGCGCCGGGGTCGTGGTGGCCGAGCGGGCAATGATGTCTTGGCTGGCCATCTAAAGATTCTCCATCAGAGTTTCTCCACGTTGACCAGGAATGACTTGGATTCCGGGGTCTGTGTATTGCCATCGCCGAGGAACGGCACCAGGGTGTTGGTCAGGTAACCGTGGCGCGTCAGGCCGGTGAAACCCCAGTGCAGCGGAATGCCGATCTGGTGCACCACCTGGTTGTTGACCTGCAACGGCCGGATCCTTTTGGTCACCACCGCCACCGCTTCAATGAACCCGCGCTTGCTGCTGACCCGCACCCGGTCGCCGGCAGCGATGCCCTTCTCCTTGGCCAGCACTTCGCCGATTTCCACGAACTGCTCGGGCTGGGCGATCGCGTTCAACTTGCAGTGCTTGCTCCAGAAGTGGAAATGCTCGGTCAGCCGGTAACTGGTCGCTGCATACGGGTAATCCTTGGCCACGCCGAGGCTGTCCCACACCGAATCGAAAATCCGCGCCGCCGGGTTGCTGGTGGCTTTCTTGTTTTCCGGATGCAGCGGGTTGATGCCGATCGGCGTTTCGAACGGCTCGTAGTGCTCGGGGAATGGCCCTTCGTTCATCTTGTCGACGGCGAAGAACCGCGCCACACCTTCGGGGTTCATGATGAACGGGTTCATCCCGGCTTCCGGCGGCACGTCGGCCTTGTAGTCCGGCACATCGGTGCCGCCCCAGGCCTTGCCGTTCCACCAGACCAGGCGCTTTTTTGGATCCCAGGGTTTGCCGGTGACGTCCGCCGAAGCGCGGTTGTACAGAATCCGTCGGTTGGCCGGCCAGGCCCATGCCCAGCCCTGATGCTGGTGCATGCCGTAAGGGTCGTTGTTGTCGCGACGGGCCATCTGGTTGCCAGCCTCGGTCCAGCTGCCGCAGAAAATCCAGCAGCCGGACGCGGTGCTGCCGTCATCCTTGAGCTGGGCGAACCCGGCCAGTTGCGCATTGCCCTTGATCGCCGCGCCGGTGGCGTCGGTGAAATCGGTGGTGGCGTAGCCGTTGATCTCTTTGGCGATCTCTTCCGGTGAGGGCTCTTCGGCAATCTTGTACGGCCACGACAGCTTCAACAGCGGATCGGCGAATTTGCCGCCCTCGGCCTGATAACGCTCACGCAGGCGCAGGAACAGCGCACTCATGATGTGCACGTCGGTGCGCGCCTCGCCGGGGCCATCGGCGCCTTTCCAGTGCCATTGCAGCCAGCGGCTGCTGTTGACCAGCGAACCGTCCTCTTCGGCAAAACAGGTGGTCGGCAGGCGAATGACTTCGGTCTGGATGTCGGCGCTCTTCACATCGTTGTACGGCCCGACGTTTTCCCAGAACTGCGAGGTTTCGGTGGCCAGCGGGTCCATTACCACCAGCCATTTCAGTTTGGCCAGTGCCGCCATCACCCGGTTCTTGTCCGGCAACGCGGCGATCGGGTTGAAGCCCTGGCACATGTAGCCGTTGACCTTGCCCTGCCCCATCAGGTCGAACACCTTGAGGATGTCGTAGTTGGGGATGTCGAGTTTCGGCAAGTAGTTGTAGGCCCACTGGTTTTCGGCAGTGGCATTGGCGCCGTACCAGGCTTTCATCAGGCTGACGTGGAACTTGCTGTAGTTCTGCCAGTAGGACAATTGCCCCGGCCGCAACGGAACCTGGGTGCGTTTATGGATGTAGGCCGCGTAATCCTGCTCGGCGTCGGTCGGCAGGGTCAGGTAACCCGGCAGCGCGTTGGACAGCAGGCCAAGGTCTGTCAGGCCCTGAATGTTCGAGTGCCCGCGCAAGGCGTTGACCCCGCCGCCCGGCATGCCGACGTTGCCCAGCAACAGTTGCACCATCGCTGCGCTGCGTATTATCTGCGAGCCGATCGAGTGCTGGGTCCAGCCCAGCGCATAGAGAATGGTCATGGTCTTGCCCGGTGCCGAGCAAGTGGCAATTTCCTCCCAGATCTTTTTCATCGCATCGACCGGCATGCCGCAGATCTGGCTCGCCAGGTCGATGTTGTAGCGGCTGTAATGCTGCTTCATCAGTTGATAGACGCAGCGCGGGTCCTGCAGGCTCGGGTCGACTTTGACGAAGCCGTCCTCGCCCAGTTCGTAACCCCAGGTGGATTTGTCGGTGTAACTGCGTTTGGCCGCGTCGTAACCGGTGAACAGTCCGTCCTCGAAGCCGAAACCGGCTTTGACGATAAACGACACGTCGGTGTAGTTGCGCACGTATTCGTGCTGGATCTTGTCCTCGGTCAACAGGTAATTGATCAGCCCGCCCATGAACGCGATGTCGCTGCCGGTGCGGATTGGCGCGTAGTAATCGGCTACGGACGCGGTCCGGGTAAACCTCGGATCGACCACAATCAGCCGCGCGGCGTTGTGCGCCTTGGCTTCGGTCACCCATTTGAAGCCGCAAGGATGGGCTTCTGCTGCGTTGCCACCCATCACCAGGATCAGATTCGCGTTGGCGATATCGGTCCAGGTGTTGGTCATGGCTCCACGGCCGTACGTCGGGGCAAGACTTGCCACCGTCGGGCCGTGTCAGACACGCGCCTGGTTATCGAACCCCAGCATGCCGAGACTGCGAACCACCTTGTGGGTGATGTAGCCCGCTTCGTTGGACGCTGCCGACGCTGCGAGGAAACCGGTGGTCAGCCAGCGATTGACCGTCTGGCCCTGGGCGTTCTGTTCGACGAAATTGGCGTCGCGGTCGGCCTTCATCAGGTCGGCGACGCGGTCGAGGGCTTCGTCCCAGGTGATCCGGGTCCATTCGCTGCTGCCGGGCTTGCGCACCTGCGGGTACTGCAAGCGGCCGGGGCTGTGAATGAAGTCCAGCAGACCGGCGCCTTTCGGGCACAAAGTGCCGCGGTTGACCGGGTGGTCGGCGTCGCCCTCGATATGGATGATGTTTTGCGCAACGTTCTTCGCGGCATCGCCCTGGCTGTACATGATCAAGCCGCAACCGACCGAGCAATACGGGCAGGTGTTGCGGGTTTCATGGGTGTGGGCAAGCTTGAAGTGGCGCACCTGCTCGGCGAAGGCCTGCGTCGGGGCCATGCCCAACGCGCCCAGGCTAGAGCCTGCAAGGCCGATACCGGCGACCTTGAAGAACTGACGACGGCTGAGATCCATCGTGCACTCCTGATCAGGTGGAACCCGGTACTGGTGCCGGGTTTGTTCTGGACAATCACGGTTGCGGCAGACGAGTGCCGACTTTTTCACTGTAGACAAAGCTCCCGCCGCTTGTGTGAAAACCGACCGTCGGCCATTCATCGGTCACAAGTTCGCGCCCACAGGGGATGGGGGTTTATCATCGCCGGCACGACCCATCTCCGCCTCAGAGACCGCGCATGACTTTCGATTTTGATCAGGTATTCGACCGCCACGACACCGGCAGCACCAAGTGGAGCCGCTATCCGGCCGACGTGTTGCCGATGTGGGTCGCTGACATGGATTTCGCCGCGCCGCCGGTGGTCATCGAGGCGCTGCAACAACGCCTCCTGCACCCGCTGGTCGGCTACAGCGTGGCCCAGGACAATCTGCGCGAGGCCATCGTTGCCGACCTCTGGAACAAGTTCGCCTGGCGGGTCAAACCGCAAGAGCTGATCTTCCTGCCGGGCGTGGAGTCGGGTTTCAACATGGCGCTCAAGGCGCTGGTGCAACCGCAGCAGAACGTTGTGGTGCAAACTCCGAATTACCCGCCGCTGCGCCATGCACCTGGCCATTGGGGCCTGAACAAGGTCGAGCTGGAATTCAACGCCCAGGCCGACGGCACCTACGCCACCCCGCTGGACGCACTGCGTGAATCCCTCAAAGGTGGCGGCGCCCTGCTGCTGAGCAACCCGCACAACCCGATCGGCAAAGTCTTCGGCCGTGAAGAACTGCAAGCGGTAGCGGACATCTGCGTGGCGCAGGACGCCTGGATCATCTCCGACGAGATCCACGCCGAGCTGTGCTACGACGGTCGCGTCCACATTCCGACCGCGTCCCTGAGCCCGGAAATCGCCCGCCGCACCATCACCCTGATGTCGGCGAGCAAGGCCTACAACATCGCCGGCCTCAAGACCTCGTTCATGATCATCCAGGACGCCGCCCTGCGCGAACGCGTCAACCACGCCCGTTGCGGCATGGTCGACAGCGTCAACCCGCTGGGCATGGAAGCTACGCGCGTGGCCTACAGCGAAGCCGGTCCGTGGCTAGAGGCGCTGAAGCAGTATCTGCAAGCCAACCGTGACTGGCTGGTGGACGCGGTGCGCAATCGCTTGCCCGGCGTGACCCTCAATGTGCCGCAAGGCACGTATCTGGCCTGGCTCGACTGCTCGGCGCTGGACCTGGACGACCCGCAGAAATTCTTCCTGGACCACGCACGCGTAGGCCTCAGCCCGGGCCTGGATTTTGGCGACCACAGCCAGCAGTTCGTGCGCCTGAACTTCGGTTGCCCGCGTTCGATGCTGGAAGAAGGCATTGCGCGGATGGAACGGGCCCTCAAGTCCCGGTAATCAAGTCAGGGCAAACCCGAGCGTCAATCCGATCGAACTCAGCGCAAACGGGCCGGGTCAACCGGCCTACCTGCCATGAGACCCGGAGATTGACGATGACCGACTATCCAAAACCCCCGTTCCCGAAACAGGCGCAGCCGGTTCCCGGCTCCCAGCGCAAGATGGAGCCCTACCCCGATTGCGGCGAGCAAAGCTACACCGGCTCCGGCCGGTTGGCCGGCAAGATCGCCCTGATCACCGGTGCCGACAGCGGCATCGGCCGTGCGGTGGCCATTGCCTTCGCCCGCGAAGGTGCCGATGTGGCGGTCGCCTATTTGAATGAACATGAAGATGCCAAGGAAACCGCGCGCTGGGTCGAACAGGCCGGTCGCCAGTGCCTGTTGCTGCCCGGTGACATTGCGCAGAAATCCCAGTGCCAGGCGTTGGTGGATCAAACCGTCGAGCGCTTCGGCCGCATCGACGTGCTGGTCAACAACGCGGCTTTCCAGATGACCCACGAAACCTTCGAGGAGATTCCCGACGACGAATGGGTGATGACCTTCGACGTCAACATCACCGCGATCTTCCGTCTGTGCCAGGCTGCCATCAAACACATGGGACCCGGCTCCTCCATCATCAACACCAGTTCGATCAACTCGGACATGCCCAAGCCCACCCTGCTCGCCTACGCCACCACCAAAGGCGCCATCGCCAATTTCACCGGTGGTCTGGCGCAAATGCTCGGCCCGAGGGAAATCCGCGTGAATTGCGTGGCACCGGGGCCGATCTGGACGCCGCTGATCGTCTCGACCATGCCGGATGAGGAAGTGCAGAACTTTGGCGGGCAAACGCCACTCGGCCGCCCCGGCCAGCCGGTGGAGGTCGCGCCGATCTATGTGCTGCTGGCGTCTGATGAAGCCAGCTACATCACGGGCCAGCGCTATGGCGTGACCGGCGGCAAACCGATGCTCTGAACCACTTGCCAGAAAAAGTGAACCGCTGGACAAGGCGACCTCTCCATACCTTCATGGCCCGTTCGGGTTGCAAGAGATCAGGAGGTCGTCATGTCTGCGCCTATTATCAAACTCTTCACCCAGCCGAACTTTGCCTGGACTGACATCCGCCGCGAAGAAGAGGCCCACCCGCGTCATTACCTTGCTCACCTGCTGTTGCTCGCCCTCGTCCCGGCGGTGTGCCTGTTCATTGGCACCACGTATGTCGGCTGGAGCCTGGCAGTGGGTGAAACCGTGAGGCTCAGCAGTGTCAGCGCCTTGCAGCTGAGTGTCCTGCTCTATATCACCATCGTGGTCGGCGTGGCGATGATTGGCGGTTTCATCCGCTGGATGTCGCGCACCTTCGATGCGCGGCCGACGCTCAACCAGTGCATCGGTTTCGCGGCATACACCGTCACCCCGTTTTTCATCGCCGGGCTCGCCGGCCTGTATCCCAGCCGCTGGCTGGCTGTGCTGGTGCTTGGCGCGGCGTCGATCTATTCGACGTTTCTGCTATTCGTTGGCCTGCCGACTTTCATGCACGAGCGCAAGGAACAGGGTTTGCTGTACTCGGCCAGCGTCTGGGGTGTCGCGCTGCTGGTGCTGGTGACGTTGTTGGTGTCGATGATTCTGCTGTGGTTCAACGTGCTGACGCCGGAATACCTGCGCACGACTGCGGGTTAGGCCGGTTATGTCGGGGCGGCATCGAACTGACCTTACGGGCCGCGCGTCATGAGCTTCATCATCTGGGTGGCGGTGCTCGGTGCCGTGCTGCTGACCCTGGCGCTGACGTCGTCGTACCTGCGCTGGATGCCGGTGACGACCTCGGCTGTTTGCCTGCTGCTGGGTGTGGGCATCGGGCCGGCAGGGCTCGATCTGCTGAAACTGCCGCTGGACGAAGCCTCTTTGTGGATGGAGCACCTGACTGAGGTCGCGGTGCTGTTTTCCCTGTTCGTCTGCGGTTTGAAGTTGCGTTTGCCATTGCGCGACAAACGTTGGCGGATTGCATTCGGTCTGGCGGGCCCTGTGATGGTCCTGACGATCATCGGCGTCTGCCTGTTGCTGCATTTTGGCCTGGATCTGAATTGGGGCCCTTCGCTGTTGATCGGCGCGATTCTGGCTCCGACCGACCCGGTGCTCGCAGCGCTGGTACAGGTCAACGATGCGCGGGACGTCGACAGCGTGCGCTTCGGCCTGTCCGGCGAGGCCGGGCTCAACGACGGCGTTGCATTCCCCTTCGTGATCCTCGGGCTGTTGCTGCTGAACGGTGAAGGGTTTGCCGCCGAGTGGCCCGACTGGGTACTGCGCAGCCTTGTGTGGGCGGTTCCGGCCGGGTTGCTTTGTGGCTACTGGATGGGCCGTGGCATCGGTCGTCTGACCCTCTCGCTGCGCATCCGCAACGATGACAGCACTCTGAGTCCGAATGACTATCTTGCTCTAGCGTTGATTGCGCTGGCCTATGTGGTGGCTGAATCCATCGGTGGCTACGGTTTTCTGTCGGTATTCGCCGCCGGCCTCGGCTTGCGACAGGAGGAAGTCAAATCCACCGGCGCCCATCAACCACCCGCCGAACACATGGTGCAACCGGTTGTCGGTCATCAGAATGTCGAGCCGCAACAGGCGGTGCACGGCGATACCGAGCGGCTGGAAGACAGCCAGGTGGCCGCCGGCATCATGATGGGCGACATGCTCGCCTTCGGCGGTCTGGTCGAGCGGGCGATGGAAGTGTTTCTGGTTACCCTGCTGGGCGTGGTGCTGGTCAGTCACTGGGACTGGCGGGCGCTGCTGGTCGGCGGCGTGCTGTTCTGTTTCATTCGCCCTGCCTGCGTGGCTTTGATGCCGTGGGGATCGTTATTGGCTGGGCGCCAACGGTTATTGATCGGCTGGTTCGGCATTCGTGGCATCGGCAGTCTGTTCTACCTCTTCTATGCGCTGAACCATGGGCTGGGCGACAGCGTGGGCACGCTGTGTACCGACCTGACCCTGTCGGTGGTGGCGCTGAGCATTCTGCTGCACGGCATCAGCACCCAGCCGATTCTTGCCCGCTACGAGCAGCGTAAAAACCGGTCAATCCTAAACGAGATGGCCGTTGAACGCGGTGGTGTTTCAGCCTCCCGGGTTGGTCACCTGAATGTAGAAGGCATAAGTGCCGAGCAACATCCAGAATGTTGCAAAGATCCACGGCGTACGAATGGAAAACAGCAGTGACTTGCGATACCCCTTGTGGCTCGACTCCATTTCGCTGAACAGCGGCGATTCGTCATAAGCCAGACCCATCAGGGGTTCGCTGCGCAGCAATTCACTCTGCTTGAAATGCCAATGATCGATGATGTCGTAGGCGGCACGAATCCCCGGCCAGGCATTGAGCGAACTGAGCAGGCCGAGCAAGGCCAGGAACGGTGGCACCACCAGGGTGAACAACTTGCCCCACTCGGGGTTGAGGTTGGCCATGCAGGACGCGAAGGCAATCACCAGAAACGATTGCGCGGCCAGGTACGCATCGGTGCGGTTGGCCAGGATGCTGGTTTCGTACTGGATTTCCCGTCGGTAGAAATCCAGCCGTTCCTTGGGTGAACCGAACATTTTGGCGTTATGTTCGTTGAGGGTCTCTTCGGCGGTCGGTTGGGTCAATATGCGTGGCACGATGGAACGCTCCGAAACAAAGCGTTTTGAGGCGCCACGTCTCGGACAAGTTCAGCCCGATTGTGCCTCCGGTTCACTTTATCGACTGGGCAATGATCTCCACCAGATTCAGTTGATTGAACGGTTTCGACAGCCGCGGCAGCCCCGCTGCAAAACCTTCGAGGCGCTCGGCATAACCGGTCGCGAGGATGATCGGCAGATCCGGCTTGAGCAGGCGCACGGCGTGAGCCAGTTGCGCGCCGCTCATCTGCGGCATGGCCATGTCGGTGATCATCAGGTCGATGACCTCGCCCTGATCGAACAGCTCAAGCGCCTGTGCACCGGAGGCGGCGCTGACCACCCGGTGGCCGAGGTCTTCCAGCAGCAGGACCGTGCTGGTGCGCACCAGACTGTCGTCGTCCACCACCAGCACGCTGAGGCGCGGCACCCTATCGGTGGACACCATCGGACCAAGCGGTTTGGCGACAACACCGTCGACGGCCACCGGCAACCACAGTTCAGCGGTGGTGCCCTGCCCCTTTGTACTTTTCAGAATGAAGCGGCCACCCAGTTGTTCGATGAAACCCTGGACCATCGACAATCCCAGACCGGTGCCCTTGCCCAAGCCCTTGGTGGTGAAAAACGGATCGCTCGCCGACGCCAGGGTGGCGGCGTCCATGCCTTCACCGGTATCGGTGACCCTCAGGCACACGTAGCGCCCAGCTGCCAGGCTTGTGTCGTTCTGTTCGAGCACCACTTCGGGCTCGGCACTGATCGTGACGTTGCCTCCTTCGGGCATGGCATCACGGGCATTGGTCGCCAGATTGAGCACCGCCAGTTCGAGTTGGTTGCTGTCGGCCAGCACCGCTTGCAGGTCTTCGGGAAACTGCGTTTCGATGCGGATCCCCGGCCCCAGTGAACTGCGCAACAGCCCGGTGATGCCCTGCACCAGTTTCGGGATTTCGATCGGTTCGGTCTTGAGCTCCTGACGCCGGGCAAAAGCCAGCATGCGCTGGGTCAGCGACACGCCGCGCAAGGCGCCCTGGGTGGCGTTCTCCAGCAGACGGCTGACTTTCGGGTCATCGCCCAGGCGTTTGCGCACGATTTCCAGGTTGCCGAGGATCACCGTCAGCAGATTGTTGAAGTCGTGGGCGATACCGCCGCTGAGTTGGCCGATAGCCTGCACTTTCTGCGCCTGGAACAGCGCTTCACGGGTTTTTTCCAGGGCCTGTTGCGCCTGGGTAGCCTCGGTGACGTCGCGGGTAATCTTGGCAAAACCGAGCAAAGTGCCGGTGTCGCCGCGAATCGCATCGACCACCACATGGGCCAGAAACCGCGTGCCGTCCTTGCGCAGGCGCCAGCTCTTGTTCTCGAAACGGCCCTCGCGCACCGCAGTTTCCAGGGCGCGCTGGGGTTCACCGGCGTCACGGTCTTCCGGGGTGTAGAACATCGAGAAATGCTTGCCGATGACCTCATCCGGCTTGTAACCCTTGATCCGCTGCGCGCCGGGATTCCAGTTGGTCACCCGGCCTTCGGGGCTGAGCATGTAGATCGCATAGTCGGTGACGCCCTGCACCAGCAGGCGAAACTGCTGTTCGCTCTGCTTGAGGGTTTCTTCGGCCATTTTGCGGTCGGTCAGGTCGCGGGTGATCTTGGCAAACCCGAGCAGTTGCCCGCCCGGGCTGAAAATCGGATCGATCACCACGTGGCACCAGAAATGCGTGCCGTCCTTGCGTACCCGCCAGCCTTCACCCTCGAACCGGCCTTCGCGGATCGCCGTGTCGAGTGCCCGCTGCGGCAAACCGTTGGCACGGTCTTCATCGGTGTAGAACCGGGAAAAGTGTTCGCCGAGGATCTCCGCCTCTTCATATCCCTTGAAGCGCTTGGCGCCGGAGTTCCAGCTGGTAATGATCCCCTCGGGGTCGATCATGTAGATCGCATAATCGACGACCGCATCGATCAGCAAACGAAAGCGCATGTCTTCGATTGCAGCGGACTTCTTGTTCTCGCTCATCAGGCTTGGCTCAAAGCAGGTTTTCAATGACTGGAGTATGCGTCAAACCGGCGGTTTGGAAAGCCGCAAAAGCATACCGGGCCAGGCAAGGGGCAGCAGCTCATCGCTGGACATATCTGATGATCCTTGCGTAAAGCGCATTGAAGAGGAAATCCGGTACCTGCGTCGCGTATTGCGTTGCCTTGGACAAGGCCAGGTGGCACTCCCTGACCATTTCATTACGCTCGTTTTCGCCATTGACCGATTTGCTGAAAATGCGCTCATAGGCCTCGTAACTGTAAGGCGTGGATGTCGAGGTAATGGAAAGCTTGTGCTGGGTGTCCAGGGTGTATGTGCTGTGCGCGCGCAGGATCCGATCCTGCAAGGCACCCAGCCCGCGCTCGTACAGGAAAATCTGCGAGCCGCTGATTTTTCTGGCCACCGACTCCAGTGTGTACAGCACCGCATGAGCATTACCCAGGCTGGATTTCAGCGCCGACGGTTTGACGAAACGCTCAAGCTCGCCCTTTTCGAGGCTTTTGAACCCACGTTGGACACCTGAAATAAAGGCAAAGGGATAGTTGCAGGCGACCACGTGCACTTCCAGCTGATAGCCGGCGCTGGCGGCGTATTCAGGCAAGGCGGCAAATTGAATGGTGTCGAATGCGCACTCCAGAATGATGTTGAGTTTTTCCCTGAAGGCTCTTTCGAAAATCTTCTGGCACAGATCGCGGACGAAAGTCTCTGTGTGTTCGTAGGCATGCAATACGCCGATTTTGATCATTTCCTTATATTGCGGATGCCTCTCCCGATACTGGGGAAGGTAGAGGCGAACATGGTTTTGATAGCGACCGGAAGGCAGCAGGCTTTTTTCCAGCAGGTAGGTTTTGCCCGAACTTTGCACGCCGGCAGTGACCAGCATCCGGGGTGTGGTCTCGGCTGTTACTGCGGAAAACAGCGTTGGGCTGAGGGTGTCGAAAGCGGCAGTGACCTGCTCTGGCGTGTAGGTGTAGTGGTAGGCAGCGGCGACAGACATGCAGTGATTTCCTTATCTCGTCTTGAGGGATACCGGTGGCCGGTCCTTTGACTAAAGACCGGTTTTCGGACTTCATCAAAGACAAGATATTTACAACGTATGTCACTGTTTTGTATGGGAATTAATCCTACAGTTAACGATGGAAATCACCCTGTTCAAATTCCCGGAAACGTACGTCAACCCGACAGGTTTCCTGCGCATTCACTCCCCTCCAGCGACCACCAGCGCGGCAGCAATTGGCGGATCCGGCTTTCGGCAAAGCGGTCATCGATCAGCATCACCACGCCGCGATCCTGCTGGGTGCGGATCACCCGTCCGGCGGCCTGCACCACTTTCTGCACGCCGGGGAACAGGTAGGTGTAGTCGTAACCGGCGCCGAAGATCGCGGCCATGCGCCGCTTCATCTGTTCATTGACCGGGTTGAGCTGGGCCAGCCCGAGGGTGGCGATGAATGCACCGATCAGCCGTGCGCCGGGCAGATCGATGCCTTCACCGAACGCGCCGCCGAGCACGGCAAAACCGACGCCCTGGCTGTGGGCGGTGAATTGATCGAGAAAGTCCTGCCGCGCGCCTTCGGTCATGCCCCGGGATTGCTGCCAGCGGGTGATGTGCGGGTGCCGCTCGGCCAGCAGCTGCGCGACCTGTTGCAGGTAATCGAAACTGCTGAAGAACGCCAGATAGTTGCCCGGGCGTTCGCTGAACTGGCGGGCGATCAGCTCGACAATCGGTTCCAGCGACGCTTGCCGGTGCGTGAAACGCGTGGAAATCCGGCTGACGATCTGCACCTGCAATTGTTCGGCGCTGAACGGTGACTCGACATCGATCCAGACCGTGTCGACAGGGGTGCCAAGCAAATCCGCGTAATAGTGGCGCGGGCTGAGGGTTGCGGAAAACAGCACGCTGCTGCGCGCCGCCGTCAGGCGCGGGCCGATGAACGCCGCCGGCACCACGTTGCGCAGACACAGTTGCGATAGCGGGCGTTTGCGCTCGAGGTCGCGCTTGCTGATGTCGAACAGGTAATGCGCGTCGAACAGTTCTGCCACCCGGCCGAATTGCAGCATCTCGAAGTAGAAATTCTGCAAGGCGCTGTCGAGCCCTTGCGGGTGATCGTTGAGGTAGTCGCCGATGCTCGCCGTGCAGGATGAGAGCGCCTGCAACAGTTTTTCCGGCGCCCTGTCGTAGGCCTGATACGGCGCCAACTGGTCATTGTGCAGGGCGTTCCATTCGCGGTTGACCCGCTGCAACGATTTTTTCAAGGCCTCGGGGGCGGTTTTGCGCACGCTGCCCAGCGTCGCCTGATCGAGAGTGGCGCTGTACATCTGCCGCCCGCGCTCGACCAGGTTATGCGACTCGTCCACCAGCACCGCAACGTTCCATTGATTGAACTGGGCCAGACCGAACAGCAGCGCGCTGAAATCGAAGTAATAGTTGTAGTCCGCCACCACCACGTCGGCCCAGCGGGCCATTTCCTGGCTCAGGTAGTACGGACACACTGCGTGCTGCGCCGCGACGTCTCGCAGCGCGGCTTGATCCAGCAGACGTAGTTGGCTGGCGGCTTCGCGGGCAGCGGGCAAGCGGTCGTAAAAGCCCTGGGCCAACGGGCAGGATTCGCCGTGGCAAGCCTTGTCCGGGTGTTCGCAGGCCTTGTCCCGGGCGACCATTTCCAACACCCGCAGCGGCAAGGTTTCGCTGTGATCGAACAGCACTTGCGCCGCATCCAGCGCCAGTTTGCGTCCGGGTGTCTTGGCGGTGAGGAAGTAGACCTTGTCCAGTTGCTGCGGCGCCAACGCCTTGAGCATCGGAAACAGGGTGCCGAGGGTCTTGCCGATCCCGGTCGGGGCCTGGGCCATCAGGCAGCGGCCAGTGCTGACGGCCTTGAACACCGATTCGGCGAGGTGACGCTGGCCGGGGCGAAACGCGGCATGGGGGAAACCCAGCTGCTGCGCCGCCCGGTTGCGCGCGTCGCGGTGGGCCATTTCCTGTTCGGCCCACGCCAGGAACAGACCGCATTGTTGTTCGAAGAACTGCCGCAGCGCATCGGCGCTGAACGCTTCGACCAGACAGGTTTCCTTTTCCGTGACGATGTCGAAGTACACCAGCGCCAGATTGATCTGCTCAAGTTGCAATCGACAGCACATCAACCAGCCGTAGATTTTCGCCTGGGCCCAATGCAGCGAACGGTGATTGGCCGGTTGCTTGCTCAAATCGCCGCGGTAGGTTTTGACTTCTTCCAGGCAGTTCTGCGTCGGGTCGTAGCCGTCCGCCCGGCCCTTGACCTTCAATGGCCCGAATGCGCCCTCCAGCGCCACTTCGCTCTGGTAGGCGTCGTTGCGCCGGGACGCCACGGTGCGATGCCCGGCAATCCCCTCCAGCGCGGTCGGTGACGGGGTGAAGCGCAGGTCGAGGTCACCGGTTTTCGCGGTGAATTCGCATAACGCCCGCACCGCGATGCTGTAGCTCAAGCGCCCTGCTCCGCCCATTGCACGTAACACACGGCGACCGGCATCCGGTGCGTGTTGCAGAACTCCAGCCAGCGCAATTGGTTGTCCTGCAAGCGATCGCCCGGGCCTTTGACTTCGATCATCCGGTAGGTCTTGTGCTGTGGCCAGAACTGGATCAGATCGGGCATGCCGGCGCGATTGGCCTTGATGTCCAGCAGCAGACGGCTGAACCAGTGCTTGAGGTGTTCGGCCGGCAGACAGGCCAGCGCCTGCTCCAGCAAATCTTCATTGAGCGCGCCCCAGAACACGAACGGCGACTGCACGCCCCATTTGGCGGCGAACCGCGCGCGGATGGTGTCGGCATAGCGGCCATCGTCGAGTTGGGCCAGACAGGCCTGAAACAGCTCGGCGCGTCGGGGCTGGAAGTCTTCATTGAGGAGATCCACCGGCCCGCGCTGGAACGGGTGAAAGAACGCGCCCGGCAGCGGCGCGAAGATCGCCGGCCAGCACAGCAGGCCGAACAATGAATTGATCAGGCTGTTTTCCACGTAATGCACCGGGCCCGTTTCTTCGTGCAGGTGCGCCTGAACGTGATATTCCACCGACAACGCCGGATCGAGACGCGGCAGGTGCAGATCCAGCCGCTCCACCAGGCCGGGTGCCGTGCGTTTGATCGGCGGTCCGCCGAGCTTGCGCCGCAGGCGCGGCAATATCCGTTGCAAGCCCTGCTGTTCGGTGGCGGTTTCCGGCGCCTGCTCGGCAATGACCGCCAGTTCCAGAGCCAACGCATACTCGGCGCTGCGCTCCAGCACGCGGATCATCCGCAATCGTGCGCCGGGATAGGCGCAGTCGCGATAGATCTTAAGGGCCAGGGCGAATTCGCCGAGGCGCTCGCAGTATTGGCCGATCTGGAACAACAGCTTGCCGCGCCGGCGTTGCAGCCACGGGTTGTCGAAATGCAGCGCCGCGACCTGTTCGACGATCGGCTCCAACGGCTCGCCGGCTTCGAAATACAGCTGGCAGTCGTGCAGAAACAGGCAGGCATCGACGTCGGCACGGCTGCGCAAACCCCGGGAATCGGCGCTGAACTCAACTTTTTCGTAGGTGAAGATGCCGAGGTCGGCGAGCACGAACTCCGACCAGTCCTGATAGAGGTTGCCGAAGAACATCAGGCGAAAACGGTCGCACAGGTCCATCAGCGTCAGGCTGAACAGCCGATCCGCCAGCGTTGGGCACCATTGCCGGAAAATGCGGGGCTCGGGGAATTGTTCGTGCAGCAGCGGCAGCCAGTCGACTTTCTTGCCCCGGGGCTGATCGATGGCCGGGCCAAAGGCTTGCAGGATCTCGGCCTTGAGCAGCACCTCGAACAGATCCGCCATCGACAGCGGCGCCTGTTCATCGAGCCAGCCCTGCTCCAGCAGTGGTTGCGCCGCCTCGGCGATGTCGCCGATTTCCGGATAATTCAGCTTGCCGGCGCGAAAATGCACGCCCTTGCGCATCA
The DNA here is from genome assembly GCF_022496685.1 of Pseudomonas sp. B707. NCBI lineage: Bacteria > Pseudomonadati > Pseudomonadota > Gammaproteobacteria > Pseudomonadales > Pseudomonadaceae > Pseudomonas > Pseudomonas sp. B707. The sequence goes on along the minus strand of NZ_WTVE01000033.1, from coordinate 207,946 downwards.
CCATCCGCACCAGCAACCCCTGGGATCCGCGCGGCAGTGCCTTGAAGTCGCGGATGAAGCCGTGCTCCGCTTCGCTCATGACATCGGCGTAACGAAGCTCAAGCCAATCAAGCACCTGGCGGAAGTTGTTGAGGTAATAGAACGGATCTTCGAGGGAATTGGCAGTCACGGTGATTTCGGGGCCATGGCAAGCGAGTACTGGTTATGCGTACAGATACCAGCCTGCCCCGGCGGGCGCAAACGGAAAAAGATCAGTGGCACCTTCATTGCGGAATTTTTTCAGGTGGCCATCGAACTTTCTCCGGCGTAATGGCACCAACCGCGTTAGAGGCCGACAATGGTCGAAATGAACAGGAATGCTGCTTATGAAAATCAAGACTCTCGGGATCCCGTTGGCTGTTGCGGCCCTGCTGACGCTGGCCGGTTGCTCGACCCCGACGGTGGTCACCCTGCAGAACGGCACCCAGTACCTGACCGAGGACATGCCCGATACCAAAAACGAGGACGGTTTCTACGAGTTCAAGGATATTTCCGGCGCCAAGATCCGCGTGCGTGCCGACGAAGTGGCCACGGTGCGCAAGGAAGACTGACGGTTCCCCCATCAAAAAAAGGCTGCGTTCCTGGTGGAGCGCAGCCTTTTTTGCATTGATCAGCGGGGTAATGCCATGCCCGGGAGGGAACCGTCGCAGTTCAACGCGCGCTCGCCGCGCCGGACCATTTCTTCCTGCAAGCGCTGGCAGCGCTGACGTTCCTGCTGCGCCATGCGGTCGATGCTCAGGTTGCCGGTCATTTCCGGCTCATGGTCTTCGCCGATGCGAACGGTCACGAACGGTTGTTCGGGCTGGATATGAAAGCGGCTTTTCTCTTCGACGGGTTTGACGTCATCACTGTCGGCAGGTTTTGGCAGTTGATCGGTGGTGACGCCATAGCGGCTCAGAATCGAGCTGTGAGGCAGATCGGCCCAGGCATTGGCCGACAGCAGCGCCAGTCCCGCGATACCGATAAACCTCTTGAAACCTTTCACGTGTGAATCTCCTGTACTCGTTGGCGACCCTTACATGACGAACGTTGCCGTCATGGCTTTAGGCCGCATTTCCTGTTGGTGCAGGGATTGGAGTCAGGGAGTGGCTGGTGAGTCACTTTCAATACCGCGTTATCGTTCAATCGCGAGCAGGCTCGCTCCCACAAAAGGCCGGTACTCGGTCAAGAGTGGGAGCGATGTTCGACGTGCTCGCGAAGGCGCCCTTGCGGGCGCCACTAACGTCAGGCAATCACGATCCCGTCGCCACTCAGACTGTTCAACGCAACCCCGACCAGCGTGACCGAATCCGCGCCGAACTTCAGCACCGTATCCTGCCCCACCGCCGTGGCATGGGCGCGGAAGTCGTCGCCCGGCAACACGCCCTGCACGCCGAGGAACAGCAGTTTGTCGTTGGCGGTGTAACCCACCACGCGATCCTGGCCGAACGCGCCGCTGAACAGGAAGGTATCCGCCCCGCCACCCGACTCCATCAGATCATTGCCGGCGCCGCCGACGAACACGTCGTTGCCCGCCCCGCCGATCAGATGATCGTTGCCGTCCAGGCCGAACAACCAGTCACCACTGGCCTTGGCCTTGAGGGTGTCGGCGTCGCCGGTGCCCTTCACGCTTGATTCGTACTGGGTGACGTTGTTGCCGACCTTCAGACCGGTCGCAGTGACGGTGTGGGTGACGTCGTCCTTGAACAGGCCCCAGAGGAAACCCGGCTCCTTGGTGACGATGCTGCCGATGTCGCGGGTGATGCTGATACCGCCGTTGGCATCGCGGATGTACAGGTTGCCGGCGCCGTCGTTGGCGAAGTCGAAGGTATTGACCGACTTCTGCAACTCCAGGGTGTTGTTGCCCGAGCCGCCGAGCAGGATGTTGTAGCCCCCGCCGTCGCGGAACGTGTCGTTGCCGGCGCGGCCTTCCAGATAATCGTTGCCGCTGCCGCCCTGGATCAGGTCGTTGGCGTCGCTGCCGATGATGAAGGTGCTGCCCTTGTGGGTTTCGGCGTTGCGGTTCAGGTCCTGCACCCAGGTGTTGGCCCGCGCCGGATCCGACAGGTTGGCGACGATGATCGTCGAGTCCTTGCTGGTCAGGTCGTAGAACTTCGATTCGATCACCCGGTTCATGCCATCGCCGTAGGCGGTCGGCAGGTGCGAGATCCAGGTCGGAATGTTGACGATCGAGAACGGCAGCACGTTCCACGCCGCCGAAGCGTAGTGGTCGTTGAAGCTGACGATGTTGTCGGTCGCCGACTCCTTGGGCGCGTCGTGCACGCCGAGCGAGGCGCCGGTGAAGGTCGAGCCGTCGAGCGCGCGGAACACCGGATCGTTTTCGTAGCCGACGTTGAGCACCTTGTCGTTGCTGCTCTGGGTCGGCGAGGCGTAGGCGATGTAGTTGGAGTCCTTGAAGAACCCGCCCCATTTGCTGGTGCTCAGGTCCGCCATGCTGTTGACCGCCAGCCCGCCGAGGCTGTGGCCGCTGACCAGCACGTCTTTGCCGGTCAGGCCGTTGGCCTTGGCGAACGCCACCACATCGTTCATCAGGTTGCCGAAGGCTTCGCCGACGTAGTTCTTGGCGTAATCCTTTGGCCCGAATGCAGCGAGCAAGTCGTTGATCACGTCACCGATGGAATCGCCGATGAGGATTTCCCGTGGGCCGCTGGTGCCGCGAAAGGCGATGCCGATTTCCGTCAGATGGCCCTGAGCGTCGTATTTGCCGAGGATTTCCACCTGAGCGCTGGTGTAGCCGGCTTTTTCGCCGAAGAAGGTGCCGCGCGCATCGGTCTTGCCTTCGTAACCCAGTTGCGAGGCGGTGATCGGGGTCCAGCCGGCTTTTTTCACCGCGTCGAGTGCGGCTTTTTCCGAATCGGGGTTCCACGGAATGCCGGGGATCACGCCTTGGGAATCCGTGCCGCCGATCAGCGCGGTCACCAGCGTGGCCGGCAAGCCGAGGCCGAAGCCGTTGTGCTGATAACCGACGGCAAAGCCGTTATCGAGGTTGTGGTAGGAATACAGCGTAATGGCCATGGCGTCGCTGAACAGCGCCTTGGATTCCGCCGTACCGAAGTTCTTGTAGTCATACACACCCATTGCTGTTGCCTCTCTTTTTGTTGGAATTGTTCAGAGATAGCTCACAACCAGAACGCCCCTCCCGAGGCGCCCCGGAGCATTTCAGTACAACGTTCGTTTGTCAGGCGAAGACGAAACTCGAATCCGACAGGTTAGCCACACCGACCCCGACCAGCGTCACGGCAAAGTCGCCAATCTTCAGCACGGTATCGCTTCCGGACTGCGACGCGTGTTGCTTGTAGTCGTAGCCCTGCCCCGCGCCTTCGACGCCCATGAACACCAGTTTGTCGCTGCCCTGGTAGCCATTGATCGCGTCGAAGCCGAAGGCGCCGCTGAACAGGAAGGTGTTGTTGCCACCCACCGCGCTCATCACGTCGTTGCCGGCGCCGCCGACGAAGGTCACGTGGGCCTTGTCGCTTTGCAGGTGATCGTTGCCGCCCAGGCCGAACAGCCAGTCGCCGTCGGCGGTGGCCTTGAGGGTGTCGCCCATGGCGCCGCCGCTGAGCGAATGGTTGTACTGGGTCAGTTCGGCACCGTTGGCCAGGCCTTTGGCGGTGACGGTCCAGGTGATTTCCTTGCTGCCCCACCACGAACCCGACTCTTTGCTTACCAGCGCGCCGATGTCACGGGTCATGCTGATGCCGCCGTAGGCGTCACGCACGTACAGGGTGCCGTCGCCGTCGTTGGCGAAGCTGAAGTTCTGCAACGGTTTTTGCAGTTCGAAAGTGTTGTGGCCCTGGCCACCAAGCAGGATGTTGAAGCCGCCGTCGTCACGGAAACGGTCATCGCCGCCCAGGCCTTCGAGGAAGTCGTTGCCCGCCCCGCCCTTGAGTCAGTCACCGCTGTCGGTGCCGATGATGAAGGTGCTGCCGGTGTGCGGCTCGCCGCTGCGGCCCAGATCCTCGACCCAGGTCTTGCCCCGCGATGCTTGCTCAAGGTTGGAGACGATGATCGTCGAGTCCTTGTGCGTCAGGCCGTAGAACTTCGACGCGATCACCCGATTCAGGCCGTCGGCATACCCCAGCGAGCTGTGGGCCGACCAGTTCAGCGGATTGGCGATGCTGAACGGCACCAGGTTCTGCGCGGTGGATGCGTAGTTGTCGTTGAAGTTGACGATGTTGTCGGTGGTCGAATCGTGCGGCTTGTCGTGCTTGCCCATCGACGCGGTACTGAACGTGGTGCCGTCGAGCACGCGGAACACCGGGTCGTTCTCGTAACCGATGTTCAGCACGTTGGTGCCGGTGCTGCTCTGGGTCGGCGAGGCGAACGAAATGTAGTTGGCGTCCTTGAAGAATCCGCCCCAATTGCTCGCGCTCAACTCCGCCACGCTGTTGACCCCGAGACCGCCGAGGCTGTGGCCGCTGACAAGTACGTCCTTGGCCGCAATGCCGTGGGCGACAGCGAACGCGGCCACCGATTTGAGCAGGTTGTCGAAGGCGTTTTTCGCGTACTGAGTGGCGTAGTCCGACGGGCCAATGGCAGCCAGCAGGTTGTTTTTCATGTCGCCGAAGGTGTCGCTGTAACCCAGCCCGCCGGTGCCCCGGAAGGCCACGCCGATGCCGATCAGCTTGCCCGCGGCGTCGTACTTGCCGAGCACTTCGGCTTCGGCGCTGGTGAAACCATCCTTCTCACCGAAGAACGTACCCTGCGCCCCGACTTTGCCCTGATAGCCCAGCGCCGTGGCGCCGATCGGCTTCCAGCCAGTGCCGGGCAAGGCCTGCCCGGTCGGCGTGTAGGCATACAGCGTCAGGGCGATGGCGTCGCTGTACAGCGCTTTGCCGTCGGCGTTTTTGTAATCGAACAATCCCATGTTGTGCTCTCTCTTCCTTTCAAAAACGGCAGTTCTCGAAAGAACTGCCGCTACCCCTTAGAACTGCCAGTCCAGCGTCAGGCCCACACCGTGGTCCTTTTCGTTGGAGCCGATCAGCCCGTTGTAGTCCAGGTTGACCCGGACATCGCGATTGAGCGCCAGCCCGGCGCGCACGCCGACTACCGCTGCATCTCGATCCATCGACACACTTTGCACGGTGAACGCACTGTTGCCATTGACGAAGGCCAAGTGACTGTCGGAATCCACGCTGCTCAGATTGTGCTGCCAGCCCAGGCTTGCGCCCAGTTCCAGCTGGTGTTTCTCCGACAGGACAAACGTGCGCTTGGCCCGCACACCGAGGGTCGACAACACCACATCGCGGTTGTCTTCACCACCCTTCAGTGCGGCGGCATCACCCTTCTCGGTGAAGCTGTCGCTGTTGAGGTGCACGTAGGCCAGATTGGCGAACGGCTCCAGGTTCATCGGTTGCAGGCCCAGGTCGTAGGCTGCTTCTGTGAACAGTTGCGCGGTGGTCGCATCGCGCTTGGTCTTCTGTTTGCCGCTGACGCCACCGAACTGCAGGTCACGTTTGACGTCGATGCGATGCCAGCTGTAAGCCGCACCGGCGGTCAGACGCAGTGCATCGATCTGATGCCCCAGGTACGCGCCCAGATGATAGCTATCGACCGAGGCGGACGAATGTGTACCCTCGCCCATGCTCAACGAGCTGTCGCTATAACCAGTAACGAAACCCAGACGGGTATCTTCAGCGATCAAGCCGTCGACACCGGCCAGCAGGCCACCGATGGAGCTGGTGGAATCGGCGTATTTCGACCCGCCATCGCTCTTGCCCCAGGCGCCCAGCACTTTGAGCCAGGCGTTGCTGCGGTCATCGGTCGGCGCGCCGGCATCGAACAGATCGCGCTCACGCAGACGTTCGCCCACGGCATCGCGCAGGTAGCGGCTGTCGTTGATCAGCAGCGTGCCGATCGCCGGATGAATCTCGCCGGACAATTGCTGGAAGGCCTCCTGCGCAGCGGCCGCCGACGGCGACAGCAACAGGGTTTCGAACAACGCATTGCCGGCGCCGAGGCGTTCGGCAGCAGCGCCGACCGCGCGCTGGTTCGGGGTCAGGCCGACACTGGCGAACGAGGCGCCGTTACGTCCAACCTCCAGTTGCACGCCACCTGATGAGTAATCGAGGGTGCCGCCGAGGAACGCATAGTTAGGCAGCACCTGACCAAAGCGCCCCTGAATCCCGCCTGTTGCCTGCAGGATGTTGAACTGACTGCCGAGCAGCGATTTCACGTCTTCGGTGGTCAACAGCGTCGGGCTGTTTTCCAGGGACAGACTGACGGTGGCGCCCTCAATTATGGCGGTGCCACCGGCGACGATCCGGTCGCTGCTGGTCGGCGACACTTCCACCGCATAGGTCGAACCCGGTGCGAAGGTCACGTCACCCGCCACGTTCAAGGTGCCGATGGAATTGCCCGGCGCCACGGTGCCGCCGCTGTTGGCGGTCAGCGCGGCGATCCGGCCGTTACCACCGAGGATGCCGCCGTCATTGACCGTCACCGCCGATTGCAGCGAGCCATTGATTGCCAGTCGGCCCTGATTGACCAGGGTCGGGCCGCTGTAGGTGTTGTTGCCGGTCAGCACCAGAGTGCCGATGCCTTGTTTGGTCAGACCACCATGGCCGGAGATGTTGTTGCGCCAGGTGTCGAGCCCGCAGGTGATGTCGTTGCATACGCGTTCGGTGGGTTTGCCCGCATCGATGATTGCGCCGATGCCCGGCAGATCGGCCACGAACTGGCCGGAACCGTAGGCGCCCTGGATGCGGAATTCTTCGGGGATGTCCTGCTCGGTGACGAACATCGCCGGGCCGTCGATGCCCTTGCGCAGGTTGATCATGCCCCAGCCATACAGGGCGTCGATGCCCGGTGCGCCGAGGTCGGTGGCCGTGGTGCGCAACACGCTGGCGACCTGATCGCCGGACATGTACGGGAAGCGCTCCATCAGCACCGCCATGGAGCCGGCCACGTGGGGCGCGGCCATCGAGGTGCCGTTGTAGTTCTTGTAGCCGGTGGTCAGGTTGTCGGCGTTGGTGCCTTCGATGATCGAGCTGTAGATCTGCGTGCCCGGTGCCGAGACGCAGAAACTGGCGGTGTAGCCGCAGCGCGAAGAGAACGTACTCATGATGTACGGATTGGCGCTGGCCTGATCCGGGTTCCTTTGCAATGCGGCGACGGTGATCCAGTTCGGCGCGATGTCCGGCACGAAGTAACCGAGGCCGGCGATGGCGTCCGGGTTGTTCAGGTTGTAGTCGTTGCCCGCCGCGAAGATCGTCACGATCCCGCTGCGTGCGGCGGCGATTGCACCGTCGTAGGCGCCGCCGGGTTTGGTGCCCAGCAGTGTGCGGATCTCGTTGAACTGCAGTTGCGCGTCGTTGACGGTGAAGTGCGGGTACGCCGGGTCACGGCCGCCGAGGTCGAAACGGTCGGTGATGCCGATGCCCCAGCTGTTGTTGATGATCCGCGCGCCGCTGGCGATCAGCGCATCCCAGCCGGCCTTGTACACCGCGCCGTCGTTGCCGCGCACGATGCCGTCTTCCGGGCCCGGGTCGCCGTTGTCGGCGCTGATGATCTGCGCGCCGAACGCCACGCCGTGCATCGGCCCGCCGTCACGGCTGCCGGCAGCGATACCGCCAACGTGGGTGCCGTGGGCGCCGAGTTTGCCGTCGGAACCGACCGAGGGCGAACCGTCATAGCGGAACGCGTCCCCCGCTTTGACCGGGATGTACGGGTCGGTGTATTCGCGGATCCCCGAGGTCACCAGGGTGATGACCTTGTTGCTGCCGGAAAACTCCGAGTGCGCGGCGTAGACCGGTTGGTCGAAAATTCCCAGTTTCACGCCTTTACCGGTGTAACCGGCGGCGTAGGCGTAATCCGCGCCGATGGCGCCCAGGCCCCAGTCGGCCTTGAACTCGGCACTGCGCCAACTGCCCGGATCCCCTGCCCGGCCGCTTTCCACGTAGGGCGCCGCGTGTGCGCTACCCCAGGTGGCCAGCGCGCAGAGCAAGGCGACGTTGAGAGTTTTCAGGCGAAAGCATCCACCCGATTGCGCGGGGGTGTTGTTGTTTTTCATCCAGCGACCTTCCTTAGTGATGTTGCGAAAAATCCGTGTGTTCAGCCCCGTGATCGTTCCCACGCTCCCGCGTGGGAACGCAGCCCGTGACGCTCCGCGTCACTGGACGCGGAGCGTCCCTAGAGGCATTCCCACGCAGAGCGTGGGAACGATCATCCGTGTGTCTAGAACTGCCAGTTCAGGCTCAGGCCCACGCCATGCTGCTTCTCGCGGCTGGCCAGTTGTCCGGTGTAATCGAGGTTGATCCGCACGTCGCGGGTCAGCGCCAGGCTGGCCTGCACGCCGATCAGCGCAGCGTCGCGCACCAGTGGCGAGCTTTCGACCGTGTACGGCGCGCTGCCGCTGGCAAAACGCAAATGCTGTTCGGAGTCGATGTCGGTCAGGCTGTGCTGCCAGCCCAGGTGTCCGCTCACTTGCAGCTTCTGCGCGGACGGCAGGTCGAAGGTCTTGATCGCCCGCACGCCGAGGGTGCTCAACACCGCGTCGCGCTGGTCGCCGCCGCTTTTCAGCGCGGCGGCGTCGCCCTTCTCGGTGAAGCCGTCGGTGTCGAGGTGCACGTAGGCCAGGTTGGCGAACGGCTCCAGGGCCAGCGGTTGCAGGTTCAGTCGATAAGCCGCTTCTCCGAATACCTGAGTGGTGGCGGCATCGACCTTGGCTTTTTGCCTGGCGCTGACGTTGCCGTACTGCAAGTCGCGTTTCACATCGGCGCGATGCCAGCTGTAGGCCGCGCCGGTGCTCAGGCGCCAGGCGCCGATGTCGTGACCGGCGTAGGCGCCGAGGTGATAGCTGTCGACCTTGGCCGAAGAATGCGTGCCCGAGCCCATGCTCAGCGAGCTGTCGCTGTAACCGGTGACCAGACCGATGCGGGTCTGCTCGTCCAGCGCTCCGTCGACACCGGCCAGCAGGCCGCCAATCGACGTGCTGTATCCAGCGGTGTCGTGCTGCGAATCGGTTGTGCCCCAGGCGCCGAGGGCCTTGATCCAGCCGTTGTTTTGCGCGGCATTCGAGTTATGTAGGCGTTCGCCAATGGCGTCGCGCAGTTGCCGGCTGTCGTTGATCAGCACCGACCCGAGGGCCGGATAGATTTCGCCACTCAACTGTTGAAAGGCTTGTTGCGCGTCACCGGCGGTGGCCGACAACAGCAGGCTTTCGTAAACCGAACTGCCCGCGCCCATGCCTTCCACGGCGGCAGCCACAGCACGTTGATTCGGTGTCTGGCCGACGCTGGCGAACGATGTTGCGTTGCGCTCGACATTCAAGCCGATGCCGCTGTCGCTGTAGGCCAGGCTGCCACCGATGAACAGATAATCCGGCAGCACCGCACCGAACCGCCCCTGAATGCCACCTGCCGCTTGCAGAATCTCGTACTGCCGGCCGAGCAGGCTTCTGGCCTCGGTGGTGCTGAGCAGCGTCGGGCTGTTTTCCAGCGACAGGCTTACAGTAGCGCCGTTGATGGATGCAGTGCCGCCGGCGACGATGCGGTCGCTGCTGGTGGGAGACAGTTCCACCGCGTAGGTCGAGCCTGGCGCGAAGGTCACGTCACCCGCCACGTTCAACGTGCCGATGGAATTGCCCGGAGCCACGCGGCCGCCGCTATTGGCGGTCAACGCGCCGATCCGCCCGGAGCCACCGAGGGTGCCGCCGTCGTTGACGGTTACGGCCGAAGTCAGCGAACCGTTCACCGTCAGCAGACCGCCATTGACCGTGGTCGGCCCGCGATAGCTGTTGTTACCGGTCAGAACCAGTCGCCCGTCGCCGGACTTGATCAGACTGCCCTGATACACCCGACTGGCAGCCGCTGCATCGCGAGCCATGCCCACGGCGTAATCGGTCTGATCCTGTTGACTGGCGCCGGCCGGCACGCCGTTCTGCCAGCCTTTGTTTTGCAGGGTTTGCTGCCAGGCGCTGTGTTCGGCGAGGTCTTCGCCCTGGCGCTGGATCAGCGCCTTGTCGCTGATGTCATTGCTCCAGACATCGCTCTGCCCGGCTGCCAGGTTGGCGTCGAACGCTCCGAGCAATTGCCCCGGACCGCGCATCGCCCGGTACAGGTTGGCTACGCCCCAGCCGACTCGCTCGGTGGGCGCGTCGGTCACTGAACCGTCGAGCTGGGTAGCGGTGGTCAGCAGCACTTCGAGAGCCTGCTGGTTATTCATGTACGGATAGCGCTCCATCACCAGCGCCAGTGCGCCGGTGGCGTGCGGCGCGGCCATCGACGTGCCGGACTTGATCGCATAACCGCCGTCGGGAATGGTGCTGTCGATCTTCGCCCCCGGCGTGGTGATGCACCAGTATTTGGCGATGCCGCACTGGTTGTACTTCTGCTGATTGCTTTGATCGAGCCCGGAAACCGCCAGCCAGTGGCCTTCCAGATCCGGCTGGAAGTACGGCAGCGCCGAGCGCACGCTGGCATTCGGGTAGCCGCTATTGCCAGCGCTGAACACGTTGATCACGCCTCGACGGGAAACATCCACTGCCGCATCCAGCCAGGTGCCTTTGTTCCAGTGCTGGGCGTAAGCGGCGTGCAAGTCCGCGAGGGTTCGGTAGCTGACATCCGGTGGCTGGCTGCCCCAGCTGTTGTTGATCGCCCGCACACCGGCATCGGCCAGAGCGTCGTACACCGCTTTGAAGTAGCGCGGATCAGGATTGGGGCCGAACAGGAAACTGTCGTTCTTGTTGGTGTTGCCGACGTAGATCTGCGCGTTGTACGCCACGCCATGCATGCCGGTGCCATCGCGGGATGCGCCCATGGTGCCGACCACGTGGGTGCCGTGGGAGTCGTTGTTCGGGTTGAGGGTGCCGTTGACATTGAACAGCGAGCCGTCGATATAGCTGCCGCTGGCCAGTACCGGGTGATAGCGGTCACGGGCGAACTCGGGATGGGCGGCGTCGAAACCGGAGTCCAGCGCGCCGATTTTCACGCCCTTGCCAGTGATGCCGGTGGCGTAGGCCTGATCGGCCTGCATCCGGTCCAGGCCCCAGTCACGCAGGAACTCGGCGCTGCGCCAACTGGCCGGATCGCCGGGTTGTCCGGATTCCAGGTACTGCGCCTGAGCCTGGGTCGAAGAAATCACAAGCAGCAGGGTGCCGACCGAAACCGGCTTGATGCGTACGTCCATGTTCACCACTCACTTTTATTGTTTTATGCAGGTTGATTCTGCGGTGTTGCCCATTCCCCTCACCCCAGCCCTCTCCCCAAGGAGAGGGAGCTGATCGAGGTGTCTTGCGTCATACATCGACCTGAAAAACCGGGTCGATGCTGGATTCGGTGACGCCCGATCAGGTCGGTGTACGTCCAAAATATCCCCCGATCAGTCCCCTCTCCCTCCGGGAGAGGGTTAGGGTGAGGGCCGCTCTGAAGCCATGCACATCAACGTCGAGCCACCCCAAACGCCTCATCCACCCGCGCCAGATCCTGTTCGCTCAAGGTGCCCGCGTAGTAATGCAATTTGGTCCAGGCCATAAGGTAGTCATAGCGTGCCTGGGCCAGGTCGCGGCGGGTGGTAAATAGTTGTTGTTCGGCGTTCAGTGCGTCGAGGTTGGTTCGCTCGCCACCGAGAATGCTTTGCTTGGTCGACACGACCAGCGCTTCGGCCGAGGCCAGGGCCTTTTGATAGGCGCGCAGCTTGTTGACCCCGGACAGGCACGCACTGAACTGGCGACGCAATTCGATCAGCGTCTCACGGGTCTTGCCGTCCAGTTCGTATTCGGCCTGTTCCATGGTGCGGCTGGCCTGGCGGGTCGAGGCCGACACGCCGCCGCCGGCATACAGCGGCACGCTGACTTCAAAACCGATGGTGTTGGTTTCGTAACGCTGGTTGTAGGTGTTGCCGCTTTCCGATTCGTTTTGGCGCATCGTGGCGTACGCGCTGACTTTCGGCAGGTGCCCGGCGCGGTTGCGCTCGACTTCGTACCGCGCCACTTCCACCGCCTGACGCTGCGACGCGAGGTTCGGGTTGTTGCTGACTGCCAGTTCGTGCCAGGTGTCGTAGTTGGCCGGCATCAAGGCGAATGTCTGGAAATTCTGATCCAGCGGTGCCAGATCACTGATGTCCATCGCCGGCACGCCTACCAATGCGCCCAACTCCCGTAGCGCGGCGTCCTGCTCGTCGCGGGCCTCGATTTCCTCGGCGGTCGCCAGTTCATAACGCGACTCGGCTTCGAGGATGTCGGTGCGAGTGCCCTCGCCCTGCTTGAACATGTGCTCGTTCTGCTGGAACTGCTGCTCGTACGCCTTCTTCTTGGCCTGCGCGATGTCGATCTGATCTTGGGCAAACAAAGCCTTGGTGTAGTTGTCCAGTACGCGAACCAGCAGTTCCTGGCTCTTGCCGCGAAAGTTTTCGTCGGCAAACAGCGACTGGGCCACACCTTTGCGATACGCCGCGTAGGCTTCGTAGTCGAGCAACGGTTGTTGCAGGGTCAGGCTCGAGCCGTAGCTGCTGTAGTTGCGGTCATCGGTGCGATTGCGCGCGCGTTCGTCGAGGGACGTGGCTTTCGACGAGTTGCGGCCCTTGTTGTAGTTGTAACCCAGTTTCGGCAACAGGCCGGCGCGGCCGATGGCGCGGTTTTCAAGGCCTGCGTCGCGTTCCTTGATCGCGCCGAGGAACACCGGGTCATTGCGCAACGCCTGTTCGTAGATCTCGAACGGCCCCATGGCCGCCATTGCACTGTTGCCCGCGAGCAGCGCGAACGCTGCCGCCAGCATGGAAAGCTTATTCATACAGCCGAACATCCTTATTCTTCGGTCAACGCGGAACCGGCGCGGTCGAGCAGCGGCTTGAACAGGTAGTTGAGGAGTGAACGTTCGCCAGTGCGCACGAACATTTCCGCCGGCATGCCGGGCTTGATCACCAGACCGTTGAGTTTTTCCATGGCCTGATCGCTGACGCTGCTGCGCAACACGTAGTACGGCACACCGGTTTTCTCGTCGACCATCTGGTCAGCGGAAATCAGGCTGACTTCGCCGGGGACCCGTGGCGTCTTGCTCTGATTGAACGCGGTGAACAGGATGTCGACCGGCAGGTGCGTGCCGACCTTGTCGATCAGGTTGATCGGCAGGTGACCTTCGACCTCCAGGCGCGTGCCTTGCGGGACGATTTCCAGCAGGGTTTCGCCCTGACGCACCACGGCGCCTTCGGTGTGTACGCTGAGGTTGACTGCCACGCCGTCGGCGGTGGCGAGGATTTCGCTGTGTTGCAGGTCGAAACCGGCGGAAGTCAGTTGCTCCGACAGCGTGACGCTTTTCAGTTGCGCGTCGGCCAGTTGGGTGCGGACTTCCTTCTGGTATTCCTCACCGTGCTGTTGCAGCTTCAGGCGGGACTCAAGAATGCCCTGCTCGACCCGGCCACTTTCGCCGGTGTTTTCGGCCAGTTGTTGCTGGACCTGCGACAACTGGCGCTGGTATTCCATCAAGCGGTTGCGCGGGATGTAGCCGTTGTCAGCCAGCGGTTGCAGGTTGCTCAACTGTTGTTGCAGCGAGTCAGCCTGCGCGTTGAGGTCAGTACGGGCGCGGCGCATGCCGGCCAGTTGCGCGGTGGCGCCTTCGATGCTGGCGCGCAGGGCGGCTTGCTCGCGGGAGAACGCTTCGCGGCGGCTGCTGAACAATTGCCGCTGGCCTTCCAGCACCAGTGCCAGGCGCGGATCGGCGTTATCGCTCAGCTCGGCCGGAAACGTCACTTGCTTGAGGTTGTCACGCTCGGCCTGCCAGCGCGCCAGGCTGGCCCAGGCCATGCGGTATTGCGCCTGCAACGACTGCACGTCGGCGGCGACCTGGGTCTGGTCGAGGCGGAACAGCGGCTGGCCCTGCTTAACAATTTCGCCCTCGCGCACCAGAATCCGGCTGACCACACCGCTGCTCATCGACTGTACGGCCTTGCGCTTGCCCGACACCACCACGGTGCCTTGCACCGGAATGCCTTGATCCAGCGGCGCCAATGCCGCCCAGGTGAAGAAACTGCCGGCACCGACCAGCGCCAGAATCCAGCCCATGCGGGCGAAGAATTTTGCATCGCGCTCCGGGCGTTCGGTGATGTACGCGTGTTCCATCGTCGCTTCGTTTTGCGTGTTCATGCTCGCGCTGCTCATACACCCGAATTCCTTGTCGTCGGCTGATACTGTCGGCTCATGCTGAGCCCGGCCGGTGCTTGCGCAGGTTTTTCATTGTGTTGTGATGGGTTGCCGGGCTGATTGCCGGGCTGGTTTGCGGACAGCGCCTTGAGCACATCGTGGCTCGGGCCGAAGGCTTGCAGGCGACCGTCGTTGAGCACCAGCAGCTTGTCGGCCTGGGCCAGCACCGAAGAACGGTGCGTCACCAGCACTACGGTGGTGCCCTGGGCCTTGAGCTGCACGATCGCGCTGGACAACGCGGCTTCGCCGACGGTGTCGAGGTTGGAATTCGGCTCGTCCAGCACCACCAGGCTCGGGTTGCCGTACAGTGCACGGGCCAGGGCCACGCGCTGTTTCTGGCCGCCGGACAGACCGCTGCCATCCTCGCCCAGTTGGGTGTCGTAGCCTTGCGGCATGCGCAGGATCAGTTCGTGCACGCCGGCCTGTTGCGCGGCGGCCACAACCTTTTGCGGATCGGCTTCACTGAAGCGGGCGATGTTCTCGGCGATGCTGCCGCTGAACAGCTCGATGTCCTGTGGCAGGTAGCCGATGTACGGGCCGAGCTGATCGCGGTTCCAGCGGTGGATGTCGGCGCCGTCCAGACGCACCGTGCCGCCAAGCGCCGGCCATACGCCGACCAGCACACGCGCCAGGGTCGACTTGCCGGAGCCGGAGGCACCGAGCACGCCCAACACTTCACCGGCCCCCAGGTTGAAATTGACCATATGCAGAGTTGCGGCGCGCTGGCCGGGAGGACCGGCGCTGACTTGTTCGAAGGTGATCTGGCCTTTCGGCGCCGGCAGCGCCATGGCGTCATCGCTCGGCGGGAAGGCCTGCAGCAACGCATCGAGGCGACGGTAAGCCAGCTTCGCCCCGCTCCACTGCTTCCACACGGCGATCAACTGGTCGATCGGGCTCAGTACCCGACCCATCAGGATCGAGCCGGCGATCATCATCCCGGCGGTCATATCACCCTTGATCACCAACAGTGCGCCAAGGCCCAGCACCAGCGATTGCAGGCACAGACGCAAGGTTTTGCTCAGCGAGCTGATGACTGCGCCAGTGTCGCTGGCCTGATTCTGCAGGCCAAGAAAGCGCGAATGCACCTGGAACCAACGCTTGCGCAAGGCACCGAGCATGCCCATGGCTTGAATGGTTTCGGCGTTGTGCAGGTGGCTGGTGGCCAACTGGCTGGATTTCTGCGAGTAGCCGGCAGCTTCGCCCAGCGGCTTTTTGGTCATGTATTCGTTCAGGCACGCCAGCGCGATCAGCAGTAGCGCACCCGCCGTGGCCAGCACGCCGAGCCAGACGTTGAACAGGTAAATCACGAACAGGTAGACCGGGAACCACGGCGCATCAAAGAATGCGAACAGCGCAGGCCCGGTGACGAACTGGCGAATGTGGGTCAGGTCGCCCAGGGACTGCCCGGCGTTACCCTCGCCCTTGAACAGGTTGCGCTCGAAGGCCGCCTGATAGACCCGCAGGTTGAATCGGCGCTCCAACTGGCTGCCGATGCGGATCACGATAAAACTGCGCACCACTTCCAGCAGACCGATGAAGGCGAAGAAACCGACGACCATCAGCGACAGCATCGCCAGGGTGGTTTCGTTCTGCGAAGACAGCACCCGGTCATAGACCTGGAGCATATATATGGAGGGCACCAGCATCAGCACGTTTATCAATGCGGTAAAACATCCGACGCTGATCAGAATGCTTTTATAGTCACCCAAGGCCTTGAATAAGGGAGCAGTGGCTGGGGCCTTCGCCATCTTCATTGATTCTTCCTGAAATGATTGAACCCGCCCAAAAGTGACGAGCGCTCAATTGTTATTTCGCTTACCTGCGAGAGATGACTTGCAAGTACCCGCTTACATTTTCATAACAACTTTTTCGAATACTTATAACTGTCGGGTACTTCTTTATATTCGCTGCGTTATTGCTCGACACGCTTGAGCGTCACGATCAGACCCGACTTCAAAGTACTGGAATAAAGTCCGTCATGTTGTCGGCCGAAAAAAAGAATTCTGGAGCCTTCCTTGCCAGTGATCGAAAGACCGTCCGGATCGGGAAACCAGCCGATGGCGTTTTCCTGTAGCCAGGCGCTCAGACAGTCGGCGCCGTGGCCCAGTGTCTGGTTCGGCTCAAGGTCGATCTGGCAGGTGTTGGAAGGTTTGTCTTGCAGTGCCTGTGCTTCGGGAGCGTCATGGGCGGCGGTCAGCGTCGCCTGCCAGTGCCCGGCGAATACCGATGGATCTTCGAGTCTGAGGCTGCTTGCCATGGTTGTTTCTCCAGAAATCATCAGCATCGGCATGAAACAGGTGACTGCCATGCGGGAAAAAGGGTTTCGAATCATAGGAAATTTCACTCCGGCGTGTAGCCTTGCGCACGTAGCGAGACGAAGCAAGCGAAGAAAGCGGCGCATAACGCACCGCTTTCCCGTGTTACATCACGCCACGATATCGCTGGTGGCCGCCTGGCCAACGGTGCTGACCTGGAAATCAGCCACGCCGTGCCCGGAGAAGTCCACCGACAACAGGCTGTTGCCGCCCGAGGACGTCAGAACCGCATCACCCGCCGCGCCGGTGAAGGCGCTGACGAAGTGCAGGCCTGCGCCCTTGGTGATACCGGTCAGGTCGATTTTGTCGAGACCGCTGACGAAATCGAGGATCTGATCGATCGCACCCGGCTTGGAATCAGAGCTGGCCGCGAACACAAAGGTGTCCGAACCTGCGCCGCCCCACAGCTTGTCCGCACCGCCGGCGCCCCAGATGATGTCGTTGCCGGCACCACCCTTGAGCTCGTTGGCCGCGCTGTTGCCGATCAGCAGGTCGTTGCCCGAACCGCCGATCGCGTTCTCGATGGTGACGCCCTTGGCGATGGACACGTTGCCCACCAGGCCGCCAACGTCAGAGAACGAGGCTTCATTGAGGTTGATCTTCTGGTTCTGGGTGAAACCCGAGAAGTCGAAGGTGTCCTTGCCGCCCGCATCCCACACCGAGAACACCAGCTTGTCGGCCGACGACGAGGCGCTGAGGAAATCGCGACCGGCGTTGGAGTTGAAGCCGTAGGTGGTGTCACCGGTACGGGTGGTCAGGTTGGCGCCGTAGAGCTTCTGGATCGCTGCGATGTCATCCATCAGCGGGCCGGAGGAATAAGCTTCCACGCCGCCCTTGCTGAAGTTCTGGCTGGTGTTGCTTTCGCTCCAGTAGCTCATGACGCTGTAGCCGCGGGTGTCTTGCCCGTAGGTCGCGTCATTGTAGGTCGGGTTGCCGTTGCCGGCGTTGTAGTCGCCCGGGTGCGCCAGGCCAAGGGTGTGGCCGATTTCGTGGGTCAGGGTCTGACGACCGTAGTTGTTCAGATCCGGATTTTTGTTTTGCGTGTAGCCACTGTTGATCAGGTACCACGACGTGCCGTCGTAACCGGCGCCAGTGCCTGGCAGATAAGCGAACGCTGCAGCGCCATCCTGGCCACCGCTGTAGTTACCGAAGGTCATGTGGCCATCACCGCCCGAGGCTTTCTCGGTGAAGGTGACGTTGGCCACATCGGCCCAGGATTGCATGGCGAGCACGGCCTGGGCTTTCTGTTGAGCACTGAACTGACTGAACCCGGTGATCCCGTGCTTGTTCATCGTGCTGGACGATGCCGAAGTCAGGAACGTGTAGGTGAGTTCGATCTTGCCGCTGCCATCCTTGTCCTGGTAGGCAGCGCCGTCGCGCAGCAACTGGGTTGCGGCCTGGTCGACGGAAAAAGAGGGTTTGCCATTGACCGTGAGGTTGCCGCCACGATCGTACTGATGGCTGAAGCTATTGATCTGGTTATACGCCGTGCTGGTTGCCGCCAGTGGTTCCGGCGCCGCGCCCAGCTGGAAAGCCTGTTCGGCGGTATCAATAGCGTTAGCTTTTACTTTCGACATAAACACACTTCCTTGTTTAGCAATGGAACAGTTTTTGTCCGATAGCGACAACCTCTGGCGAGATTGTCCTATCACTCGCCCAATGAAGGCGTAAGAAACCTGACACAATTTGAAATCTAACGTCTAGCGTTTTTTTGAGATCAAATTGAACTGTTCCGGGAAACTCCCGTAAACAAAGCGCGTGCTGCCGAAAGAAGTTTGTAAGTGTGGTGAGTTTGCCTAATTGTCTGACGATTTCTTATTTAAATATTAAATATCGGTAAGTTGTTTTTTGTTAGCAACGTCTCACTTTGCTGCACTTTATCGGTGCAATGCCAGTGGTTTGATATCAAGTTGATCCAACAGAACATACTCAGGCGAGGGCTGTACCGCCCTCGCCTGTTTTCTTCAGCTGCCAGTACGAATCTTGTTCCACACCCGCGTGCGAATCCGGTCGATATTCAGCGGCATCGCTTCCAGTGCGAACAGCTTGCCCATCATCTCCGGGCTCGGATAAACCTTGGTGTCGTTCTTGATCGCCGGGTCGATCAGGCTGTCGGCCTGTTCGTTGCCATTGGCGTAGTGCACGTAGTTGCTGATGCCGGCCATTACGTCGGGCTGCAGCAGGTAGTTCATGAACGCGTAGCCGGCCTTCTCGTCCGGTGCGTCGGCGGGCATGGCGACCATGTCGAACCAGATGGCGGCGCCTTCCTTGGGAATCTCGTAGCCGATTTCGATGCCGTTCTTCGCTTCCTTGGCGCGGTTTTCCGCCTGCAGGATGTCGCCGGAGAAACCGACCGCCACGCAAATATCGCCATTGGCCAGATCGCTGGTGTACTTCGAGGAATGGAAATAGCTGACATAAGGCCGCACTTTCATCAGCAGCGCTTCAGCTTTCTTGTAGTCCTCGGGATTCTTGCTGTGATGCGGCAGACCCAGGTAGTTGAGCGCCGCCGGCAGCAGTTCCGGGCCGTTGTCGAGGATCGCCACGCCGCATTTCTGCAGTTTTTCCATGTATTCGGGTTTGAAGATCAGATCCCAGGAATCGACCGGCGCGTTGTCACCCAGCACGGCTTTGACCTTGGCGATGTTATAGCCGATGCCGGTGCTGCCCCACAGGTATGGAAAGCCGTGTTCGTTACCCGGATCGTTGGTCTGCAAGGCCTTGAGCAATACCGGGTTGAGGTTCTTCCAGTTCGGCAACTGGCTCTTGTCGAGCTTCTTCAGCGCCCCGCCTTCGATTTGCCGCGCCATGAAGTGGTTGGACGGAAACACCACGTCGTAACCGGATTTACCGGTCATCAACTTGCCGTCGAGAGTTTCGTTGCTGTCGTAGACGTCATAGGTGACGCCAATGCCGCTGGCCTTTTCGAAGTTCTTGGCGGTGTCCGGTGCTATGTAGTCGGACCAGTTGTAAACCTTGACCGTATCCGCCGCCTGAGCGAGGGAGACGGCGAGCATCAAGGGTGCGAGTGCGAGGGTCTTTCGGATCATGGATCGATTCCTGTATTGGCTATTGTTGTTGGCAGGCAATCAAAAGGATCAAAACGTCAGAAAATCAGGACATAGGTCTTGCGCACGGTTTCTTCGATGTCCCAGATCCCGAGCGTGTTGGCCGGCAACATCAGTGCGTCGCCACCTTGTATGTGCAGGGGTTCGCCGCCGTCGTCCGGGGTGAACGTGCAGCGACCGGAAATGAAATGGCAGAACTCCTGAGCGGTGATCTGACGGCGCCAGCGACCGGGGGTGCATTCCCAGACGCCGGTCTCGACGCCGTCGTCGCGCTCGACGCTGGTGGTCGAGGCAATCGCCACCGGCGTGCCGAGCGGCACGGCCACCGGGTTGGATTCTTCCAGCTGCAACGTGGCGGTGTTCTTGAATTGGGTGATGCTCATGGCGTTACCTGTCTGCTAGTAAACAACGATTAGTGCATGAAACCTTCCATGAACCCGGCCACCTGGCTGGCAAGCTTGCGCCGCCAGGGCGCAGTCGCCGGGTTGGCCAGGGTCTGGTCTTCGTGGACGAAGCTTTTGATGATCGCGTTGTAGCCGAGCCAGCGGCACGGTTCCGGCTCCCATGCCCGCAGCGCGTGGATCCCGCCGTCGGGCAGCACCCACGGCTGATGCGTCAGCTCGGTGTCGCGCTCGAGAATCAGATCCGCAAGCGTGCGCCCACCCAGATTGGAAGCGCCGACACCCTCCCCGCCATAGCCGCCGGACAGCGCGATGCCGTTGGCCCGATCACAGAGCATGTGCGGCTTGAAATGCCGGGACATGCCGAGGTTGCCGCCCCAGGCGTGGGTGATCTGGACGTTTTTCAGTTGCGGGAACAGCTCGCCGAACAGATAGCGACGCAGGTCGACTTCATCACGGGTCAGGTCGAAGTTGTGGCGCAACTTGCCGGCGAACTGATAACCGCCACGGGCGCCGAAAATCAGCCGGTTATCGGCACTACGCTGGCCGTAAGTGACCTGACGACTGAATTCGCTGAACGCCTGCCCCCGGCTGAGGCCGATTGCATCCCAGGTCGCGGCGGACAACGGCTCGGTGGCGACGATCAGGCTCTGCACCGGTAATTGATAACGGCCCAGCGGTGGCAGCGTGACGGAGTAGCCTTCGATGGCCGGGACGATCCAGCGGCTGCGCACGCTGGCCTTGTCGGTGCGCAGGCTGCCGGCCTGCCAATGGGTCACCGGGCTGTTTTCGTAGATTTTCACTCCCAGGCGTTCGACGGTTCGCGCCAGGCCGCGCACCAGTTTCGCCGGGTGAATGGTCGCCACATGCGGGGCGAAGATGGCGCCGTAGGGTTTGGCGATGCGCAGCTGCTGCGCCAGTTGCTCCGGGCTTAGCCAGCGGTAATCGTCGTCGGTCAGGCCCTGAGCGTGGAGCTTTTTCAGGTAGTCGCGAAGATTGGCTTCCTGCTCGGGATAGCGCGCGGCGCAATACAGCACTCCGCCTTTGCGGTAATCACAGTCGACACCTTCGCGTTCGAGGACGATTTCCACTTCATCGGGAATGCTGTGCAACAGGTCGAATGAAGCGCGGCGTTGTTGTGGCGACAACCCTGCCAGCAGGCGATCCTCGCCCAGCAGATTGCCCATCAACCAGCCGCCGTTGCGACCGGACGCGCCGAACCCGGCGGTTTGCGCTTCGATGATGGCGATGTTCAGGTTTGGCGCCTGTTGTTTCAGGTAGTACGCCGTCCACAGCCCGGTGTAACCGGCACCGATGATCGCCACGTCGACGTCCAGATCCTGCGCAAGCGACGGGCGCGCGATCAGCGGCTCGTCGAGTTGGTCCATCCACAAACTGATAGTGCGCCACGCCGGCATGCAAGACTCCGCCAATCCAGGTTTCGATGGCGTCGATCCTAGAGGCAGAACTCAGGGATTGTCTTGCGCGCGTGTCCGCAAAGAAATTTGCTTCGCGTAGGCCTTGGGCGACTGGCCGGTGTGCTGGCGAAAGCAGCTATAGAAAGCCGACAGCGAATTGAAACCGGCGGCGAAGGCCAGTTCATCGATGCGCAACGGCGGCGTGGCGTTGTCCAGCGACTGCAATAGATGTTGCAGACGCGCCTGATTGACGTAGCGGTAGAAACTTTGCCCCAGCACCTGATTGAGCAAATAGGAAATCTGATTGCGGCTGTACCCGCACTCCTTCGCCACCCGCTGCAGGTCGAGCTCGGGGTCGAGATAAGGCTGCTGACGCTGGAAATACTGCTGCAAGTCATCGGCCATGAAACTCAACTGGCGCGGCGACAGCCCCAGTCGACTCACCGCCGGACGCTGGCTGCTTGTCGTCGGGCTATCGGCCTGCTCGCGCACCAGCGAAGCATATTCGTTGACCCGCCAGATCTGCCCGTCCTTGACCGTGATCGCTTCGCTGGAGCGAAACGACACCAGCCCGTTGCCGCCGCGCAATGTCACTTCGTACTGAATGAATGCGGTATTGCCGTCGATGCGGATGCGGTCGCAATGCTCCAGCGCTTCGTCGGATTCGCGCGGCATGCTGACCCGCACGTACTCGCGCAACTCGTCGAGGCCGAGCACGCGGTTCTGGAAAAAATCGTTGTACTGGATGTCCGGGTGGTACAGCGCCATCACGCCATCCAGGTCCCGGTGTTTCCAGCACAGGTGATAGCGCATGACCGTTTCGGCCGTGGCCCGCGTCTGTTCCGGGCCGTCATCATCGGCGTGCATAAGGGACTCTTGGAAAAAGAACCGAGCTTGCCCAACTTCTGGCGTTGCATCAATAACCCGACCGTAATGGCACTTTGGCGACGATTGGGTGGATCGTGACTTACATCAAAAGAATCCTCGCAATCGCTAAATGAACTGAAAATTCTCACAGGAATTTCACATTCAGATGCTACTTTTAAAAGCAGTCACCGGTTGAGCCAATGAAGGCTCTTCCCACCTAACATGAGCAAACGGAAGCGCTCGATGAAGAAGGCGGGCAACACATGAACAAAGGGTCAAGCAAAGTCACGTTTCCCAATGCCTGCCAGCTCATGCGCTGGCATTTTCATCCCATGGGTTTCGAGGCGACCATGGATGCGCCGGGCAGTCTGGTCGCGCGCCTGTTCGATCGGGCCAGCGGCGAAACCCTGATCGCGATCGCCGGCATTCCCTGTGCCACGGTCATGAACGCGGCGGATGTGGAGCGAATAATCGAGGCCGTCGAGGACGAATTGGAGGCTTTTATTCCTCCAGAATCTCTCAAGAGTTACGCGTAACTAGCTGATTTAAAATAAAAAGCCTGCTTTGTGCGGGCTTTTTTATGGGTGATGGATTCAGGCCGTTTTCTTTTCCGGACGATGATCGACGAAGAACGGTTTGCCTTTGGCGACCCGGTCCGAAGCCCGAGGCATGTTGACTGCCTGCGTGTCTTGCGGCTCTACGTACCAGTAGCAATGGCTGACTGCGCGGGTGATGCCGACATAAGCAAGGCGCAGGATTTCGTCCTTTTGCGCACTGTCATAAGGCTCGCTGTCACCAGCCTTGCCCAGTCCGGCCATGCGATACACCTGATTCTTGTACGGCGAACTGGTCAGGTGCTGGCAATCGCCCAGCAGGAAGACCGCGTCGGCCTGCAGACCTTTGGCGCTGTGATAGGTCAGTTGTTTCAGGCGTCGGGACTCGTATGGCAAGCTCGAATCCACATTAACTACAGACTGAATATGCTGCTCTATCAACAACTTATCGCTGCTTTTTCGATAGAGCATCAGGATTGAATCGCCCTTTCGATAGTGTTCTGCAAGGCGCTGGCCGAGTGCCTGATCGTCGCGCTCCGCCACGTTGACCGGATGCAACAGCTTCTCTTCGCCGCTGGCCTTGGCCTTCTTGCCGGGAATCGCCGGTGCCGCACGAACGATGTGCTCCGCCGCGTCGATAATGTGCTGATGGCTGCGATAGTTTTCGCTAAGCATCACCCTCGTCGTACTCGGCGACGGGAATTCCTTGTTGAATTCCATGAAGTAACTCGGCGAACTGCCGCGCCAGCCGTAGATCGATTGCCAGTCATCGCCTACGCAAAGCAGCGAGGATCGCTGTGCACCTCGCCCGACGTGCATGGCCGGCCCGCGACTGCGGATTTCCGAGAGGCTGGCGCGAATCCACGAGACGATTTGCGGTGAAACGTCCTGAAACTCATCGATCATCAGGTGCGACATCGGCCGCAGTAACTCATCGCTGAGCAGTTTGAAGTTCTCCGGCGAATGCTCGCTGAACAGCGCGAACATGCGGTTGTAGGTCATGACCGGCGGTTTCTGATCCAGCAAATGGTCTTCCAGCGCTCGCCAGAACAGGCTCAAGGCTTCGAAGAAAAACCGGTCCGGATCGTCCTTGGCGAAACTCATACGGCCAACGGCGTCCGGCACATCCAGGCCCAGGTTCTCGATGAAGCCTGCGGCGGCGACAAAACAGTCGAGCAACGGCGCGGAAGCGAGCTCGCCCTTGACCTTGTAATCGAAGCCGGGACCGGCGCTGACATCGCCTGCCAGCGTGGCCAATAAACGCTTTGATGACTCGTAACTATCAAGCCAGATCAATGGTTTACGACAGAAAGCTTGAAACAGGGTGCGTTTGACTGCCCACTCCGCGCGTACCGTCAGCTTGGCGTTCGGACGACAGACCTGCGGGTTTTCCCGAGGGTCGAAACCCAGAACGACCCAGGCGTCCAGGCTTGGAATGTAGCCGTGGCAATGGAACGAAGCACCGTTGATTTCGAAAGTCTCGCGGCTTGGTTCGATACCCTTGATCGGCCAGGCGCCGGCGCGGAGCCACATGTCCTCGATCATGTCGCACAGCTCTTCATCGCGCCGGGCCGCCAGCTCTGTCACTGCCACGCGCTTTTGCACGTCCGGGTGATCGCGTTCCAGCTCCTTTAATTGCAGGGCATGCCGTGACAAGGGCTGGATCAGTTGTGCAAAACGCGGATCTTGGTTGTAGAGACGGTGGTAGCAGGCGTTGAGCTGCTGGCGTTGCGCGTCGTTGATGCGCAAATCGAACGGATTGCTGTCTATGTCTTCATCTCTATCCGGCCCGCGCTGGCTGAGGTTTTCGAATGCCTGCAAGCGCTCGAACCCCGGCAGGCTGCGAACCATCGGCAAGATCCGCGAGTGAAAGGTGCGCACCAGATCCTTCGCAGCTTTCTGACTCAATGCCCGGCCCCACAACGCGAACAGTTCGATCAGTTTGTTGATGAAGTCCTTGCGCGACTCGCGGGTGAAGGTCACCACGGTCATCGAATCGAGCTCAAAACCCAGGTAGTGAGTCAGCAGCACGATCCGCAGCACCAGCGTGGTGGACTTGCCGGCTCCGGCGCCGGCAATCACCGAGGTTGACGGGGTATCGCTGAAAATCATTTTCCATTGCGCCACGCTTGGCTGGGCGTGGGCTGGCAGCAGGCGCGCGACATCGGCTTTCATGCGCTTCTTCAGTTCTGCGCTGAGCGGCAGACGCCAGTCGTCGAACAAGTGATTGTCGATACCCGGCGGGCGATGCTCGGTATTGCGACTGTCGCGGATCAACAAGACCTGGCGGCCCTCTTCCAGCCCGTCAGCCTTGCCTTCCTTGTACCCGTAATCCACGCCGGCGGTATGCCCGCTGCGAAAGCCGTCGGCCTGGCCGTGCAACCACGAAGCCCGGTGCTGGGCGCGCAGTTGCGTCAGACCGTGGCCAAGAAAACGCGCCGCCAGGCGTTTGAACCAGGGCATCTCGGCCAAGGGACGAAGTTCGGGAGGAAGATCGGGGGTGTGTTGCGCCACGCTGACGGACTCCGGATGTGAGGCTGTTGAGGGCTATGGTGTCTGCATTTGCTTTTTTGTTCTAGCGAAATGCTTACAGGTCATTGGTTTAGGCGATGAATTGAAGGTGGGATGAGACGGTTTCGAGCCTTTTTCATATCAACCGATTCGATTGGAATGCCGCAGTTTTTACGCTTTTTCTCGATGGTTGACTGATAGATGATGGCTGCCATCAATCACCGGTCTCGCTTCGTGGCTCAGGCATCGCGCCCCATGACGAACCTTTTGAGGAGACGATCATGCTTGAACTCAGACCCTTCAGCTCGCTGGGCGGCGCCCATCACGGCTGGTTGGATGCCCATCACCATTTTTCGTTCGCCGAGTACTACGATCCGCAACGTATGAGCTGGGGCAACCTGCGCGTGTGGAACGACGACATCATTGCCGCCGGCACGGGCTTCCCTACTCACCCGCACCGCGACATGGAAATCATCACGTACGTGCGTGAAGGTGCGATCAGCCACCAGGACAACCTGGGCAACAAGGGCCGCACCGAGGCTGGCGACGTGCAGGTCATGAGCGCCGGCACCGGAATCGCCCACAGCGAATACAACCTGGAAGCCACGGACACCAAGATCTTCCAGATCTGGATTCTGCCGACCGAAACCGGCGCACCGCCGTCCTGGGGCGCCAAACCGTTCCCGAAAGGCGACCGCGAAGGTTTCGTGACCCTCGCCAGCGGCAAGGACGGTGACGATCAGAGCCTGCGCATCCGCGCCGACGCGCGCTTGGTGGCGGCCAATATCAAGGCCGGGGAAACGGCTGAATACCGTCTCGATGCCGGGCGTCGTGCCTATCTGGTTCCGGCCACGGGCGTCATTGAAGTCAACGGCTTGCGCGCACAAGCTCGAGACGGTGTGGCGGTGGCTGATGAACAGGTGTTGACCGTCACGGCGCTGGAAGACAGCGAGATCGTGCTGGTGGATCTGGCCTGATCGGCGAATCGCGGGCACAAAAAAGGGCGACCTCAGGGTCGCCCTTTTTCGCAGTCTGGATTTATTGGGTGCTGATAGCACCGTCTACCAGGGTTTGTGCTTCAGCCACCAGTTGCTTGAGGTGGTCGTCGCCGATGAAGCTTTCGGCGTAGATCTTGTAGATGTCTTCAGTGCCCGACGGACGCGCAGCGAACCAGCCGTTTTCAGTCATCACTTTCAGACCGCCAATGGCCTGATCGTTGCCTGGAGCCTTGCTCAGAATGCTCTGGATCTTCTCGCCCGCCAGCTCGGTCGAGGTGACCTGCTCCGGCGACAGTTTGCTCAGCAGCGCTTTCTGTTCCGGATTGGCCTTGGCGTCGACACGCACCGAGAACGGCTCGCCCAGTTCATCGGTCAGCGCACGGTAGGCCTGGCTTGGGTCGCGTCCGGTACGGGCAGTCATTTCAGCGGCCAACAGGGCTGGAATCAGACCGTCCTTGTCAGTGCTCCAGACACCGCCGTCCTTGCGCAGGAACGAGGCGCCGGCGCTTTCTTCGCCGCCAAAACCCAGCGAGCCGTCGAACAGACCATCGGCAAACCATTTGAAGCCAACCGGTACTTCATATAGGCGACGGCCCAGACGCTTGGCCACGCGATCGATCAGACCGCTGCTGACCACGGTTTTACCCACGGCAGCATCGGCGCGCCATTGCGGACGGTTCTGGAACAGGTAGTCGATCGACACCGCCAGGTAGTTATTCGGTGCCAGCAGGCCGCCGGACGGTGTGACGATACCGTGGCGGTCGTGATCCGGATCGCAGGCGAAGGCCACGTCAAAGCGTTCCTTCAGACCGATCAGGCCTTGCATGGCATGGCTGGACGATGGGTCCATGCGGATCTGCCCGTCCCAGTCGACGGTCATGAAGCGGAACGTCGAATCGACTTCCTTGTTCACCACATCCAGGTCCAGACGATAGTGCTCGGCAATCGCCGACCAGTAGCGCACCCCTGCTCCGCCCAACGGATCGACGCCCAGGCGCAGTTTGGCCCCGCGAATGGCATCGAAGTCGATGACGTTGATCAGGTCGGCGACGTAGGTGTTGACGTAGTCGTGACGGTGGGTGGTTTCGGCCTTGAGCGCTTGCTCGTAGCTGATGCGTTTGACGCCGGCCAGTTTGTTGGCCAGCAGTTCGTTGGCCTTGGCTTCGATCCACTTGGTGATATGGGTGTCGGCCGGGCCGCCGTTGGTTGGGTTGTATTTGTAGCCGCCGCTTTGAGGCGGGTTGTGCGACGGCGTAATGACGATGCCGTCGGCAAGGCCCGTGGTGCGACCACGGTTGTAGCAAAGAATGGCGTGGGAGACTGCCGGGGTGGGCGTGTATTCATCGCCTTCGGCGATCATTACGGTCACGCCGTTGGCCGCCAGCACTTCCAGGGCGCTGGCCCCGGCCGGGGTCGACAACGCATGGGTGTCGATACCGACGAACAGCGGCCCGGTGATGCCCTGGGCTTCGCGATACAGGCAGATCGCCTGGCTGATGGCCAAAACGTGCCACTCGTTGAAACTCAAATCAAAGGAACTGCCCCGGTGCCCGGAGGTGCCGAACGCCACGCGCTGGGTGGAAACCGAGGCGTCGGGTTGACCGGTGTAATACGCCGTAACCAGTCGCGGGATGTCGACCAACAGTTCTGCCGGTGCCGGTTTGCCCGCAAAAGGACTGAGTGTCATGCAAAACCTCTGAAATAGAGTGGTTCAGGAAATTACACCGGAGTTTACTGGCAGTTTGTCCGGAGTGCGATGGGGTCTATTGCGTACAAGCCGAGTGTTTGCGCGCATCTGTCCGCGGAGCCAGTCGCAACGCATCCCCAAGCAGTCCGACAAGTCTTAACAACTCGTGTTCCGTGCCACCAATCGCGCTCAAACGCATGTGCTGCGCGTGCAACCCTCTGAGGCTGAACAACTCCCCCGGAGCAATCAGCACGTGCTGCTTGAGCAACCGTTGAAACACGGCATCCATCACGACCGGGCGCGCAGAATGCAGCCAGATTGTTGCGCCGCCATCAGGTTCCACGATTTGCAGAAAGTCGCCCAGACGCTCACGTATCAAATCGATCCATTGCGTTCGGCGCTCTCTGAGCAAGTGCTTGAGCACTGGCAGATGCTGGTCGACCCGCCCGCTCGCATAGAGTCGGGCAATGGCTTTCTGGCGGATCGGTGACAGGCGGAACGAACGCAGCAGGAAGTGACGCTGCAGGTCCGCACGCCATTGCCGCGACAGGACAAAACCGTAAGGTGCTTCGACCCCGATGATTTTTTCGAACATGGAAAACACCAACAAGCGGTCGGGATCCACCAACTCGCGCAGCGGCTCCCCTTCGGCGTCGTCCAGCAAGTCGCCGTGGCAATCATTTTCCAGCAACCAGGTGCCATGACTCAGCAGCAAATGCGCAATGGCTTCACGGCTGGCCGGCGGGACACGACTACCGTGGGGCATGTTCAATCTGGAGGACAGCAGGATCAATCGCACCCGCTCGCTTTCAAGCAGTCTCTGGAGTTTCTGCGGATCGAATGCCCCGTCCGGCTGAAGCGGCAACTCGATCACCTGAACCTCGGCGGACTGGAAAAGGCGCAGGATCATCCAGTCACACGGCGATTCGATCACCACGGTTGCGTGGCGCAGCTCAAGGACGGCGATCAGGATTTCCAGCACTCCTCGCAGATCGGCACCGATGTAGACGTCTTCAGCGTGCCACCAATGAGCGGCCGATGACGTGTAGCGCGCCGCCAGCAGCGTGCGCAACTCAAGCTCGCCGCAAGGCTGGGCCGGCGTTTGCAGGTGCCGGGGATACTGGCGCAACAGCTCTCGTTCAAGCATCAGCAACGGACGATCGAGGGGCTGGATCGACGCCGGCTCATCGGCGCTCAATACCTGCATGCCAGTGCATCTGGCATTGACGTACACCGTTTCCAGCAAATCACCGCCGCGTCCGGGCGGCATGACCGACGATGCAGGCTGCGCGAAGTATCCGGATTTGGCGACGGAATAGACCCGGCCTTCTTTCTCCAGTAGCGCGTAAGCATATTGAATAGTCGATATCGAAACGTTCAACCGCTCGGCCAGCTGCCTTAACGATGGCAGTCGAATCGCCCCTTGGTTGCCCGGCTCGCTAATCAGTTGCGTCAGGTAGCGATAGACCGCTTGGTAGGCAAAATCAGATTCTCTCGGCTCACTCATGAGCGTACGTCCGCAGAGGTGTCCGTGTGATCGGGCGACAAAATCCCATTCAACCTTCCGCCGAGCGGTCGCCCAGAGTGACCTCGTGCTCGGGCAACTCCTGAGCTTGTGCGACGTGTTCGCCCATCCGGACAGCCCCCATTGCATATAACCGGCAGATCAGTCGCAGGGGCAAACCGCTGACATCAGTCATCCATTGCAAGACCTGCTCCGGCGCGTGCAAACCCTGCATGGCGCGGTGCAGGTCCGGCATGGCGACCAGCATGCCGGGGTGACAAGTGCGCAGGAATCGCTCGAGACCGGCACCGGAATTGTTGAAGGGAGCGAACAACAGACAAACCAGTTGCGACTCATTGATACTGAAATTCTTTTGCAGGGACGACGCTGCCAGCGACCGATGCTCGGCGAGATCTTTGTCGAACGTGGCAACGAAGCGTTCGCAAATCTGCTCGGGCGTGTTCCTGCGGCGCATCGTGGCCAGGCATTGCTGCAGATAGTCCGATACGCCGGCCTCGTAGGTACTCCCTTCGATGTAACTGGCTTGCAGTCCCTTCAAATAGCCGCCGATCAAGGGATCAGCGCACTCGCCGGGGCGGGCTTCAAGCATCATCTCGTCAGCCTGAAACCCGAGAAAATCGCTGAGCAAGGGCCAGCGCTCCTCCATTTTGCCGACGACCATATCGTCGATCCCGATATAGCTGGTGCGACGACAGGCTTCGAACTCGCCGAGCGGACGCCACGGCACCCGATCGTCTTGCGAGTAGAGTTCGCGATAACAATCGCCGCCGATGTTGTCGAGCAGACTGAACAGTTCATCGAACCCGCCGCCCTTTCGCGACAGATCGCCCATGCCGACCTTGCGCACTGCGCGGTCCAGCCCATCGAGAAACTGCTCCTGACGGTGTGCGCTGTCGCTACTGATGAATGAATCGACACCGTTGTTCCATCGGGCGACCTGACCGTAGAACTCGGCGGTGGTCAAGTACTCGTCATCCCACAACGTCAGCTCCTCATTCCATCCACGACGATGCCCGACCATCAACAGGTCGATTCTGCCGGCTTCACGACCTTCATCGCAGACAGGTGTCAGATGGTTGAAAGGCAGAATCTCGCGATGATCGACCATCAACAGTTCGACCCTCGGATCGTCATGCAGAAACAGGGCGCTGAAACTGCGATGCAGATTGTGCAATGCCGAAGCCGGTAAGCCATTGCTCCGCAAGGTTGCGACCCGTAACTGGAACGTGGCCGGTGCACGCCCGGCAATGCTCAGCTGGGCAGCACGCAACAGGGCCAGGCTGTAGCTGCAATCTCGTGTGCCGGACTGAATCGTCATCACCTTGAATTCACCGATGCGATCCATACCACCGGCAGCGACCGCCAGCCGCTGGATCAACAGCTGCAATGCCGTGCGCTCGGCACGGGAAAAGAAACTCAGCAGTCGTTGCAATACTTGCTGGTAGACATAATTCATTGCCTGATCATGGATCGTGCTCATCAGTACTTCACCCGGTATCAAAGGTTTTATATCGCACGGACGCAAATGGCGGACGCACAATCATTCTTCATTAATTAATAGACGCTGAAATGCTAACACTTAAGCTTTTGTAGTTATTTGAAACAGTTGAGCGCGCGGCATTTTGGAATCACGAATGGCGTGACCGAAAGCCCCGTCGTTGCTGGGTTCCTTGCAAGGTCGAGCTTTCCTAGGAAACTTCTTACAAGCCCCTGCACATGATGAGCACAAGAAAAAAAGAAGGGATTACATGACACGCCTACAAACTTTAAACAAAAGTTTGAGATGCGCTGATAAACAGCAGATTGATACTGCACAGAACAAATAGAATGCACAGACATAGCTCATTCCTTGAGATGAAAGTAGTCATTCAATTATCAGGGTCTGGAGGGCAATTAGAAGATACAGATCGAGAGCAAAAACCAGTTCAGTTGCTGAACGTCCCCAGGCGTATGGCCCAGGGGCTTCTCGATATCTGAAGGATTAAACGCACAAGAGTCCGTGCGGCCACGGACTCTGATTGGAAGGGTCAGGCAGTTTCGATTTGCAGGGCAACCCGCTCGCGGCATGGGCATTCGTCCATGTAGCGGTGAGCTTCGACAAACTCGTTGAACGGAAACACACGAGTCTTGAGCGGCAGCAGCACACGGTCGGCAGTGAGCTGGTTGATATCACGCAAGGCACGCTGCAAGGCGACGTGATCCTGAATGATGCCGAGCTCCGGTTTGCCGGTGAAGTTGCCGATGCAATGCACGAAGAACTGAATGTTCTTCTGGAACGCTGCGCAGGCCGGGAACGGCGTCTGGTTGCCGCCCTGCAGGCCGTACAGCACCAGACTGCCACGGGGTGCCAGCACATCGCCGAGCAGCGACATCTGAGGCCCGCCGAGACCGTCGAACACCACGTCGACGCCGCGGTTGTCGGTGATCTTGTTGATCCGCATCAACAAGTCTTCTTCTTCAGTGACGATCACTTTCTCGGCACCGAGCGACAGCAGATACTCACGTTCCTCCGCCGTTTTGGTGGCAGCAATCACCCGTACACCCAGCGCCTTGCCCAACTGGACGAAGGACGGACCGGCACAGTGGCTGGCGTCGGTCACCAGGGCGAACTGCCCGGGTTTGACCCGTGCCAGATCAACGTAACCGAAATAGGCGATCAACAGCGGCGTGTAATGCACGCTGGCTTCAATCGGGCTGAGCACGTCCGGATAACGGGTCAGCGCGGTGCGCGGCAGAACGATCAGTTCGCCGTAGACCGGGTAATCGTTGGGGCTCTCGGCCGGGAAGCTGGCCACCTTGTCGCCCACGGCAAGATCTTCGACGCCGTCGCCGATCGCCGTGACCACGCCGGCCATTTCATGACCGAGGCCGGAAGGCAGACGCGCCTGGGACGACGCCAGATTCTGGCGCCAGAGCGTGTCATACCAGCTGATGCCGATCGCCTCGACACGCACCTGCACTTCGCCAGGACCTGGCTGAGCAGCCGCATGCTCTTCGCATTTGAGCACCTCGGCTGGACCAAACTTGTGAAAACGGATCGTGCGGGACATCGCAAACCTCGTCAAAGTAACCTCTAATGCCATGAACTCTATCTGGGCTTTCCAGCCAAGACTATCAGTGGCTATTAATAGTCGACATGCCTGTCATTGATTCCGCAGCATGGTCAGCATTGAAAAAATCCATGAAAAAACTGCTGCCGCCTTCTCAGTAAAGCTGAATTACCCGGTGCAGACTACCAGCCTTTCCCCGTAAGATTCATGCCGGCCATTGTTCTCATATGGTCGCTCTCGTCAAGCTTGATGACTCTGCCAGGACTCCAGATGAATCGTAATGACCTGCGTCGTGTCGACCTCAACCTGTTGATCGTGTTCGAAACGCTGATGCATGAGCGCAGCGTGACCCGTGCGGCGGAAAAGCTGTTTCTCGGCCAGCCGGCGATCAGCGCGGCGCTTTCGCGCCTGCGTGGCCTGTTCGACGATCCTTTGTTTGTGCGCACCGGGCGCAGCATGGAGCCTTCCGCCCGCGCGGTGGAAATCTTCGCCCTGCTCTCCCCGGCCCTGGACTCGATTTCGACAGCCGTCAGCCGCGCAGCGGAATTCGACCCCGCCACCAGCACTTCAGTATTTCGCATCGGCCTGTCGGACGACGTCGAATTCGCGTTGCTGCCAATGTTGCTCAAGCGCCTGCGCGCCGAGGCACCCGGGATCGTGCTGGTAGTACGCCGCGTCAACTACATCCTGATGCCCGGCCTGCTCGCCTCCGGCGAAATCTCCATCGGCGTCAGCTACACCACCGACCTGCCGGCCAACGCCAAACGCAAGGTCCTGCGCCGCAGCGCACCCAAATTGCTGCGCGCCGATACTGTGCCGGGACCGTTGAGTCTCGACGATTACTGCGCCCGACCGCATGCGCTGGTGTCGTTCGCCGGCGACCTCAGTGGTTTCGTCGATGAAGAGCTGGAAAAACTCGAACGTAAACGGCATGTGGTACTGGCGGTGCCGCAGTTCAACGGACTGGGTACGCTGCTGGCGGGCACCGACATCGTCGCGACCGTGCCTGATTACACGGCGGAAGCGCTGACGGCGGCTGGAGGTCTTCGCGCGGAAGATCCACCGTTGCCGACACGCACTTTCGAGCTGCACATGGCGTGGCGTGGGTCGCAGGATAACGATCCGGGTGAGCGGTGGTTGCGGTCGCGGATTCAGATGTTTTTTGGGGACCCTGACAGTCTCTAGGCTTCTATCGGAATATCTCCTGATTACGGAAGGACTTGAAGCGGTTTGGCAAACCGCATCAAAGGTGCAACGCAGGCTTGGCCTGGCGAACGCCATGGACAGAAGGCGCGCGGACACGTAGCGCAATCAGTAACGCGGCGAGCAGCATCAGCACGGCCGCCGCTACGAATACGGCGGCACTTCCTCCAAGGTTGAACATCGCACCGCCAGCGGCCGCGCCCGTTGCAATGGCGGACTGCACAGAGGCCACCACCATGCCCCCGGCGCTTTCCGCCTGATCAGGTACCGCGCTGGCGACCCAGTTCGACCACGCCACCGGCACACCACCAAAGGCCAGGCCCCAGATCGCCAGCAGTACCGCCTGCCCCGGCACCGACGCTGGCAACAGCACCAACGCCAGTGCTGCGACGCCGACCAGCGCGGGCATCAACACCAGAGTTGCCAGCGGGTGGCGCTCCAGCAATCTCCCGGCCAGCAACGTACCGACGAAGTTCGCCACACCGAACCCCAGCAGCATCAATGACAGCCCCTGCGAGCCGATGCCAGTAGTCCCTTCAAAGAATGGCCGAACATAAGTGAACATCGCAAAGTGCCCGCTGTGCACCAGTACACAGCCGAACATGCCGATGGCGATGCCCGGACGCTGCAACACCTCGAAAACGGTGCGCAGTCTTGCCGGCCGGCGCGGCGCGAGGCGCGGCAGAGTGAGCGACTGGAAAGCCAGGGTCACCAGGCCTACCGCCGCCGCTGCAAAGAACGCGCTGCGCCAGCCATATAACCCGCCCAGATAACTGCCCAGCGGCACTGCCACCACCGTCCCAATGGCTATGCCGCTGAAAATGATCGACAACGCCCGAGGCAACAGAGCATTCGGCACCAGGCGCATCGCTACCGCTGCCGCCATGCTCCAGAACCCGCCAAGGGCAATACCCAGCAAGATGCGCATCAACAACAGCACCGCGAAGCTGGAGGAAACGGCGACCAACAGATTCGACGCCACCATCAACGTGGAAAAACCCAGCAACACCCAACGTCGATCGATGCCGCGGGTCAGGCCTGGCACCAACAGGCCCGCGAACAGCGCCACCACGGCTGTCACCGTTACCGCCTGGCCAGCCAGCGCTTCGGACACTCCCAGATCGTTAGCCATCAGCGTCAACAAACTCGCCGGCAGGTATTCAGCGGTCAGTAACCCGAACACACCCATTGCCAACGAGAAAACGGCCATCCACGCGGGCGTCGAAGGTTCCAAGTCCGCTCCTACGCCGCAATGGCGGTCGGATACGGTGTTACTTAAACAGTCAGTCATTGCAAGGATCTCCCAATGTTCATTGCGAGCCGAGTCTAGGCGCTGAAAACTGGATGATCTATGATCCAAAGTCTCTACTTTTTGATCAAAACCCCTGAACGATGTCTGCAGACCAGTTTGCTCTCTCCTCGGACCTCATCAATGAGCTATTGCGCGGCATGCGCCTGCGTGGCGTTGAATACCGGCGTATCCAGGCGGGTCCAACGTTCGGATTGAGCTTCGCGGAAAAACCTGGGCACGCCTGGTTCCACTTCATGGCCGTTGGCAATGCGGTACTGCAAATGGAGGACGGCAACACCTACGCGCTGTCTGCCGGCAACGCCGTGTTCATCTCCCATGGCGCGTCCCATCAACTGTTTTCCCATCCGGACGCGCCTGTTCAAGACATCGACCGTCTAGACGGCGAAACCTTGGGTGACACCGTCAGCGCGGTGGATACCGGAGCGGATGCCAGCCCCACGCCGAGCACTCTCTTGTTCAGTGGTTGCATGGAGTTTGAACTGGGCAGTATCCATGGGCTCGGCCGGCTGATGCCGGGCCTGATGCTGATTGATGCCGGTGGCCAGCGTTATCCCGGGCTGGTACCGATCCTGGCCACCATGGAGCGCGAGGTCAGCGCCGCCCGCGTGGGCTTTGCCGGCATCCTCGCGCGGTTGGCCGACGTGGTGGCCGCCATGGTCGTTCGCGGCTGGGTGGAATGCGCCTGCGGCAATGCTTCGGGTCTGATCGCCGCCTTGCGCGATCCACGCTTGGCCGGTGCACTGGTTGCGCTCCATCAACAACCGGGCCGCGACTGGACCGTTGCGCAGTTGGCAGAGCACTGTAATACCTCACGTTCGGTATTCGCGGAGCGCTTCCAGGTCACGATTGGCATGTCTCCGCTGCGCTACGTGACCGAACTGCGAATGCGGCTTGCAAGCCAGTGGCTGACGCTCGAAAGGCTGCCGATTGAAGAGGTGGCGCAGCGTTTGGGTTATACCTCCCAGGCTGCGTTCAGTCGTGCATTCAAGCGTATTACGGGCAGGACACCGGGCTTGAGTCGCAAGGCGAGGCAGCCCGCGATTACTTGAAGTCGAGCGCAAGGAATCGATGATCCTTGCCCCTGTCTCACTTACCGCCCGTTACGTCGAGGAATGTACCGGTAACAAATGATGCCTCTGCGCCAGCCAGCCATAAAATGGCCCGCGCCACTTCCTCCGGCTGCCCGCCTCGCCCCATCGGGATAGAGTCCTTGACACGATCGACCCGCCCCGGCTCGCCGCCGCTGGCGTGCATATCGGTATAGATATGTCCGGGTCGAATACAGTTGACGCGTATTCCTTCCCGGGCGACCTCTTTGGCGAATCCGATGGTGAACGTTTCCAGCGCACCCTTTGATGCTGCGTAGTCGACATATTCATTCGGACTGCCCAGACGGGCCGAGGCCGACGACACATTGATCACCACGCCGCCCGCACCGCCGTGCCGCAGGGACATGCGCTTTACGGCCTGCTGGGCGCACAGAATCGGCCCGAGCGCATTGACCGCAAAGATGCGTTGCATGCGTTCGAAACCCAGGTCTTCGAGACGTGACTGTTGCGCCAGCACCCCAGCGTTATTGACCAGGACATCGATTCGCCCGAACGTGTGGTCGATCGCGGTAAAAAGACTCGCGACCTGCTCGGGATCGGCACTGTCGGCGCGCATCGCCAACGCCCTGCGCCCCATCGCTTCGACATCCGCCGCAACCGCCAGCGC
Source organism: Pseudomonas sp. B707 (assembly GCF_022496685.1). NCBI lineage: Bacteria > Pseudomonadati > Pseudomonadota > Gammaproteobacteria > Pseudomonadales > Pseudomonadaceae > Pseudomonas > Pseudomonas sp. B707. Next base: position 171,148 of record NZ_WTVE01000033.1, on the reverse strand, counting down.
GGCGGACTCATTGGCAACGTAACTGATTGCGACATCGTAGCCTTGGGCAGCAGCGAGTCGGGCGGTGGCGGCGCCTACTCCACGACTGCCACCCGTGATCAGAATCAGCGGAGCCTGCGAGACGTTGACCATGAAAACTACTCCTGAGCAAATAAAGCCGAATCAGCCGATGATGATCGCGCCGCTGGCGATCACCACACAGGCCAGCATCCGGCGGACGGTAAGTGTTTCGCCGAGGAACAGGTAGCCAAGCAGCGCCGCAAACAGCACGCTGGTTTCACGCAGGGCTGACACCGCGCCCAGCGGGGCTTCGTTCATCGCGTAGATAACGATTGCATAGGCAAGCAGAGAGACCAGCCCGCCCATTGCCGCAGCGAACATTCCGGGCCGGATCGAAAACAGGCTGCGGGCATCGCGCAAACCGATGTAGACCACCGGCATCAGCACGCCCCACAAGGCGCTCATCCACACCGTGTAGGCCAGCGGTGCACCGGAAAGCCGCGCGCCAATGCCATCGACCACGCTGTAAGCCGCGATAAAGCAGCCGGTTCCCAATGCGTAAGGCAGGCTGGGCACCGACAGCCTGCGTCCCCGAAAAGCCAGCGAAATGATTCCGCCTGACACCAGCGCAATGCCGAGCAATTCGCCGGGGGTGATGGTTTCGCCGGCAAACAATGCGGCGCCCAGCGTGATCAACGCGGGCGAAGAACCGCGCGAAATCGGATAAATCTGCCCAAGATCGCCGACCCGGTAACTGCGCACCAGAAACAGGTTGTAGCCAACGTGCAGCAATGCCGACAGCAGTGCATATCCCCAGCTCCGAGGTGCAGGCGCCACCATGAACATCGCGGCGACTGCACAGACTATGGCGATGGCAACGCACATCACCGTCATCGACCAGAGCCGATCGGCACCGCCGCGCAGCAGCGCGTTCCAGCTGGCGTGCAGCAGCGCGGCGAACAGGACAAGGAGGACGAGATGAGTAGGCATTGGCCATTTTAGGCAGCCCGAACGGCCGGATTACAGAGAAGACTCCTCACTGTGCCATGAGCGATTCTTCATGCTTCAAACGAGCTCGCCGCGCACTTTAATTGCCTCGCTGAGTAACCACTCGCGAAAACTCACAATGTGCGGCTGTACCTCAACGCCCTTGGGACAGACGAAGTAGTAGGCAAGCGGTGACTGAAACGGCACATCGAACAGCCGCACCAGACGGCCATCGTCGATTTCCTTCTCGACATGCCCGCTGCGCACCAGAGCAATGCCATGGCCGAGCAAAGCCGCCTCGACCGTCATATTGGTATCGCCAAACCTGACGCTTTCCCGCAGCGGCAAAAACGCCAGCCCGACGGACTGGAACCACGCTTCCCATTTCGGCGCCAGTTCGGCACCGTCGCGAGCCAGCAGCGGCAACTGCAACAAATCGGCGGGATTGCCGGGCATTCCGACGCGTTGCAGCAGTTCGGGACTGGCCACCGGGAAAACCTGCTCACCGAACAAAAACTGTGAATACAGACCGGGATAGTCGCCCTTGCCCAAGCGAATCGCGACATCGGCTTCGCTGCGGGCGAAGTGGATGATCTTGTCCGTGGTGTCCAATGACACCAACAGTTCCGGGTGCTGGCGGGCCAGGTTCGGCAAGCGTGGCAGCAACCATTTCAACGCAAAGGAATAGGTCGTGCTGACGCTGAGCCGCACCCTGCCCTTTTGCTCGCGCAAATCGGCCAGCGTCGCCGTAAGGGTCATGAAGAACTCGCGCACAATCGGCGCCAGCGTAGCGCCCGCAGGTGTGAGGCGTAACGACTTGCCCCGTTCAAACAGCTGCAAGCCCCAAAGTTCTTCCAGGTGTCGCAGTTGATGGCTGACCGCGCTCTGGGTCACATGCAGTTCCTGCGCGGCGGCGGTGAACGTCGGGTGCCGGGTGGATACTTCGAAAGCCCGCAAGGTCGCGGTCGGGGGTAGATCTCTCATAAACACAGGGTCCGGGAATGGCAAAACATCGAGGCATGAGTATCAGGTCATGTTAGAGCGAAATGTTGTGGGTTGCCTGTTCCGGGTAACAGGACTCTTGATGTTGGCGTATTGCTCCAGCAGCCAGGCGAGGTCTTTGTAAACAAGCGCCATATGCTCCGCAAGGATGTCGAGGCTCGGTAACTTCAGCGGAATATTTAATCGCCGCATAATCCTCACCGCGCAATTTCGCCTGCGACAGTTGCCGATCGCGCAACACAGAATTGTCATCAAGCCAATTGATAGCCTCCTAACGAAAGGTGCATGCTAGAGGGCTTTCCTCGGGCTTATATCATTCCGAATGATAGTTACCTTCGTGTCATTCGATTCGTTTGCCATCTACCCGCCGAGCATCATCCGCCCATCTTCAATACATTGGCGGATGCATCCATGGAACAATCACTCAAACATTTGCGCTTCCCGTTGGCTCTGTTGGCCGTGCTGGTGATGAGCGCGTGCGGCAAGACTCCGGAAACCGCCGCCACCATGCCCGCTGCCAAGGTCAGCGTGGCCAAGGTGCTGGAACAACCGGTCAACGAGTGGGACGAATTCACCGGGCGCCTCGAGGCGCCGGAAACCGTTGAAATCCGTCCGCGGGTCTCCGGCCAGATCGACGAAGTGGCCTTCACCGAAGGTGCGCTGGTCAAGAAAGGCGACCTGCTGTTCCAGATCGACCCGCGTCCGTTCCAGGCCGAGGTCCGCCGCCTCGAAGCCCTGGTTGCCCAGGCCCGCGCCAATGCCACCCGCAGTGAAAACGAAGCCGGCCGTGGCGAACGCCTGCGTGCCAGCAACGCGATCTCCGCCGAACTGGCCGACTCGCGCACCAGCGCTGCACAAGAAGCCCGTGCTGCTGTTGGCGCGCTGCAAGCGCAACTGGACCTGGCCAAACTGAACCTGAGCTTCACCCGCGTCACTGCGCCAATCAGCGGTCGCGTCAGCCGCGCCGAGATCACCGCGGGCAACCTGGTGACTGCGGACACCACCCCGCTGACCAGCGTGGTGTCCACCGACAAGGTTTACGCGTACTTCGACGCCGATGAGCGTGTGTTCCTCAAATACACTCAACTCGCCCGTCAAGGTCAGCGCGGCGCGACCACCCCGGTGTACATGGGCCTGTCCAATGAAGACGGCAACCCGCACCTGGGCCAGATGAACTTTATCGACAACCAGGTCAACCCGAAGACCGGCACCATCCGTGGTCGCGCGGTGTTCGACAACAGCGACGGCAGCTACACCCCGGGTCTGTACGCACGCCTGAAACTGGTCGGCAGCGGCACCTACAACGCCATGCTGATCAACGACGAAGCAGTCGGTACCGACCTCGGCAAGAAGTTCGTGCTGGTGATGGATGGCGACAACAAGACCGCCTACCGCGCCGTCGAACTCGGTCCGAAGATCGAAGGCCTGCGTATCGTGCGCAGCGGCCTGAACAAGGACGACACGATCGTCGTCAAGGGTCTGCAACGGGTTCGTCCTGGCTCCCCGGTTTCGCCTGAAGTGATCCCGATGGCCAGCGAGCAAACCATTGCCGCTCTCGCTCAACAACGACAAGCGCTGGAAGCCAGCAACCTGCCCAAAGTCGCACCTGCCAAAGGCGCGCCGGGTTCGGTTGTGAAACTGGCTGCTGCGACCCCACGCGGTTAAGGGACGACAACTCCGATGAATTTTTCCCAATTCTTCATTTCACGGCCGATCTTCGCAGCGGTGCTGTCGCTGCTGATCCTGATCGCCGGTGCGATTTCGCTGTTCCAGTTGCCGATCAGCGAATACCCGGAAGTCGTGCCACCGACCGTGGTGGTGCGTGCCAACTTCCCGGGCGCCAACCCAAAAGTCATCGGTGAAACCGTGGCGGCTCCGCTGGAGCAAGCCATCACCGGCGTCGAGAACATGCTGTACATGTCCTCGCAGTCCACCGCTGACGGCAAGATCACCCTGACCATTACCTTCGCTCTGGGCACTGACCTGGACAACGCGCAGGTGCAGGTGCAGAACCGCGTGACCCGGACCGAGCCGAAACTTCCAGAAGAAGTGACGCGCATCGGTATCACCGTCGACAAGGCTTCGCCCGACCTGACCATGGTTGTGCACTTGACCTCGCCGGACAAACGCTACGACATGCTGTACCTGTCCAACTACGCGATCCTCAACATCAAGGATGAGCTCGCTCGCCTCGGCGGTGTCGGTGACGTGCAGCTGTTCGGTATGGGCGACTACTCGCTGCGTGTATGGCTCGACCCGAACAAGACCGCTTCGCGCAATCTGACCGCAACTGATGTGGTGACCGCGATTCGCGAGCAGAACCGTCAGGTGGCCGCCGGCCAATTGGGCGCGCCCCCTGCGCCGAATGCCCAGAGCTTCCAGCTGTCGGTCAACACTCAAGGCCGTCTGGTCTCCGAGGAAGAGTTCGAGAACATCATCATTCGCGCTGGCGATAACGGTGAAATCACTCGTCTGAAGGACATCGCCCGCGTCGAACTGGGTTCCAGCCAATATGCCCTGCGTTCGTTGCTGAACAACCAGCCGGCCGTAGCGATCCCGATCTTCCAGCGTCCTGGTTCCAATGCCATCGAAATCTCGAACGAAGTTCGCGGCAAGATGGAAGAACTGAAGAAAAGCTTCCCGCAAGGCATGGACTACAGCATCGTCTATGACCCGACGATCTTCGTGCGCGGCTCCATCGAAGCGGTGGTTCATACCCTCTTCGAAGCACTGATTCTCGTGGTACTGGTGGTGATTCTGTTCCTGCAGACCTGGCGCGCCTCGATCATTCCCTTGGTGGCGGTGCCGGTATCGTTGATCGGTACGTTTGCGGTGATGCACCTGTTCGGTTTCTCGCTCAACGCCCTGTCGCTGTTCGGCCTGGTACTGGCGATCGGTATCGTGGTGGACGACGCCATCGTGGTGGTCGAGAACGTCGAGCGGAACATTGAACTGGGGCTCAACCCCTTCGATGCGACCAAAAAGGCCATGGGCGAAGTGACCGGCCCGATCATTGCCACGGCGCTGGTGCTGTGTGCGGTGTTCGTACCGGCGGCATTCATCTCGGGCCTCACCGGTCAGTTCTACAAGCAGTTCGCTCTGACCATCGCCATTTCGACCGTGATCTCGGCTTTCAACTCGCTGACCCTGTCGCCAGCGCTGGCCGCTGTGTTGCTTAAAGGTCACGACGCACCGAAAGACCGTTTCTCGCGAGTGCTGGACAAGATCTTCGGTGGCTGGCTGTTCCGTCCGTTCAACCGTTTCTTCGACCGCGCCAGCCATGGCTACGTCGGCACCGTGCGCCGGGTCATCCGTGGCAGCGGCATCGCCCTCTTCCTGTACGCAGGCCTGATGGTGCTGACCTTCTTCGGTTTCTCCAGCACGCCGACCGGTTTCGTACCCGGCCAGGACAAGCAATACCTGGTGGCCTTCGCGCAACTGCCGGACGCCGCGAGCCTCGACCGCACCGAAGATGTGATCAAGCGCATGTCCGACCTGGCACTGAAACAGCCGGGCGTGGAAAGCGCCGTAGCGTTCCCGGGCCTGTCGATCAACGGCTTCACCAACAGCCCGAACGCCGGCATCGTGTTCGTGACCCTGAAACCGTTCGACGAGCGTAAAGACCCGAGCATGTCCGCCGGTGCGATTGCCGGTGCCCTGAACGGCCAGTACGCCGGGATTCAGGAAGCCTACATGGCGATCTTCCCGCCGCCGCCGGTACAGGGACTGGGCACCATCGGTGGTTTCCGCCTGCAAATCGAAGACCGGGGCAACCTGGGCTACGAAGAGCTGTACAAGGAAACCATGAACATTATTGCCAAGAGCCATAACGTTCCGGAACTGGCCAACCTGTTCACCAGCTACACCGTGAACGTGCCGCAGGTCGATGCCGCCATCGACCGGGAAAAAGCCAAGACCCACGGCGTGGCCGTCAGCGACATCTTCGACACCCTGCAGATCTACCTGGGTTCGCTGTATGCCAACGACTTCAACCGCTTCGGTCGTACCTATCAGGTCAACGTTCAGGCCGAGCAGCAGTTCCGCCTCGAATCCGACCAGATCGGCCAGCTGAAAGTACGCAACAACAAAGGCGAAATGATCCCGCTGGCGACCTTCATCAAGGTCAGCGACACCTCGGGCCCGGATCGCGTGATGCACTACAACGGCTTCATCACCGCTGAAATCAACGGTGCGGCAGCTCCGGGCTACAGCTCCGGCCAGGCCGAAAAAGCCATCGAGAAACTGCTCAAGGATGAACTTCCGAACGGCATGACCTACGAGTGGACCGACCTGACCTACCAGCAGATTCTGTCCGGCAACACTGCGCTGTTCGTGTTCCCGCTCTGCGTGTTGCTGGCGTTCCTGGTACTCGCGGCTCAATACGAAAGCTGGAGCCTGCCACTGGCGGTAATCCTGATCGTACCGATGACCCTGCTGTCGGCCATCACCGGTGTGATCATTTCTGGTGGCGACAACAACATCTTCACCCAGATCGGCTTGATCGTACTGGTTGGCCTGGCGTGTAAGAACGCGATTCTGATCGTCGAGTTCGCCAAAGATAAGCAGGAAGAAGGCCTCGATCCGCTGGCCGCTGTACTGGAAGCCTGCCGTCTGCGTCTGCGGCCGATCCTGATGACCTCGTTCGCATTCATCATGGGTGTGGTGCCACTGGTGTTCTCCAGCGGTGCCGGTGCCGAGATGCGTCATGCCATGGGTGTGGCGGTGTTCTCCGGGATGCTCGGTGTGACCTTCTTCGGTCTGCTGCTGACCCCCGTGTTCTACGTGCTGATCCGCAACTTCGTGGAGCGCAGCGAAGCGCGCAAAGCGGCGAAGGCGAACAATCTTCAAAAGCCACTGGAGGCGCACCCATGAGTCTGAAAGTCTTCCTGCCGAGCCTGCTGGTGCTGGCCCTGAGTGCCTGCGCCGTCGGCCCTGACTACAAGACCCCGACGACGGAGGCGGCGAACATCACGTCCGCCACCGATGGCGCCGCCGGCCAGAAGAACTTCGACCGTTCGAAATTCGAAGGCATCTGGTGGCAGCAGTTCGACGATCCGACTCTCAACCAGTTGGTGACCCAATCGCTGCAAGGCAACCGTGAACTGCGCGTGGCATTCGCCCGCTGGAAAGCCGCCCGGGCAATCCGCGACGACGTCAGCAACGACGCAATGCCGACCATCACCAGCCGCGCCAGCAGCGACCTGGCCAAAGGTCAGATTCCGGGCCAGACCACCAAACGGGTCAACAGCGAACGCTACGACCTGGGTCTGGACATGGCGTGGGAGCTGGACCTGTTTGGACGCATCCAGCGCAATCTGGAAGCCAGCGACGCCGACCAGCAAGCGGCCGAAGCCGATCTGTACCAACTGCAAGTCACCATGATTGCCGAACTGGTGGACGCTTACGGTCAACTGCGCGGTGCCCAGCTTCGGGAAAAGATCGCCCTGGCCAACCTGAACAACCAGCAGGAGTCGCGCAAGATCACCATCAGCCTGCGTGACGCCGGCGTTGGCGATCAGCTCGATGTTGAACGGGCCGATGCCCGTCTGGCGTCGGTCGAAGCCAGCGTGCCGCAGTTGCAGGCAGAACAGGCCCGGCAGAAAAACCGCATCGCCACCCTGCTGGGTGAACGTCCGGACAAACTGACCGTCGACCTGAGCCCGAAAGACCTGCCGGCGATTGCCAAGGCCTTGCCGATCGGTGATCCGGGCGAACTGCTGCAGCGTCGTCCGGACATCCTCAGCGCAGAACGCAAACTGGCTTCGGCCACGGCGCGTATCGGTGTGGCCAAGGCCGACCTGTTCCCACGGGTCAGCCTCAGCGGTTTCCTCGGCTGGACGGCCGGGCGTGGTTCGCAGATCGGTTCCTCGGCGGCCAACGCCTGGGCACTGGGCCCAAGCATCACCTGGGCAGCGTTCGACCTCGGTAGCGTGCGGGCCCGTCTGCGCGGCGCCGATGCCGATGCCGAAGGCGCACTGGCGACCTACGAGCAGCAAGTATTGCTCGCGCTGGAAGAGTCGGAAAACGCCTTCAGCGATTACGGCAAACGTCAGCAACGGCTGATCTCGCTGATCCGCCAGAGCGAATCAAGCCGCAAGGCTGCCGACCTCGCCGAAATTCGCTACCGCGAAGGCACCACCGACTTCCTGGTGTTGCTCGACGCCCAGCGTGAACGTTTGAACGCCGAGGACAGTCAGGCCCAGGCCGAAGTGGATCTGTATCGCGGCATCGTAGCGATCTACAAGGCCCTCGGTGGCGGTTGGCAGCCAGAGGCGGTCGCCAGCAAGTAAAAGGTTTTTAAAGAGCTCCTTTGGTTGGCCGCAACCAACCAAATTTTTTGCCCCGCGTATCATTCGGTCGCGGGGCTTTTTTGTACCTGTCTTTCTCGGTTTTCCAGCACTGTGACCGTCGCCGTGGTGCCGGCTCTCAATCGATCCTTGCCTGCGTAATCAGGGTCGATGCCGATCCGCACCGGTACCCGTTGCGCCAATTTCACCCAGGTGTAGCTGGGGTTGATGTTGGCCAGCAATCGACTTCCCGGGGCGTTTTCCCGGTCGGCAATGGCGAAGGCGATGCTTTGCACGGTTCCACCGAATTTTTCCCCGCTCATCAATTCGATCCGCACACGATCACCCTCCTCGATCCGTGGCAGTTTGGTTTCCTCGAAATAGCCGCTGACATAAAAGGAGCCGCTGTCCACCAGTGCCAGCAGGGCGCTACCGGCCACCGCGTAATCCCCCTGACGGGTCAGCAGATTGGTGACGTAACCGCTGACCGGCGCTTCGACTCGGGTACGTTGCAGATCCAGTTCGGCCTGGGTCAATGCAGCTATCGCCAGTTGCACGTTGGCTTCAGCCAGACCGAGATTGGCCTGATTGCGCAACAGATCGGCCTGGGCAACCGCCACGTCAGTACTGGACTTCTCCCACTCCTCCCCGGAAATCGCGAACCCTTGCTTGAGCGTGCGTCGCCGGCGTTCTTCGCTCTGGCGCTGTTTGAGCAACGCTTCGCTGGCGACAATCGCCGCTTGCGACTGCCCGAGCGTGGCCTTTGAGACCTCCACCGAGCGTTTCGCATGCTCGACCGCGAGGCTGTAACGAGCCGGGTCGATCTCCAGCAACAACTGGCCCTTGTCGACATGCTGATTGTCCTGCACCGCCAGTGTGACGATGCGGCCCGAAACATCCGCCGACAGCGTCACCACATCCGCCCTCACCCGCGCATCCCGCGTCCACGGAGCTCGGGTGTAATGTTCCCAGGCAAACCAGCCAAGCACGATTGCCAGCAGCACCACTGCCAAGGTCGTCAATCGAGTGAGCAACGTCTTCAAGGTTTCAGGCTCCCATCAGCAAAATCAGTGTGGCGCACACGCAGGCGTACAAGGCGCCCTCGAACAGCGCCTCATGCCAGACAAAACGCAGGACGCCAAGCCGGCGCAAACCCCAGTCGAGCAGCAGAAAAACCGGTATGGCCAGCAACAAGGCCTGGGCGATAGGAGGCAAGTAAACGCCGCCGATCTCGAAATCAATGGGCAAGGACGGACTCTCCTTCAGAACGGTCGGGCTGCAAATGTTCGCCATGCCGCTCCAGAAACGACACCACGATCAACAGGGCCACTTGCATGCGAAACACCGACCATAGGTGTTCATGGGTGGCGACATGCAAGGCATCCAGCTCATCGCCGAGCGAATGCAGCGTAGTCAGCAACGGTGTCAGGCGCACATCCGGTCGGCCGGCGACGAAACGACCGGTCTGACGCAATGCCGTCGACAGCTGCCGACCAAAAGCGTCCGTGAGCAAGGCGTTGTTCTGTGCCTGTTGCCTCAGTTGGTGCATGGCCACGCCCAGCGCCACGCAGGCGAGACTGATTTCATACAGGCGCTGCATGTCCCGATCGTTGGCGGCGGGTAACACGCCCAGCATTGAAGTCAGGCGATCGACCATTCGACTTTCGAAGGCGAATTGCTCTTCGTCGGTAGCCGGGCTTTTTATCAGTTGATAGACCTGCTCCCGCGCCTCGTTATAAAAGCGCCTGATTCGAAAGGCCGGGCGAAAAGGGAAGATCCAGGCGTAGACAATCAAAGCCAGCATCGCCGCACTGACATAGGCCCCGGCGAATTCGAACCATTGAATGGCGGTGTTCTGCCCGGTGCCGACGTTCTGCGGACCGAGCATCAGGAAACTCGACAGCCCCAGGCCCATGCCGATACCGGCGGTGGCCGGGCTGGACAGTCCGACCGCAATCACATACAGCAAAGGCGCGAGCAACAAGGCCAACATTTCGAAATCACTGATCGCCGGTACTAGCATGAACTGATAGAACGCCGACACCACAAGGGCCAGTCCAAGCCCTCGGGCGTAACTTTGTGCGGCGATCAACGGGCGCGGAAACGTCGCCATCAACGAACACAGAATCCCCACCAGAATCATCCCGCCCCGCGCGCCGTCCCAGGCGGTTTCGATCCAGATCAGTCCGGCCACCAGTAACGCGCTGAATGCGCGGATGGCGTTCATCGTCGCGAGCGTGAAATCCAGGTGCAAGGGGCTGGACTGGCCACGGAACATGCAGCTGGCCTCCCGGCCTTCCTGTATCGCATCGCTCAGTTCGAGAATCTGCTCCAGTTGCTGCAACAGCCGCGCCTGTTCCCAGCGCAATGCCCAGGCCAGCGAGCGCAGGGTTGCACTCATGTCTTCCGTCAGTTGTTCGGCCTTGTAGGCCAGCGCTTCGAATTGCTGTTGCAGAGCGACGAACTGGTGCCGCACCTCGGCTGGCAGTGAGCGTCCTTGCTGTGCGAGCTGATCAAGCAGTGCCAGCTCCTCGGCCCGCAGTTGCTGGATATCCAGCGGCAGATCGCCCTCCCAGCGTTCGGTGAGCAATTCCCGTTGGTGACGTAATGCGGTCAGGCGCGAAGTCAGCAGCATCAGCTGATTGCCCAGCAACAGCACCAGATTGTTGGCACTGCGCAGGCGTGGAGCATCGAAATACAAGTGCCGGCGCAGGCCTTCGAGGGCGCTGATCTCCCCCAGCAGCTGCATTTGCCGACGCTGAAAGTCCGCTTCGCTTTCTTCGGTGCGCAGCACGGCGGCGGCATGGGTGGCGGCGAGCTTGATCACCTGATCAACCTTCGCGAAATAGTTGCGTGATACCGCCTCGGGCCGCGCCGTCAGCAGGCTGACCACGCATACGCACGCCACCGCCAGCAAGGTTTCGGTAACCCGGGTCACCGCCAGCAGAAAGGTGCCGTCCTGATCCGGAATCGCCAGCAGCGCCACCACCACGGCGGTATACCCGCTCAACACGAACGCCTGGGAACTGGTGTAGCGCAGCAACGTGCCGCCCGCCGTGCACAGGGCCAGCCACAGCGCCAGGGTCGTGATGAACGGCAACGGCGCCTGGGGAAAGATCGCCATCAGCACCACCGCCACCACCGCGCCAAGGGTTGTCCCGATGATTTGCCCGAAGCTGCGTGCCAGCGCCATCCCGGCCAGTGGCTGGCTGATGATCACCACGGCCATGATCGACCACTTCGGCTGATCCAGGTCGAACAGGAACGCCAGGTACAAGGTCAGCAATCCGGCGGCAATGGTGCGTAAACCAAACAGCAGCACGGCCTGGCTGGGGTGGATCACCGCCTTGAAATAAACAAGCAGGGATTGCATGGGTAGCCTCTTCGAAACAACTTCTGCAAGCGTAGACACTGCATGGAGGGCATGACGGCAAACAGAGTCGACACAAGCTGTAGGTCGATTCAACGCCTGTAGTAGGCCATATCGGGCAGAGGGTTTGACTCACGACGCGAGCTGACAGAAGCTTGCGACCTTCGCTACAAAACGAAAGTTTCGGAAATTCGCATGCCTCAGTCTCGCCGCTATTTGCTCATCAGCCTCGGCCTTGTGTTGGTCCTGCTCGTTGGCTGGCTGTCTTTTCGCAGCACAGTGCCGGTTGTGCCAGAAGCGATCAGGCATGGTTACAGTGAAGCGCTGGACGCCGCTCGTGCCGGTCAGCCGGGGGCCGCGCGGGTTCTGTATCAACAGCTGGGACGTCCGGATTTGTCCGCCAAGCGGCGGGTCTGGCTGCATGCCGAACTGCCCAATTACCCGAGTCCGCAAGCCTTGAAACTGGCGGATGCCGATCTGCAGCATGAATCTCCCGACGTGCGAATGGCAGCCATCAGGAGCGTGACCGGTCTGGTGCCCGGTGGCCAGCGCAGCCTGCTGCTCGGCCCGTTGCTCGAGGATGAAGATCAGAACGTTCGTTTTGCGGCAATCAACGCCCTGCTCGGCTTGTCGCCGGATCAACTGGGCCTGTATTTCGCCCCGCTCCAGCAAGGCATCGATGTGTGGGAGCAGGCGCTCAAGAGTCAGCCGGAAAGCGCCGCCAACTACGTGCAACTGGCGCGCCTGTATCTGCACAACGCCGAGTTGAAACAGGCACAGGAAGCGCTGGAACAGACCTTGCGTCTCGACCCCGGCAACCTGCCGGCGCTGGTGATGCAGATCGAAGTGCTCGATCGTCAGGGTCAGAGCGACGCCGCGCGACAATTGCTCGCCCGACAATTGAAGGCCCAGCCTGACTCGGCTTATCTGCAACATGCGCTGGGACTCTGGCTGCTGCACCACGATCAACGCGAGTACGCCCTGCTCGGTTTGTCCAAAGCCGTGGAGCTCGAGCCCGATAACAAGGACTATCGCTACGACCTCGCCACGACCCTGCACAGCGCCGAAGAACTGGAAGCGGCGCAAAAGCAGTTGCAGGAAATCGTCCAGCGTCATCCTGCCGATCGTAAGGCGCGGGTGTTGCTGATCAACTACTGGAAAGAAAGCGGTCAGTTGCAGAACGTGCAGATTCTGCTGGCGCAGCTCGAACAGATGAACCCGGACGATCCCTCTTTGCAGCAAGGCCTCTAGCGGCCTTCTCGACATCCCGCAAGAAAATCGGAACCGTCGTCACGGCAAAAGGTCAAGTAAACAGGCAGTGCCAAACGGCGTCCGGCGCCCGCTGCCGCGTTTCCCCTAGTCATGAGAGGGCATTTTTTGTCTACATCGAACGCGTTGATCAGTGCAAAAGCCGCCACCGGCATCGAGGGTCTCGACGATATCCTGGCTGGTGGTTTGTCCCGCAGTCATGTTTTCTTGCTGGAGGGCGAGCCTGGAACCGGTAAAACCACAGTCGCGTTGCATTTTTTGCTGGCCGGCGCCCGTGCCGGCGAACGTTCGTTGTACATCACGCTGTCCGAAACCGAGCGCGAATTGCGCCAGGGCGCGGCGTCCCACGGTTGGGAACTGAACGAAAACATCGAAATTTTCGAGCTGACGCCGCCCGAAAGCCTGCTCAACGCCGAGCATCATCAGAGCCTTCTGTACTCCTCGGATCTTGAACTGGGCGAAGCGACCAAGCAGATTTTCGAAGTGGTCGAGCGCTTCAAACCCACGCGGGTCGTGCTCGACAGTCTCTCGGAAATCCGCCTGCTGGCGCAAAGCTCCCTGCGCTACCGTCGACAGATCCTGGCGATCAAGCATTATTTCGTGCGCTACGACGCCACGGTTTTGCTACTGGATGACCTGACCACCGAATCCCTCGACAAAACCGTGCACAGTGTCGCTCACGGCGTGATCCGCCTCGAAGAACTGACCCCCAACTATGGCGCCGAACGACGTCGCGTGCGGGTGATCAAGTATCGTGGCCAGAAATACCGTGGCGGCTTCCATGACTTCACCATCATGGGCGATGGCGTGCACGTCTTCCCGCGCCTGGTGGCGGCGGAGCACCGGGGCGATTACCCGCGGTTGCAACTGTCCAGCGGCATCAAGGAAATGGACGCCCTGCTCGGTGGCGGTATCGAGACTGGCTCCAGCACGCTGATTCTGGGCCCGGCGGGGACCGGCAAATCCTTGATCACCATGATTTTCGCGGCAGCCGCCGTGGCGCGTGGTGAAAAGGCCGCGCTGTTCATTTTCGACGAAGAACTGGGCCTGCTATTCGAGCGCATGAATAACATCGGCATCGACCTCAAGGCCCTGCAGGCCACCGGCAATCTGCTGATCGAGCAGGTGGATGCTGCCGAGCTTTCTCCTGGCGAGTTTTCCCACCGGGTGCGACGCTGCGTCGATGAAGGTGACATCAAGACCGTTGTGATCGACAGCATCAACGGCTATCAGGCCGCGATGCCGGAAGAGAACGCGCTGGTATTGCACATGCACGAACTGTTGCTGTACCTGAACCGCAAGGGCGCCGCGACGTTCATGACCGTCGCCCAGCATGGACTGGTCGGCGACATGCAGGCCCCGGTAGACATTACCTACCTCGCCGACACAGTGATTCTGCTGCGTTATTTCGAAGCCCTCGGCAAGGTACGCCGGGCGATTTCGATAATCAAGAAACGTACCGGCAGCCACGAATCAACCATTCGCGAGTACCGTATTTCAACGCGTGGCATGACCATCGGTGAACCGCTGGAAGCCTTCCAGGGTGTGCTGCGCGGAGTCCCCACCTACCTCGGCGCGAGTAACCCGCTGCTCAAGGATGACAACTTGTGACCCTCACCGTACCGCTGTCGGAACGGGCGTTGATTCTTGCGCCCCAGGGTCGCGACAGCCAAGTGGCGCTGATGATCCTCAACGAGGCCGGATACGGTGGCCTGATCACGCCCGATCTGGCCACCCTGTGCACCGAACTCGAGCCTGGCGCCGGGCTGCTGCTGATCGCGGCCGAGGCCCTGAATGGTCCGGAACTCGAAGGCCTGCTGCTGTACCTGGAGCAACAACCGGCGTGGTCTGACTTGCCAATTGTCTTGCTCACCCATCACGGAGGATCCGAACAAGGGCCCTCGTCGCAGCTCAGCAAATTACTGGGCAACGTGACGTTCCTTGAACGCCCTTTTCATCCGGCAACGTTGGTCAGCCTCATTTCCACCGCCCTGCGCGGGCGACGACGACAATACGAAGCCCGCGATCGCCTGATCGATCTGAGCAATAGCGAACGGCGCCTGCAATCGACCCTCGAAACCCTCGAGCAACAAGTCGAAGAGCGCACCGCACAGCTGCGGCACAACGAGGAAGCCCTTCGACAGTCGCAGAAGATGGAAGCGGTCGGCCAGCTCACCGGCGGTATCGCCCACGACTTCAACAACATGCTGACCGGCATCATCGGCAGTCTTGAATTGCTACGCCGTCGGTTGGCCCGTGGCCGCCTGGATGATCTCGACAGCCTGATCGACCTCGGTGTGACTTCGGCCAACCGCGCCGCCGGCCTGACCCATCGGCTGCTGGCGTTTTCCCGTCGCCAGTCGCTGGACTCCAAAGCCGTGCATATGAACGATCTGGTGCAGTCGATGGGCGAGCTGCTGCAACGCAGCCTCAACGAAAGCATTCAGCTGGACATGCGTCTGCACGAAAAATTGTGGGTGGCCGAGGCCGACCCCAATCAATTGGAAAGCGCCCTGCTCAACCTTGTCATCAACGCGCGCGACGCAATGCCCGACGGCGGCAATCTGGTGGTCGAGACGAAGAATCAGGTGCTGGATCGCGACTACACCGCGACCTATAGCAATCTGGAGCCCGGTGATTACGTCGTATTGAGCGTGACTGACAATGGCTGCGGCATGCCGGAAAGTGTCATCAATCGCGCGTTCGACCCGTTTTTCACCACCAAGCCAATCGGCCAGGGCACGGGGCTGGGTCTGTCGATGATTTATGGCTTCAGCAAGCAATCCGGTGGTCATGTGTCGATCGACAGCAAAATCGATGAGGGCACCACAGTCAAACTCTATCTGCCGCGCTTCCAGGGTGAATCACTGCCTCACGCACCGGTTGACATGGAGCAGGCGCCGGACGCCGTGGAAGGCGAAACCGTATTGATTGTCGAGGACGACCCGGCCGTGCGCGTGCTGGTCAGTGCGGTATTGAGTGAATTGGGTTACAGGTTTGTCGAGGCCGGCGACGCTGACGGTGCCATGCCGATTCTGGATTCGGAGCAACGCATCGATCTGCTGATCAGTGACGTCGGCCTGCCGGGCATGAACGGTCGGCAGCTGGCGGAAATCGGCCGGCAATACCGGCCAGACTTGAAGGTCCTGTTCATCACCGGTTATGCCGAGCACGCGGCGGTGCGCGGCGGCTTCCTCGACTCTGGCATGCAGATGATCACCAAGCCGTTCACCTTCGATCTGTTGACGGCGAAGGTGCGGGAAATGATCAAGAGCTGAGGCGGTTGACGCCTCAGGCCAGCAGTTCCTGAATCTTCTCCTGCAACACATCCAGATCGAACGGTTTTTCCAGGATCGGTGCCCGACGAGTGATCGGGCTGCCGGTCTCGCGGATTTCCTGCGGATAGCCGCTGATGAAGATCACCTTCAGATCCGGGCGCAATTTGACGGCAGGCTCGGCGATCTGCACGCCGGAGATCCCGCCAGGCAGGCGGAAATCAGTAATCAACATGTCCAGATGCGGCTTGCTCGCCAGAATCTCGAACGCCTGCTCGCCGTTTTCGGCCTGCAATACGCGATAGCCCTGGCCTGACAAATAATCGGTCAGGACCATCAGGATCACCGGTTCGTCCTCGACGACGAGTACTACATCTTGTGCATCTACGCTCATGGGAAGCCTTTGTTCGGTCAATAGCTGCTGATACGACCGTGTGGTCACTCAGAGGTTGCGTTTGTTTTGCCGTTTTCCTGGAGCGGCAGACAAACGCGAAACAGGGCGCCCTCGTTGATCTTGCTTTCGACGACGATGGAGCCGCCATGGGCGGCGACGATCTGCTCGGAAATGAACAGACCCAGCCCGAGGCCGGCCACCACCGTCTTGGCGGAGACCCGTTCGAACTGTTGAAAAATGCGTTTCTGGTTCTCCTCGCTGATGCCGATGCCCTGATCCTGAACTTCGACCCGAGCCTCATTGCCTTCGCGATAAACCCGAACCTGGATCGGACTTTTGCCGCCATAACGCAACGCGTTGGTCAGCAGGTTCGACACCACCTGCTCGATACGGAATTCATCCCACTGCCCTTCCACCGGCTCGGTCGCGGTGAAGCTGACTTCGGTCTCGGCAGCTTCGATCTGCTGGGCGAAATTCTCCAGCAGAGTGCCCACCAGTTGCGCGAGATCGAAGCGACTCGGTCGGATCGACAGCTTGCCGGTGCGGATCCGCGACACGTCGAGCATGTCCTCGATCAGCCGGATCAGGCTTTTGATCTGGCGCTCGTCGCGGTCGACCATGGCGTGCATCTTGTCGAGGGTGAACGCGGCGGCGTTGTCCCGGGCCAGGTGCATCTTGCGCAGTTGGGTCTCGAGGATCAGGCCGTTGAGCGGCGTGCGCACTTCGTGGGCGACGATCGACATGAAATCGTCACGCATGCGCACCGCCTGCTCCAGTTCGCCCTGGGTGCTTTGCAGTTGCTGCAGCAGCGCTTCCTGTTCGCGACGACTCTGCTCCAGGGCTTCGACCTGTTGCTTCATCGCCTTGCTCTGGCGGTACAGGTCGACGAAGACGTTGACCTTGCTCTTCACCGCATGGATATCCAGCGGCTTGTGCAGGAAGTCCACAGCACCGCTTTCATAGCCTTTGAACGCGTAATTGAGTTCACGGCCGGCAGCGCTGACGAAGATGATCGGGATGTTTTTGGTTTTCTCGGTACCACGCATCAGCTCGGCCAGCTCGAAGCCGTTCATGCCGGGCATCTGCACGTCGAGGATGGCCATGGCGAATTCGTGTTGCAGCAGCAGCGACAGTGCTTCGTCCGCCGACAATGCTTTGTAGACGGTGCGATCCTCACGTTTGATCAGCGCTTCGAGGGCCAGCAGGTTCTCGGGCAGATCGTCGACGATCAGCAGTTTTGCCTGGATATTACTCAGCATGCGATTCGTTCCAGCTCGACAAGCAGACGGCCGATGCCGTTTATGGGAAGGATGTAATCCGGTTGATGCGTTTTCAGTGCCGCGCGAGGCATGGTGGCGACCTGCGCCTCGTCGGGGTCCTGCACGATGGTCAGGCCGCCCAGGCGTTTGACTTGCGCCAGGCCCCGTGCGCCATCGTGGTTGGCGCCGGTCAGCAACACGGCGGCCAGCGCCGGCCCGTAGGCATCGGCGGCGGATTCGAACAGAAAGTCGATCGAAGGCCGCGAATGATGCAGGCGGTCTTCAAGGCTCAGCGACAGGCTGAAATCCTGTTCTACCGACAAGTGATAACCCGGCGTCGCGAAATACACGGTGCCGGGGGTGATGTCCTGCTTGTCGATGGCCTCTGCGACCGGCAGCGCCACTCGCCGGGCAAACACCTCGGCGAGCTGGCTGCGGCGCTCTTCCGGCAAATGCAGGACGATGATGATCGGCAGACCGAACCCGGCACGCAGTGAACCAAGCAAGGTCAGCAAAGCCTCAACGCCACCGGCGGAAGCTCCGACCACAATCGCCCCGACACGAGGCAAATCCGCTGCACTGTTCATGATTTACGGTAGATCCGTTCTTGTTTCACCAGCGGTTCGAACTGGTTGGAGTAGCCGGAAAAATCCAAAGTTTCCTTGCTGCCCAAGACCAGGAATCCACGGTGGCACAATGATTCATGGAACAACCCGAACGCTCGATCCTGAAGTTTTTTGTTGAAGTAAATCAACACGTTACGACACGAAATTAATTGAGTTTCGGAGAATACACTATCGGTCGCCAGGCTGTGATCGGCGAAGGTCACGTTCTCGCACAGGCTCTTGTCGAAAATCGCGTAGCCATAGGCTGCAGTGTAGTAGTCGGCAAACGAGCGCTGACCGCCGGCCTGCTGATAGTTGGCGGTGTAGGCGCGCACGTTCTCCATCGAAAAGATCCCCTGCTTGGCCTTGTCCAGCGAGCGCGGGTTGATGTCGGTGGCGTAGATGATCGTGCGGTCGAGCAGGCCTTCTTCGCGCAGCAGGATCGCCATCGAGTAGACCTCCTCGCCGGTGCTGCAGCCGGCGATCCAGATCTTGATCGACGGATAGGTCTTGAGCAGCGGCACTACTTCCTGACGGATCGCCAGGAAGTGCGACGGATCGCGGAACATCTCGCTGACCGGGATCGTCAGCAATTGCAGCAACTGCATGAACGCCGTCGGGTCGTGCAGGACTTTCTCCTGCAAGGCCGAGATGGTCGCGCACTCGAACTGGCTCAGCGCGTGTTGCACCCGGCGTTTGATCGAGGCGCCGGAGTAATCGCGAAAGTCATAGCTGTACTTGAGATAAATCGCCTCAATCAACAGCCGCAGTTCGATTTCACTGTTTCGTTCAACGGGATTACTACGTTCCACTAAATGCGTTCCATCTTCGGCAACCACACGCGAATCAGCGAGAACAGGCGATCCAGGTCAATGGGCTTGGCCAGGTAATCATTGGCGCCCGCCTGCAGGCAGCGCTCCTGATCGTCCTTCATGGCCTTGGCCGTCACCGCGATGATCGGCAGCTTGCGCCAGCGCGGATCCTTGCGGATTTCCATGGTGGCTTCGAAACCATCCATTTCCGGCATCATCACGTCCATCAGCACCAGGTCGATGTCCTCGACTTCATTCAGTTTTTCAATCGCTTCACGGCCGTTACGGCCGATCACCACGACTGCACCCTTGGTTTCCAGCGCACTGGTCAGGGCGAAGATGTTGCGCACATCGTCGTCCACCAGCAGCACTTTGCGACCCTCGAAGACCTTGTCGCGGCTGCGGGCGGTCTTGAGCATCTTCTGCCGTTCATGGGACAACTGCGATTCGACTTTGTGCAGAAAGAGTGTGACCTCGTCCAGCAGGCGTTCCGGCGAGCGGGCGCCTTTGATGATGATCGAGCGCGAATACTTGCGCAGTTCGGCTTCTTCGTCGCGGGTCAGGTTGCGTCCTGTGTAGACAATGACCGGCGGGAACGAGCAAATATCCTCGGTCGACATGCGCTTGAGCAGGTCGTTGCCGAGCATGTCCGGCAGCTTCAGGTCGATGACCATGCAATCGAAGATCGTTGTGCGCAGCAGTTCCAGTGCGTCTTGCGCCAGGCCGACAGCAGTGATTTCGATGTCGTCATCACCGATCAGACGGGCGATGCTTTCGCGTTGCAGATCGTCGTCCTCCACCAGCAGCACGCGTTTGACCTTTTGGGTCAGCTTGGCCTCGAGACGGGCGAACACGTCCTTGAGCTCTTCGCGGGTAGTCGGCTTGACCGCATAACCGATGGCGCCCATGTGCATCGCCGCTTCGACGCGGTCTTCCACGGAAATCACGTGCACCGGGATGTGGCGGGTTTCGGCGTGTTCTTTCAGGCGTTGCAGAACGGTCAGGCCCGAATGATCCGGCAGGCGCATGTCCAGCAGGATCGCGTCCGGCACGAATTCTTTCGCCAGGTCGTAACCTTCATCGGCGCCGTGGGCGACCAGGCACTGATAGCCCAGTTCATGGGCCAGGTCGTAGAGGATGTGAGCGAAATTCGGCTCGTCTTCCACCACCAGAATGCAGCGGGTAGTGAACGGTGCCTTGTTGCGGTCGTCGTTGAAGCGCGGGATGTCTACGGGCGCCAAAGGCGAAACCGCTGCGACAGGCGCGATGACCGGCGCAGAGGCCGGCGGGCTGAAGGTCAGCGGTGCAACCGGCGTATCACCCGGTTCGTTGTATTGCTGCGGCAATATCAGCGTAAAGGCGCTGCCCTGCCCCGGCGCGCTGCTGACGCTGATCGAGCCACCCAGCAAGGTCGCCAGATCCCGGGAAATCGACAGGCCCAGGCCAGTGCCACCGTATTTGCGGTTGGTGGTGCCGTCGGCCTGGCGGAAGGCTTCGAAAATGCTTTCCTGCTGATCCTGCGCAATCCCGATCCCCGAGTCGCGCACAATGAAAGCGATGCGATCGTCCGCCTGGCCGGCGATGGTCAGGCTGACCGTGCCCTGCTCGGTGAATTTTACGGCGTTGGACAACAGGTTCTTGATTATCTGTTCCAGACGCTGGCGGTCGGTGAACAGAGTGATGGGCGCATCGGGCTGCAATTCGACGGTGAACGTCAGTTTCTTGTCCGCCGCCAACGGTTCGAACACGCTGCGCAGGCCATCGGCCAGGCGCGCGACACTGGTGTTTTCCGGCATCACTTCGAGTTTGCCGGCTTCCACCTTGGAAATGTCGAGAATGTCGTTGATCAGGTTGAGCAGGTCGTTGCCGGCGGAATAGATCGACTCGGCAAACTTGACCTGCTCGGCGCTGAGGTTGTCCTGCGGGTTTTCCGCCAGCAGCTTGGCCAGGATCAGCGAGCTGTTCAGCGGTGTACGCAGCTCGTGGGACATGTTGGCGAGGAATTCGGACTTGTACTTGCTCGAACGCTGCAATTCTTCGGCGCGTTCTTCGAGCTGCACCTGGGCCTGATTGAGCTCGGTGTTCTTCTGATCCATGGCGTCGCGCTGCTCGGCCAGGGTCTGGGCCTGTTCGGCCAGTTGCTCGTTGGTCTGCTCCAGCTCGACTTGCTGGGTTTCCAGATGCGCTTGGGATTCCTTGAGGATCCGCGACTGCTCTTCCAGTTCTTCGTTGGCGGTTTTCAGCTCTTCCTGCTGCACCTGCAACTCTTCGTTGAGCTGCTGGGTTTCGGCCAATACTTCCTGCAAACGTTGGCGATAACGCGCCGCTTCGATGGAAGTGCCGATGTTGCCGGCGATCAGTTCCAGCAGTGCAACATCGCGGTCGGTAAGCGGCCGCAGGAAACCCAGTTCGATCACGCCGTTGACCCGATCGTCATCGCTGGTCGGCACCACCAGCACGCTGTGCGGCAGACCTTCACCCAGACCGGAGCTGACCTTGAAATAGTCGGACGGCACCGAATCGAGACGAATCAGTCGCGCTTGTTGGGCAGACTGGCCGACAAGGCCTTCATCGCTGTAGATCGAATGATCCTGTTGCTCCTGCTCGCGGGAGAAACCATAAGTCGCCACGCGTTTCAGGCCGCCGTGTTCTTCGCGCACATACAGCGCGGCCACAGCGGTGCCAAGGTACTGGGCGCAGAACTGCAGAATGTTGCGTCCCAGCAGGTTGAGCGTCAGTTGCCCCAGCACTTGCTCGGCAAGCTGGGTCTGACCGTTGCGCAGCCAGGCTTGCTGCTCCAGACGATGGGCGCTGGCTTCCTGTGCGGCCAGGGTCGCGCCATAACTTTGGGACAGGGTGAGCAGATCGCGCCGGCCTACATAGGCCAGCAGACCGCTGATGCCGGCCACGAACAGCAGATAAAGGCTGATGCTCCAGATCGTGGTGCGGCGCACGTCTTCGTTGCGTGAAGCACGCAGCAACTGTTCGGTTTCAATTACATCTTCGAACTGTTTACGTATTTCGTCGGTCAGGCGCTTGCCCTTCCCCGCTTTGACCGCGGACTTGTAATCACCGCTCGCGCGTTGCAGATCGATCATCGACTGCGCATACGTCGCCCACTCGGTTTGCAGCGCCTGAAGACGACGCAGGCGGTCGGTTTGAGCCGGATTGTCGGCAGTCAGTTCAAGCAAGGTATTCAGTGCCACGGCGATGCGGGGCTTGGCCGTCTCGTACGGGTCGAGGAAGTGCTCGTCGCCGCTGAGCAGATACCCGCGCATGCCGGTTTCCAGATCCACGGTGAGTTTCACCGCTTCGTTGGCGTTATTGATCACCCGGTCGGTGTGCTCCACCCACTGAATCACGGACAACAAATAGGTGATCAATGAGATGAAAAACACCGCACTGATCACGCCGACGCCCAACGGCAAACTGACGTTGCGGCTCAAGAGTTTGCGAAACCGTTGCTCATCAACCGAAGACGGAGAGGACATGTGGCAGCCTTGTCGAACTGGTGAAAACCAGGGAGTTTGCCCCAAAACGGCACCATGGATCCATTTTTCTCACAGCTTTAGTACTGTTTTCCTACAATTGCCTGCGCCTAATCCAAGGCCAACGGTTATCCTTGCCCCCCCCGTTTGCGCCTATTCTTTTTTGTATCCATTCGGGAACTTGTGGCTATGCGCCACTTACTCATGCAAGAGCCCGGCATTTTTGATCGACCGGTGCCCCGTCCCCCATTCTTGAGAGCCGCCATTATGTCCAGCCCTGTGTCCACCATCCTTGTAGTAGAAGACGATGCCATCGTGCGCATGCTGATCGTCGACGTGCTGGAGGAATTGGAGTTCAAGGTCCTGGAAGCGGACGGCAGCGAACAGGCGCTGGAAATCCTCAAGGACGTGAACCAGCACATCGACCTGATGATGACCGACGTCGGCCTGCCGATCATGGATGGCCGTCAACTGGCCACCGAAGCCCGCAACATTCGCCCCGCCCTGCCGATTCTGTTTGCCAGCGGTTATGCAGAAACGATTGAAGTACCGAAGGACATGCACGTAATCGGCAAGCCTTTTTCCATTGATCAACTGCGTGACAAGGTCAAATCCGTACTCGGGCAATCCTGAACGCGAGACTTCAATACCTGAATGACGCTGTCACGCGCCCTGCCGGTGGTCTTCTTGCTCGGTCTTGCCCGATGCACACCCAATAAACACGGATCACCCGACACGTGGATTATGGTCTAATCCGCGCGCCTTTTTTCCGTCTCTTCGTTTCAGGAACCGTTTCTCATGAGTCAGCCCGCAACCAAAGTCCTCGTCATTGGTTACGTCTGGCCGGAACCCCGCTCCTCCGCTGCGAGCGGGCATGTGATGCAGATTCTCGAGACGTTCCTGCAACAGGGCTGGCAAATCACTTTTGCCAGCCCGGCCGGCACTGGCGAACACCGCGCCGACCTGACCGCGCTGGGCATCCGCGAAGTCCCGATCGAACTGAACAACAGCAGTTTCGACACATTCATCAGCGAACTGATGCCGGATATCGTGTTGTTCGACCAGTTCATGATCGAAGAGCAATTCGGCTGGCGCGTGGAGAAACATTGCCCCGATGCCCTGCGGGTACTGGAAACCTCGGACCTGCAAAGCTTGCGGCATGCACGGCATCAGCGGTTGAAGAACCGGCTGAAGCTCAGCGATGACGCCAACGACTTCGCTGAGCTATTTGCCCCGGCGCTGGCTGAAGAGTTCGAGCTGATGGCGGACACCGATCTGGCCAAACGCGAGATCGCCGCCCTGTATCGCTGCGACCTGAACCTGATGATCTCGCAGGTGGAAATCGAGTTGCTGGTGCAGCAGTTCAAGCTGCCGCCCGAGCTGTTGCACTGGTGTCCCTTGATGGTCGAGCCACCGAGTACGCCAGCGAAACCCTTCGAGGAGCGCGCGCATTTCCTCAGTATCGGCAACTTCCGTCACGCGCCGAACTGGGACGCCGTGTTGTGGATGAAATCCACCGTCTGGCCGCTGATCCGCGAGCAACTGCCAAAAGCCCAATTGCATCTGTACGGCGCCTACACGCCGCCCAAGGCAGCAGCACTGCACAATGCCGCGCAGGGTTTTCACATCATGAACTGGGCCGAGGATGCGTTGCAGGTCATGTCCGATGCGCGCATCTGCCTGGCGCCCTTGCGTTTTGGCGCCGGAATCAAG
Source organism: Pseudomonas sp. B707 (assembly GCF_022496685.1). Classification (NCBI taxonomy): domain Bacteria; kingdom Pseudomonadati; phylum Pseudomonadota; class Gammaproteobacteria; order Pseudomonadales; family Pseudomonadaceae; genus Pseudomonas; species Pseudomonas sp. B707. Next base: position 146,687 of record NZ_WTVE01000033.1, on the reverse strand, counting down.
GGCAAATTGATTGATGCCATGCTCTGCGGCACACCGAGTGTCACCACGCCGATCGGGGCTGAAGGCATGCATACCGATCAGCCATGGCCGGGGGCGATCTGCCGCACCGCGCAGGATCTGGCCAATGCCGCAGTGAAGCTTTATAGCGATGACATTGCCTGGCAAGCGGCCCGGTCCCATGGGCAAACGCTACTCGAGGACGTTTATCAGCAAGCGATACATGGTCCGGCATTAATCAATAAACTGTTGGACTGCCGTAAAAATCTTGCCCAACTAAGAAAGAACAATTTCACCGGCAGCATGCTGCGACATCATTCACATAAAAGTACGCAATACATGGCGCAGTGGATTGAAGCAAAAAACCTGAACAAGTAATTCGCTCTCGAAATGTATAAACACAAGAGCCAATAAATTGCATCAATCCATCGTTGGCAAATAAACAAATTAAACACTATAAACATCCTGCCTTCACCACTCTTATCATTTGAAAGTGGTGCAATCAATCAACTAGTGCAGGATGCATACATGATCGACAACAACAACTTCGCCACCCATGACTGGATGGCGGCGACACCTTCCATCGATTCTCTTTCCATTTCTGAGTTGACGCTGCCAGGAACCCACAACGCCGGCAGCGACTGGCGCGCCGATTATCCAGTTTTCGGCCCACCCCGCCACTGGCTCGCCTGCCAGCATGATTCGTTCCACGCTCAGCTACACCATGGCGCAAGGGTGCTGGACATTCGCCTGATCTACGACTCCAAGGCAGAAGGCGTCGGCAAGTTTCGTGCTCACCATGGCGGGCACCGCAACTCCCGAACCCTGGGTAACCTGATCACCGACCTGGAAAGTTTCCTGAAACAAAACCCGGATGAGTTCATTGTTCTTGACTTCCATAGTCTGGATGGCAACGACTTCGATTATGTCTATTTCAATAACATGATGATTCACTTTCTCGGCCACCGTTTGATTCCGAGTCGAAATCTGAGTGCCAGCCTCGGCCAGCTTAAACAAATCAACAATGAGCAACGTATATTCGTTGCCGCCCGTTCGCACTGGCAACTGGATCGCAGCGTGTTCATCGATTACATCAACCATCAATGGTCGGGTAACGACCTGACCGGAACGGCGGAACTGAAGCAATTCATCGGCAATGTCCTGAAGTCCCCACCGGGCTCCTGGAAACCCTGGTCGTTGTCCGCCACCAGTTACACGGCGCTGGGCGGGCCGGTCGATATTCATAAGGAGTTGAACGACTGGTTCGACCCGAACAACAGTGACTGGGCAATGAAGTGCAACGTGATCAACGTCGACTTCATCGAAGAAACCAACATCGTGTCGTTCTGCCGGGCAGTGAATCAGACGAAGGCGCACCTGCGCCCTGCTGATCGCCTACTGGCGTAACGGCCGCGCAAAGAGGCATGATCGCCGGGCGATAACAAAAAAAGCATCCGACCATGACCCGAACAGCCCGCGTCACCGACCCTTCCTATGAACTGATGGATGACCACAACGGGTTATCCATCATCTATCGCCAGCATGGTTTCCCCTGCCCGCTGGTGCGCTGGCACTTTCACAAGGAATACGAGCTGCACCTGATCGTCGCCAGTTCGGGCAAGGTGTTCATCGGCGATTACATCGGCAACTTCTACCCGCAGACGCTGTTCCTGACCGGGCCCAATCTGCCGCACAACTGGATCAGCCAGGTGGCCGAAGACGAGGTGGTCGAGAAACGCGACATGCTGGTCAACTTCACCGATGAGTTGTTCGAAAGCGGTCATCAGGTGTTCGCCGAACTCAAGACCCTGGCGCCACTGCTTGAGCGTGCGCAGTACGGCATCGAATTCCGCTCCCCGCAGACAATCCGTCAGGCCATGACCCTGATGCAACGCATCGCCGATTCAACCGGCATCACCCGTCTCGGGCATTTTTTCATCCTGATGGAATTGCTGGCGGCCTGCGACGACTACCAACTGCTGTCCGGCGCAACCACCCCGCAACTGGCCGACGAGCACAACATCGACCGCACCAACCGCGCGGTGGATTACATCTTCGCCCACTACGCCCGCGAACTACCCCTTGAGGAGGTCGCCGAGCACCTGGGCATGAAACCCACCTATTTCAGCCGCGTGTTCAAGCAGGCGACCGGGCGCAACTTCATCGAATTCGTCAATCGCCTGCGCATCAGTAAATCCTGCGAGTTGCTGGCTGATGGCGACAAGCCGGTGACCGAAGTGTGCTTTGAGTCGGGCTTCAATAATATTTCCAATTTCAATCGGCGCTTTCAGCAGCTCAAAGGCATGACGCCTTCGCATTACCGGCGGCTGGTGGTGCAGCGCCTGACCGAGCAAAACCACGGCTGAACAGGAAAATCTGTACGGTTTCGCGCCCATCGCCCTGCTGAAACGCCCTTCCCTGCGTTTATCGCGCCAATCCCGAGTGCAAAAAAGTATCGATTCAAGTGCTAGGGATGATTTGTCAGCCCTGCGTCAGAAGGCTGTAATCAGTGCACATTCTTCCCCCGCCGGAAGAACACAAAAACAATAACTGTCCTTCTGCCCCCGCCGGGTGCAGAAAAGGAGTGCACGATGCAACCCACTGCAAAAGCTCTGCTGGCCCTCACCTGCATGACCCTCAGCAGCGTCAGCCTTGGCGCCCAGACCCTGACCATCGCCACCGTCAACAACAGCGACATGATCCGCATGCAAAAGCTCTCGAAAACCTTCGAGACCGAGCATCCGGACATCAAGCTCAATTGGGTGGTGCTGGAAGAAAACGTTCTGCGTCAGCGCCTGACCACCGACATCGCCACCCAGGGCGGTCAGTTCGACGTGTTGACCATCGGTATGTACGAAGCCGCACTCTGGGGTGCCAAGGGTTGGCTGGAGCCGATGAAGGATCTGCCGGCCAGCTACGCCCTAGATGACGTGTTCCCGTCCGTACGCGAAGGCCTGTCAGTCAAGGGTTCGCTGTACGCCCTGCCGTTTTACGCTGAAAGCTCGATCACCTACTACCGCACCGACCTGTTCAAGGACGCCGGCCTGACCATGCCGGAGCGTCCGACCTGGGAGCAGATCGCCGGCTTCGCCGAAAAGCTCACCCACAAGGACAAGGAGCAGTACGGCATCTGCCTGCGTGGCAAGGCTGGTTGGGGGGAAAACATGGCGCTGATCACCACCGTGGCCAACGCCTATGGCGCGCGCTGGTTCGATGAGCAATGGAAACCGGAATTCAGCGGTCCGGAATGGAAAAACGCGCTGAACTTCTACGTCGACACCATGAAGAAATCCGGCCCGCCGGGCGCCTCCAGCAACGGTTTCAACGAGAACCTCGCCCTGTTCAACAGCGGCAAATGCGCGATCTGGGTCGATGCCAGCGTCGCCGGCTCGTTCGTCACCGACAAAACCCAAAGCAAGGTCGCCGATCACGTCGGCTTCACCTACGCGCCGCATCAGGTCACCGACAAAGGCTCGGCGTGGCTGTACTCGTGGGCGCTGGCGATTCCGACCAGCTCCAAGGCCAAGGAAGCCGCCAAGCAATTCAGCGCCTGGGCTACCTCCAAAGAGTACGGCGAACTGGTCGCCAAGACCGACGGCATCGCCAACGTTCCGCCGGGCACCCGCGCCTCGACCTACAGCGACGCGTACATGAGCGCCGCGCCGTTTGCCAAGGTCACGCTGGAATCGCTGAAAGCGGCCGACCCGAGCAAACCGACCCTCAAACCCGTGCCTTACATCGGCATTCAACTGGTGACCATTCCCGAGTTTCAGGGGATCGGCACACAGGTCGGCAAGCTGTTCTCCGCCGCACTGATCGGCCAGACCACGGTCGACCAGGCGCTGACCGCCGCCCAGCAAACCACCGAACGCGAGATGAAGCGCGCGGGTTATCCGAAGTAACTCGCAAAGCTTGCTCCTGCCTCCTGTGGGAGCGGGCTTGCTCGCGAAAGCGGTGTATCAGTGAAACATTTTGTTGTCTGACACGACGCCTTCGCGAGCAAGTCGAATCGTCGCACCGTCGCTCCCACATGGGATCTCCATAGGTCTGTATGACTCGGTCGTAAACGCCATGAATACTTCAACTGCCAAAGCCCACATCGACCTATCGCAGCCCCGGCGCAAAAGCCGTGTGGCCAATCCCGGCTGGTTTCTGGTCAGCCCTTCGGTGGCCCTGTTGCTGCTGTGGATGATCGTGCCGCTGGGCATGACCGTCTATTTCTCGATGATCCGCTACAACCTGCTCGACCCGGGCACCAACGAATTTGTCGGGCTGGAAAACTTCACCTACTTTCTGACCGACTCCGGCTTCATGCCCGGCGCCACCAACACCTTGCTGCTGGTAGGCAGCGTGCTGCTGATCAGCGTGGTGTTCGGCGTATTGATCAGTGCGCTGCTGGAGGCCAGCGAGTTCTTCGGTCGCGGCATCGTGCGGGTGATGCTGATTTCGCCGTTCTTCATCATGCCCACGGTCGGTGCGCTGATCTGGAAGAACCTGATTTTCCATCCGGTGTCCGGGATCCTCGCCTACATCTGGAAACTGTTCGGCGCGCAGCCGGTGGACTGGCTCGCTCACTACCCGCTGCTGTCGATCATCATCATTGTCTCGTGGCAATGGCTGCCCTTCGCGATCCTGATCCTGATGACCGCCATGCAGTCCCTCGACCAGGAACAGAAAGAAGCCGCCCGCCTCGATGGCGCCGGCCCGATCGCGATCTTCTGGCACCTGACGCTGCCGCACCTGGCACGCCCGATTGCCGTAGTCGTGATGATTGAAACCATCTTCCTGCTGTCGGTGTTCGCCGAAATCTTCACTACCACCAACGGCGGCCCCGGCTACGCATCGACCAACCTCGCCTACCTGATCTACAACCAGGCGCTGGTGCAGTTCGACGTCGGCATGGCCTCGGCCGGCGGCCTGATCGCCGTGGTCATCGCCAACATCGCCGCGATCATTCTGGTGCGGATGATCGGCAAAAACCTGACTGACAAAGCCTGAGGCCTGCCATGACTCTTCAACAATCCCGCCGGCTGCAAAGCCTGCTGCTCGGCACGCTGGCCTGGGCCATCGCGATCATCATTTTCTTCCCGATCTTCTGGATGGTGCTGACCAGTTTCAAGACCGAAATCGACGCCTTCGCTACGCCGCCGCAATTCATCTTCACGCCGACGCTGGAGAACTACCTACACATCAACGAGCGCAGCGACTACTTCAGTTTCGCCTGGAACTCGGTGGTGATTTCCTTCAGCGCCACGGCTCTGTGCCTGCTGATCGCGGTGCCGGCGGCCTACTCGATGGCGTTCTACGAAACACAGCGCACCAAGGGCACGCTGCTGTGGATGCTCTCCACCAAGATGCTGCCGCCGGTGGGCGTGCTGATGCCGATCTACCTGCTGGCCAAGAGTTTCGGCCTGCTCGACACGCGCATTGCGCTGATCGTGATCTACACGCTGATCAACCTGCCGATCGTGGTCTGGATGGTTTACACCTACTTCAAGGACATCCCCAAGGACATCCTCGAAGCCGCCCGCCTCGACGGCGCCACCCTCGCCCAGGAAATGCTCCGCGTGCTGCTGCCGATCGCCAAGGGTGGCCTCGCCTCGACCGTGCTGCTGTCGCTGATCCTGTGCTGGAACGAGGCGTTCTGGTCGCTGAACCTGACCTCGTCCAAAGCCGCGCCACTGACCGCGTTGATCGCTTCCTACTCAAGCCCCGAAGGCTTGTTCTGGGCCAAGTTGTCGGCCGTCTCGACCCTGGCCTGCGCGCCGATCCTGATCTTCGGCTGGATCAGCCAGAAACAACTGGTGCGCGGCCTGTCGTTCGGCGCCGTCAAATAAGAATTCGCAAAAGGAGCGCCATCATGGCCAACCTGAAAATCAAGAATCTGCAAAAAGGCTTCGAAGGTTTTTCCATCATCAAGGGCATCGACCTTGAGGTGAACGACAAGGAATTCGTGGTGTTCGTCGGCCCGTCGGGCTGCGGCAAATCCACCCTGCTGCGACTGATCGCCGGTCTTGAAGAAGTCAGCGGCGGCACCATCGAACTGGACGGACGAGACATCACCGAAGTCAGCCCGGCCAAGCGTGATCTGGCGATGGTGTTCCAGACCTACGCGCTGTACCCGCACATGACCGTGAAGAAAAACATGTCGTTCGCCCTCGATCTGGCCGGCGTACCGAAGGCTGAAGTCGAGAAGAAAGTCGGCGAAGCGGCGCGCATTCTGGAACTGGGCCCGATGCTCGAACGCAAGCCGAAACAACTGTCCGGCGGCCAGCGTCAGCGCGTTGCCATCGGCCGGGCAATCGTGCGCAACCCGAAAATCTTCCTGTTCGACGAGCCGCTGTCCAACCTCGACGCCGCCCTGCGGGTACAGATGCGCCTGGAGCTGCTGCGCCTGCACAAAGATTTGAAAGCGACGATGATCTACGTGACCCACGATCAGGTCGAAGCCATGACCATGGCCGACAAGGTCGTGGTGCTCAATGGTGGCAAGATCGAGCAGGTCGGCTCGCCGCTGGAGCTGTATCACAATCCCGCCAACCTGTTCGTCGCCGGTTTCCTCGGCACGCCGAAAATGGGCTTCCTCAAAGGCCAGATCATGCGGATCGATGGCGCGAGCTGCGAAGTCTCGCTGGAGGCCGGTACCCGCATCACCCTGCCGTTCAACGCGTCGAACCTGAGCGTCGGCAGCGCCGTGACCCTGGGCATTCGCCCGGAACATCTGGAACTGGCGCAAGCGGGCGACTGCACCCTGCAAGTCACCGCCGACGTCAGCGAGCGGCTGGGCAGCGACACCTTCTGCCACGTCAAGACCAACGCCGGCGAAGCCCTGACCATGCGCGTGCGCGGTGATCTGGCGAGCCGTTACGGCGAACAATTGAACCTGCACCTGGACGCTGCCCACTGCCATCTGTTCGATGCCGACGGCGTGGCGCTGACCCGCCCGCTGCGCGCGGCCGCCTGATTTCGAGACTGACCCGATGAAACTGAACAAGCAAAACCTCAACCGCCTGGCCCCCGAAGTGAAGCTTCCGGCCTACAGCCTCAGCGACACCCGCCAGGGCATCGCCCACATTGGCGTCGGCGGCTTCCATCGCGCGCATCAGGCGTATTACACCGATGCGCTGATGAACACCGGCGAAGCGCTGGACTGGGCGATTTGCGGCGTCGGCCTGCGCGCCGAAGACCGCCGCGCGCGTGACGACCTCAAGGAGCAGGATTACCTGTTCACCCTGTTCGAACTGGGCGACAGCGACGACACCGAAGTCCGCGTCATCGGCGCGATCCGCGACATGCTGCTGGCTGAGGACAGCGCCCAGGTGCTGATCGACAAGCTTGCGGATCCGCAGATCCGCATCGTCTCGCTGACCATCACTGAGGGCGGTTACTGCATCGACGACAGCAACGGCGTGTTCATGGCGCACCTGCCGCAGATTCAGCACGACCTGACCTACCCGCAACAGCCGAAAACCGTGTTCGGTTTCCTCTGTGCCGCACTGGCCAAGCGGCGTGCGGCGGGCACTCCGGCGTTCACGGTGATGTCCTGCGATAACCTGCCGCACAACGGCGCCGTCACCCGCAAGGCACTGTTGGCCTTTACTGCTTTGCTGGATCCGGACCTGCACGACTGGATCGACGCCAACGTCAGTTTCCCCAACGCCATGGTCGACCGCATCACGCCGATGACCAGCACCGCGCATCGCCTGCAACTGGCGGACAAACACGCCGTTGATGACGCCTGGCCGGTGGTCTGCGAACCCTTCGTGCAATGGGTGCTGGAGGACAAGTTCGTCAACGGCCGACCGGCCTGGGAAAAGGTCGGCGTGCAGTTCACCGATGATGTTTCGCCCTACGAAGAGATGAAGATCAAACTGCTCAACGGCAGTCACCTGGCCCTGACTTATCTGGGCTTTTTGAAGGGTTACCGCTTCGTTCACGAGACCATGAACGACCCGCTGTTCGTGCGCTACATGCGCGCCTATATGGACCTGGACGTGACCCCGCAACTGGCGCCGGTGCCGGGGATCGACCTGACCGAGTACAAGGACACGCTGGTGGCGCGGTTCTCCAATCAGGCGATTGCCGATCAGCTTGAGCGGGTTTGCTCGGATGGGTCGTCGAAGTTTCCCAAGTTCACTATTCCGACGATCAATCGGTTGATTGCCGATGGGCAGGAGACCAAACGGGCAGCGTTGGTGGTGGCGGCCTGGGCGCTTTACTTGAAGGGTGTGGATGAGAATGGTGACACTTATTCGATTCCGGATCCTCGGGCCGCGTTCTGTCAGGGGTTGGTGGCAGAGGATGCTTTGATCACTGAGCGGTTATTGGGGGTCGAGGAGATTTTCGGGGTGGCGATACCGCGTTCGCCAGAGTTTGTTGCGGCGTTCGAGTGGTGCCTGAATAGCTTGCGTGAAGAAGGCGTCACTCGGACTCTCGAGCGTATTCTGGCCTGAAAAGCCCCTCACCCCAGCCCTCTCCCGGAGGGAGAGGGAGCCGACTGAGGTGTTTATTCGAGCTACATCGACCTGAAAGTCCGGAGCCGAACTCAGGAATTGAAACCTACACAAATCTGCTCCCTTTCCCCCTCTCCCCTCTGGGGAGAGGGTTGGGGTGAGGGGTGGCTTTAGAAGTCGCCAAAAAACCAACAGGTTCACACCATGCACAAACAACAACTATTCCTCGGCATCGACTGCGGCACCCAAGGCACCAAAGCCATCATCCTCGACGCTGTCAGCGGTCAGGTTCTCGGCCAGGGCGCCGCCGCCCACACGATGATCAGCGGCGCCAACGGCCGTCGCGAGCAAGACACCGCGCAATGGCTGGAAGCCTTCGCCCTCGCCACCCGCCGCGCTTTATTGGCGGCAAATGTCGACGGCCAGTCGATCCAGGGCATTGGCGTTTCCGGCCAGCAACACGGCCTGGTGCTGCTCGACGATCAAGGCCAGGTCCTACGCCCGGCCAAGCTTTGGTGCGACACCGAAACCACGCCTGAAAACGATCGCCTGCTGACTCACCTGGGCAGTGAACAAGGCTCGCTGGAACGTCTCGGCGTGGTCATTGCGCCGGGCTACACCGTCTCCAAACTGTTGTGGACCAAGGAACAGCATCCGGATGTGTTCTCGCGCATCGCGCGAGTTCTGCTGCCCCACGACTACCTGAATTTCTGGCTCACCGGTCGTGCATGCAGCGAATACGGCGATGCGTCCGGCACCGGCTATTTCAACGTGCGCACCCGTCAATGGGATCTGCAGCTGCTGCGCGACATCGACGCCAGCGGTCGTCTGCAATCCGCGCTGCCAGAGCTGATCGATGCCCATCAAACGGTCGGCACAATTCTGCCGGCGGTCGCCGAACAACTGGGCATCAACCCCAACGCACTGGTGTCCAGCGGTGGCGGCGACAACATGATGGGCGCCATCGGCACCGGCAATATTCAGCCGGGGGCGATCACCATGAGCCTCGGTTCTTCCGGCACGGTGTACGCCTACGCCGAGGCACCGAAGGTCAGCCTGGACGCGTCGGTCGCGACCTTCTGTTCGTCAAGCGGCGGCTGGCTGCCGTTGATCTGCACCATGAACCTGACCAACGCCACCGGCGCGATCCGCGAACTGTTCAACCTCGATCTCGACGCCTTCAATGCCTTGGTGGACCAGGCCCCGATCGGCGCAGAAGGCGTAAGCATGTTGCCGTTCCTCAACGGCGAACGCGTGCCGCCCCTGCCCCACGCCACCGGCAGCCTGCACGGCCTGACCATCGATAACCTGACGCAAGCCAATCTGTGCCGCGCCGCCGTCGAGGGCACCACCTTCGGCCTGCGTTATGGACTGGATCTGCTACGCCAGAATGGTTTACAAAGCCGCAGCATTTGCCTGATCGGCGGCGGTTCGAAAAGCGCGGTGTGGCGGCAGATCGTCGCCGACATCATGAACACCCCGGTGATCTGCACCGAGCAAAGCGAAGCCGCAGCGCTGGGCGCGGCGATTCAGGCGGCGTGGTGCAAGTCGTGGTCGAACGGCCACGAAGACACCCTGGCCGACCTGTGCGAACGCTGCGTGAAGCTCGACCTGAACAGTGAAACCCTGCCGGTTGCCGCGAATGTCGAGGCGTTCCAGCAGGCCTATGAACGCTATCGACTGCATGTCGCAACCTTATAAAGAGCAAACAACTATGTACCTGGTGTGTGGCGAAGCGCTGTTCGATTTCTTCAGCGAAGACGATGCCGGCGGACAGGCATCGAAAGTCAATTTCAAGGCAATTGCCGGTGGTTCACCGTTCAACGTGGCGGTGGGTTTGCGCCGACTGGGCGTGGATTCGGCGCTGTTTGGCGGGTTGTCCACCGACTACCTCGGCCGGCGCTTGCAGCAAGTGCTGCAGGATGAAGGCGTACGCCCGGATTACCTGGTGGATTTCGCCGCGCCGACCACCCTGGCGATGGTCGCGGTGGGCGCCAATGGCTCGCCGCATTACAGCTTCCGTGGCGAGGGTTGCGCCGACCGCCAGTTGAGCCTGGCGCACCTGCCAACGTTGGGCCCTGAAGTGCGTGGTTTGCACTTCGGTTCCTTCTCACTGGTGGTGCAGCCGATTGCCGATACCTTGCTTGCGCTGGTGCAGCGTGAAAGCGGCAAACGCCTGATCAGCCTCGACCCGAACGTGCGCCTCAACCCCGAGCCGAACATCGACCTGTGGCGCGAACGAATCGCTACGCTGGTGCCGTTGGCGGACTTGATCAAAGTCAGCGACGAAGACTTGAGCCTGCTGTACCCCGAACAGGATCCGGCGCGCGTCATCGAAGGCTGGTTGCAGTATCGCTGCCAGGTCGTGTTCCTGACCCGTGGCGGTGAAGGCGCGACCGTGTTCAGCCGCACTCACGGTTCATGGTCGGTGCCGGCGAGCTCGGTGAAAATCGCCGACACCGTCGGCGCCGGCGATACCTTCCAGGCCGCGTTGATCACCTGGCTGACCGAGCATGAGCTCGATTCGGTGGAAGGCGTTCAGCACCTCAGCCGCGAGCAGATCGACGGCATGCTCAGGTTTGCCGTACAGGCCGCCGCCCTTACATGCAGTAAAACAGGTCCGGATTTGCCTTATCGCCACCAGTTGACCTGACCGCGTAGACTGGCGCCCTTTTTTGCACGACGGGATGACGGCTTTTGAATTCGCGGCGCACGGTTGGACTGTTGGTATTGGCGGCACTGTTGACCGGTTGCGGAACATCGCCGCCGCGTTCGCCGGAAAACCTCTGCGAGATTTTCCGCGAAAAAAGTGATTGGTACGACGCGGCGCAAGTCACGCAAAAGCGCTGGGGCGTACCGATCCAGGTGCCGTTCGCGATCATGTATCAGGAGTCCGGCTACCGCTATGACGCCAAGACGCCGCGCAAATACCTGCTGTGGGTGATCCCATGGGGTCGCGTCACGACAGCCTCGGGTTATGCGCAGGCCAAGGATGAAGTCTGGTCCGACTACCAGAAAAGCACCGGCCGATATGGCGCCGACCGCGAGGACTTCGACGACGCCATCGACTTCGTCGGCTGGTACATGGACAAGACCACCTCGATCAACGGCGTGTACAAGTACGACGCCTACAACCAATACCTCAATTACCACGAAGGCTGGGGCGGTTTCCGCCAGAAGACTTATGCCAGCAAGGCGTGGCTGATGCCGGTGGCGCGCAAGGTGCAGAACCGCTCGGACATGTACGGTCAGCAATACGCGGCGTGCAAGGATGATCTGAATCGCGGGTTCTGGAGCCGGTTCTGGCATTGGCTCTGACTCTCGGTGCTCTTTAGGACGCCTTCGCTGGCAAGCCAGCTCCCACAGGGATCTACGGTAACCACAACTTTAGAGAACGACGTAGATCCTGTGGGAGCGGGCTTGCCCGCGAAGGCGTCAGTTCAGACACCGCCGGCCTATGGGTTACAACACCGAAAAGTTGTAACTCACAATCAAACGGGTCTCATCCACATCCCGGGCAAACTTCTCGTAGTTGGTGCGGTAAGTCGCATTACGCAACCGCAGGCTGACATCCTTGAACGTCCCGGTCTGGATCACGTACTTCAACTCGCTGTCGCGTTCCCACTCTTTGCCTTCCTGATCGCTGCCCGGGACCTTGATGTGATCGCCGTTCACGTAACGGGTCAGGAAGCTCAGGCCATTGATGCCGATCGCTTTGAAGTCATAGTCATAACGCAGCTGCCAGGAACGTTCCTGTGCGGCGGCGAAGTCGTTGACCTGCACGTAGTTCACCAGATACGGGTTGCTGCCATCCAGATACGGCATCGAGTTGTCACCGTTCATACGCTGCCAGCCAGCGCTGAAGGTGTGACCGCTGATGCCGTAAGACAGCATGCCGCTCAACGCGCGGTTGTCGATTGAGCCCGCTTTCGCATCGCCGCTGTCGGCGCTTTTCAGCAAACGCAGATCGGCTTTCAACACACCGTCACCCAGCGGCTGATTGGCCAACAGACCCACGAAGTGCTGGCGATAGATGTCTTCCAGTTCGGCGTAGTGATACTGCGCGGTCAGGCGATCGTTGATCTTGTAGTCGAAGCCGTACATGTCGAAATGATCGGCGGTGGTGTTGCACGCATAACGCTTGTTCTTGCAGTGCACGCGTATGTCTTGCGAATCGGTCGAGTCCCGGGCGGTGTAGTTGTCCAGACGCGCGGCCATGAAGGTCAGGTTCTTCACCTCTTTGGAGGTCAGCATCGCACCGTTGAACATGGTCGGCAGCAGACGGCCGTCGTTGTACTTGAGCAATGGCAGATCCGGCAGTAGCGCGCCATATTTCAGCACCGTATCCGAGACTTTGACCTTGGCGGTCAGACCCATCTTCGCGTACTGACCTTTTGAACCGCGCGGGTTGTCGCCGCTGGACGGCAACAGGCCGCTGTTGCTGCGATCCGGGCTGGAATCGAGCTGGAAACCCGCCATGCCCAGCGCATCGATCCCGAAACCCACGGTGCCTTCGGTGTAGCCCGATTGCAGATTGAGAATGAAACCCTGCGCCGACTCTTCGCGCTTGGACGCGCCCTGATCACTGGAGGTGTGCCCGTCACGGAAATCGCGGTTGAAGTACACCGTGCGCGATTCGATCTTCGCCGTGGTGTCTTCGAAAAAACCGCTGGCCTGGACCTGTGCGGTAAAACCGGCGCACAGCACAAAGGCTCCGAAGCCAAGCGACTGGCGCGGGGTGATGAGGGGAAATGGGGGACGCATTGAAAACTCCAACAGAACAACGATTGCGCAGAGGCGCAAACAACCAGAAATAGCTCCCGTCCCGGACCAGTGAAGAACCGGGAGGCAGTGAACACGCGGGGGTGAACGGCAATGATGGCAGATGGCTTTGACGTGCTACAGGCGACTTTAGTCTGAAACTGACTGGTTGTTCCCGGACGCGGTATTCGGCGTTCGCGACAGACTGGTTCGTCCGCAAGTGCCTGTTTTACTGGGCCAAACCGTGGGCCTAAGGGTTTTCCCTATGGGTTCTGACCACTGCCTCTACGGCATTTGCGCCTTGAACGAGGCGATTTAATCCTGCACCATCCGCCCACGCTAATCCAAAGGACGGAAATCAAGGCATGCTGGACGCCAACGCTACCCACATTACCCTCACGCTCGAAGGCGCTTCCGCCGACCTGCAAGTCCTCAGCTTCACCGGTCGCGAAGCCCTCAACGAGCCGTTCCGTTTCGACATCGAACTGGTCAGCGCCCGCCCCGACCTCAAACTTGAAGAACTCCTGCACAAGCCCGGCTGCCTGACCTTCGGCGCCACCGGCGAGGGCAAGATTCATGGTCTGGTGTATCGCATCGAGCAAGGCGATTCCGGCAAGACCCTGACCCGTTACAGCATCAGTCTGGTGCCGCAACTGGCCTACCTGCGGCATAACCATGACCAGCAGATCTTCCAGCAACTGACGGTGCCGAAGATCATTGCTCAGGTACTGGAAGATCGCGGCATTCTGGCCGACGCCTACAGCTTCCAGCTCAGCGCCGAGTACCCGGAACGTGACTATTGCGTGCAGTACGACGAGTCCGACCTGCATTTCATCCAGCGCTTGTGCGAGGAGGAAGGCATCCACTTCCACTTCCAGCACAGCAGCAGCGGCCACAAACTGGTGTTCGGCGACGACCAGACCGTGTTCCGCAAGCTGAAACCGGTCAACTACCAGCAAGACTCCGGCATGGCCGCCGACAAACCGGTGATCAAGCGTTTCAACCTGCGCCTGGAAACCCGCACCAGCCGCGTCAGCCGCCGCGATTATGATTTCGAGAAACCGAAGATTCTGCCTGAAGGCGCGGCCAAATCCGCGTTCATGCCGGACCTGGAAGACTACGACTACCCCGGCCGTTTCACCACGCGCGAGCGCGGCAAGTTCCTCTCGACCCGTGCGCTGGAGCGCCACCGCAGCGACTACAAACTCGCCGAAGGCAAGGGTGACGAACCGACCCTGACCAGCGGCCACTTCATGACCCTGGCCGAACACCCGCGCGCCGAATGGAACGACCTGTGGCTGCTGCTGGAAATCTTCCACGAAGGCAAGCAGCCACAAGTGCTGGGCGAAAACGTCACCAGCGACGTCACCGACCACAAGAGCGATTTCCACCAGGGCTACCGCAACAGCTTCGTGGCCACCCCGTGGGACGCCCACTACCGCCCTGCCCTCGAGCACCCGAAACCGAAAGTCCTCGGCAGCCAGACCGCGATCGTCACCGGCCCCGCCGGCGAAGAAATCCACTGCGACCAGTACGGCCGCGTGAAAGTGCAATTCCACTGGGACCGCGACGGCCAGGCCGACGACAAGACTACTTGCTGGCTACGCGTCGCCAGCGGCTGGGCCGGCGCTGCCTATGGCGGCATCGCCATCCCGCGCATCGGCATGGAAGTGCTGGTGACCTTCCTTGAAGGCGATCCCGACCAGCCGCTGGTCACCGGCTGCCTGTACCACAAGGAAAACGTCGTCCCTTACGACTTGCCGGCGAACAAGACCCGCAGCACCTTCAAAACCCTGAGTTCACCGGGCGGCAAGGGCTACAACGAGTTCCGTATCGAAGACAAGAAAGGCGTCGAGCAGATCTACATCCACGCCCAGCGCGACTGGGACGAAAACATCGAGCACGACCAGAAGATCCGCGTCGGCAACGAACGGCATGACACCGTCGAGGCCAATGTTTTAAGTGAATTCAAGGTCGAGGAACACCGCATCACCCACTTGGATCGCAAGAGCGAAATGCGCGCCAACGATCACCTGACTGTCGGCGTGACCCAACATGTGAAGGTCGGCACCGGGCAGTTCGTGGAAGCAGGCACGGAGATTCACTACCACGCTGGCGACAAAGTGGTTATCGAAGGTGGCATGGAACTCACGGCCAAGGCTGGCGGCAGTTTCGTCAAGGTTGATGCCGGTGGTGTGACCATCAGCGGTGCCGAGGTGAAGGCCAACACCGGCGGCGCGCCAGGCGCCGGCACCGGGATCGCGATTCTACCGCCGGTCATTCCAGCACCGGCCGCCAACGACAAGCCTGGCACCGTTGTTTCGCCGAAGCAGGTTGTGAAGTCGGCTTGATGCGCAACGCAGTCATCGCGGCTGGACTCATCGCATCAAGCCTTCATGTCTTTGCCGATCAGCCACCGTTCACGACGGTGGCTGAGTGTAATCTCGCCGGCTCCGACAGCAGAGTGTCCCTGCTGCGGGGCCATCCCCTCTCCGACTCTCACGTTTACAAAATCAGTCAGAAACACGAAACCAGATTCTTGTATGCGGATGCCGACGCGTCTAATGGCAGCCGTGTCGATTGGCAGTGCGTGTCTATAGGCAACGACGTGAATGTCTTGCTGATTACCGGCGAGTTCAGCTCCAACTACCAACAAGGCATCTTGTTCTTTCGAGATACAAGCGACAGACGGATACACCGTGTGGAGTTTGCCGAAAGGAACCGTCCTCGCTGGGTATTGAGCGGCTCGAAAAGCCCTCAAGTGATATTCGAGAACGTCGGACATGAAAGCGTCCACAAGTACCTGATTTACGGTCCGTCGGATGCTTACCTCGAAACGGATGAGCTGCCCGTTCCTGCAACCGGCGAATCGCTGATTGAGCTGAAACCTTACCCGTAGTCGCTGAGGTTTTTTCTTCAACGGGGGACCATCGCGTCCCCCGTTGAACGCTGGTGAAACGTCAGACCGGTGCGGTCCAGTTCAACATTTTCTGCTGCGCAACCTGAAGCAAATCACTGCCATCCTGTGTCAGCAGGTACAGCGCATGGGTGATGTGGGGGATGTCCTGGACGTCGGCGTGTTTGAAGCACAGGCAGTGCAGGGTTTCGAGCAGGTCGGCTGCGGCGCGGATGCGTTGCACGGCGGCTTCGAAGAGGTCTTTCGGGTTGGCTTGGGTGTCGATGACCAGCGGCGCGCTGTCGGTGACGCCGCTGTTGAGTGGGAGATAGCGGGCGGAGCTTGGTTTCAGGATTGGCATTGTCATTACTCGATAGGCTTCAATGACCCGCCGACACCGTGACCAAACGATGGGAGGCGGACTGTATGCAAGGCTTGGTCAACTGAGAAACCCGATCAGCTCGCCCGAAGGCGCCCCTGCACACAGCCGCCACAGCAATGTACTCCGAAGACGTGAGTGTCCGCGGCGCGAATCATGGCACAGATGTGTCGAGTTTTTCAGGTGACCAAACCTAAGCCGCTGATTTTGCAGCGACGCCAAACCATAACCGCCCCGCTCCAGCCCCCGAAAGCAGACAAGGCATCCACCCTTGTAGGAATCCGCCGAGACTCCCCCACGAATCGATCCCCGCCCAGACAGCCGGCGTTCAGCCCGGTTAACCATCGCTTAACGCCGCGGTCAAAAACTCTACTGAACCGCACGCCCTCAGCCCCTGGCTGACGCCCAGTGCGGCAGGTTTGGCTTGCAACATGCCGAACTCAATTACCGTCGCACCGGAGTCCATCATGAACATTCGTCCGTTCCTGCTCACCACCGCCCTCGCCTGCACCGCGTTTGCCGGGCTGGCCCAGGCCAATGACACCTCCAAGGCTGTTCCCTATGAATACGGCATGCCGCTGCATGTCGCCAAAGTGGTTTCCCTGACCGAGCCGCAGACGCAGGAGTGCAAGGTCATCACCGCCGACATGAAGTACCTCGACAGCACCGGGAAACCGGAAGAAATCAGTTACCGGAAATTATCTGACGCGTGCAGCTTCCAGAACTGACAGAAAGCTCTGATTTGCGGCTTTGCGGTAGGCGAGCACGGGTCTCGAAGAGTATGCTCGGGGCCCTCCTCACTGCCGCAAGGATTCGCCATGCAGTTGTCGTTTCGCACGCTCTCGACCCTCACCTTCTGCCTGTGTTTTCTGCTTTCCTTGGCGTGGGGTCTGGCGCCACAGATGTTGCTGGCGATCTGGAGCATCGAGTATTCGGAGGCAGCTGGATTCGTCGCACGGCGCAGTGCGGTGCTGTTTGCAGCCTTGGGGGTGATGTTTTATCTGGTGCGCAACGCGCCGGTGTCGATCGCGCGCAATGCGCTGAGCAACGGCTTTATCGTCGGCTGTTTTGGCCTGGCGGTGCTGGGGTTTGCTGAATGGCTCAACGGCCACGCCGGCCCCGGGATTCTGCTCGCGGTGCTGGTCGAGTTCGCGCTGGGCCTTGGCTTCTTGCAGGCCCGGCGCGTGACGGTCGAACTGGGTGAAACAGTCGGTTAGACGACTCGGGATCGCGGCACTGAATGATGGATTGCCGTTTGTTGCGCAAGATCCGAGCGCAACCCGGCGATCAGGCCGTTGATTTCGCGACAGCTGTTCAAATGACTGGCATCGATGCCACTCACCTGCAGCTCAACCTGATCGGTTTGGTGATCGCCATACACTTTGACGGTCATCGACAGATCCGGGGACAGCGTGCATTGGCAGCGTTTCGGTAGAAAACTGCTTTCTATGATGTTGCGGAGTTCCAAGGCAGACAGAAACATGGCGAAACCTCTCCTTACTGTGAGACTGCCAATCAAGTATTCACGTCGACCGTTGCCACGGCTTCCCACGGGTGTGTCCCCGCTGAATCCTTGGGTTGTGACAAGCGGCTGTACTGCGAAATGCCCATTGGAGTGTAGGCGCCCGAACTCGGTGCGCCGCACCAAATCAACGCATAAAACGTGCCTTTCATCAGGTTGCATTCACCTCCTTGCAAATCAAAGGCTTGGGAAAAAGGCAGGCCACTGGCCAGTTGCAAAATGCAAGATTCGCTCGTGCAGGCACTGCAATTTGCATGCGGCTGGCGGTTTGCATTCATCGCCCTTGGCAGTGAGAATGCCCGTTAAACAACGTACACCCGCCAGGAGGCTTCAATGGGAAATTTCACTGTTTACGCGACCGCCGGCCTGATGCTCGCCAGCCTGTCCACCCTCACCCATGCCGCCAAACTTGAAGACACCGCGCCTTATCCGAAGGCCGAAGCGGGCTTCACTCGCCAAGTCATCCACCTGCCGCAGCAGGCCCAGGAAGAAAACTTCAAAGTCGAAATCCTCGCTGGCAAGACCCTCGAAGTCGACTGCAACCGCCAACGCCTGGGCGGCACCCTCGAAGAGAAAAACCTCGAAGGCTGGGGCTATCCGTTCTACCGCCTGGAAAAAGTCAGCGGCCCGATGAGCACGCTGATGGCCTGCCCGCCCGGCACCCAGAAAAAACGCGCATTCGTGCCGGTGATCGGTGACGGTTTCACCGTGCGCTACAACAGCAAGCTGCCGATCGTGATCTACGCACCGCAGGACGTCGAAGTGCGCTTCCGCATCTGGTCGGCCTCGGACAAGGTTGGCGTGGCCATTCCCGAGTAACTTCAAGCCACAACGCCGCACGCCGCCGCTCGCTCGGCGACGTGTCGCAAGCTGTCGAAATTGATATTGGCGCCAGAATCGATGGCGATGAATGTCTGATTCCGTGCGCCGGTTTGCGCCACGTACTGTTTGATGCCCGCGACCGCTAATGCACCTGAAGGCTCGGTGATCGAGCGGGTATCGTCGTAGATATTCTTGATGGCTGCACAGAGCTCATCGTTGCTGACGGTAATGACCTCATCCACGCAGAAGCGGCAAACCTCGAACCCGTAAGCGCCGATCTGCGCCACCGCCACGCCATCGGCGAAAGTGCCCACGTTGGGCAACACCACTCGCTCATCCGCTTGCAGGGCAGCTTTCAGGCAGGCCGAGTGCTCCGACTCGACACCGATGATCCGCACCTCCGGTCGTAGGTATTTCACATACGCCGCGATGCCGGCGATCAACCCGCCACCGCCCACTGGGACGAAGATCGCATCCAGTGCGCCCTGATGCTCGCGCAGGATTTCCATCGCAACCGTGCCCTGGCCAGCGATCACATCTGGATCGTCGAAAGGCGAAACGAACGTTCGCCCAGTCTGCTCAGCCAGTTGCAGCGCGTGGGCCAGGGCAAAGGGAAAGCTTTCACCATGCAATAGCGCCTCAGCCCCGCGACTGCTGACCCCCAGCACTTTCAACTCAGGCGTGGTTGCCGGCATCACAATGGTCGCGGCAATGCCCAGCTCCCGCGCCGCCAGCGCTACGCCTTGCGCATGATTGCCCGCCGACGCCGTGATCACGCCGCGCGCCTTCTGCTCGTCGCTCAACTGCACCAGCTTGTTGTAGGCACCACGGATCTTGAAGGAGAACGTCGGCTGCAGGTCTTCGCGTTTGAGCAGGATCCGGTTGCCCAGCGCTTCGGACAGCGCCGGCGCCGGTTGCAGCGGCGTGCGCACCGCCAGTTCATACACCGGCGCGGCGAGGATCTTTTTCACGTACTGCTCAAGCAGGGCTTGCTGGGCGGGGCTGTAGCGCATGGTCGTCTCCTGACGTTTGATTCGGAACCCCGGAGACAGAAAATGAAAACCCGCCTCTAGGGCGGGTTGGGTGCTGCAGTCGTGAGCTAGCCCGCCAAATGAGGAATGGCGGTAATAATGCTTGGCTGGCAGCGCAGTACGGTGGAAGTCATGGCCCCGAAATTAGCCCGGGCGCTGCAGGCAAGTCAATGGCGAATTTTGTGGCGGGTCTGTAGGCTGGCCTTTCGCTCATCTGCCCAAGGAAGGAATACCTGATGTCCATCGCCCTGCCCCTCACTGCATTGATTGCTTTCGGCGGCTATACCGTTTCCGTGATGCTGCAAGCCGAGCAGTCGCTGATCGACTTCGGCATCAGCCTGATGTCGCGGCCCGACACCGCGCAAGTGGTGATCGATCTCTATCTGCTGGCAACCCTGGCGGGCGTCTGGATGTACAAGGACGCGCGCAAGCGTGGGCAGTCGGGCTGGTCGGTGGTGCCGTATCTGTTGCTGACGGCGGTGTTTGTTTCAGTCGGGCCGTTGTTGTACCTGGTTGTTCGGGGCCTGCAGGATCGCAAACGCCCGGCCCCGGTCATTTCGCCAGACGCCTGAGCCCGAACAGCATCCCGCCCGCCCCCAGCAGCATCGCCGCCAGGAACAACGGGTACGACACCCACCACGGCGTGCCGGCGGTCATCATGCTGAATTCCGACATGCCGCCGATGCTCGCAATCAGGTTGAGCGGCAGGAACACCACGTTGATCAGTGTCAGTTTGCGCAGCAGGTTGTTCATGCTGTTGTTCATCAGGTTGCCCCGGGCGTCGATCAGCCCGGAGAACACCGTCGAATAGATTTCCGCCTGCTTGTAGCACTGGTTGTTTTCGATGATCAGGTCGTCGATCAGGCCGATGGCTTCGCTGCCGAAATGCTGTTTTTCCGCGTGATTGCGCAACCGCGTCAGCACCGCGCCGTTGCTGTGCAGGGCGTTGATGTAATAGATCAGGCTCTCGCTGAGGTTGAACATCTGCACCAGATGCTGGTTTTGCATCGAGGCGTTGAATTTCTGCTGCAACTCCCGGGCGACCAGTTTGATCACCTTCAGATGCCCGAGGTAGTGATGGATGTTGTTGAACAGCAGATCCAGCAACACGTCCAGCGGCGTGTTCAGTGGCTGACGTGTGCCGACACCGTGCAGCGGCGTGTCGTCCGTGGCGATCACCAGCAACTGGCCCGGTGAGAACAGCAATCCGCAGGACGACACCTCGAACGCCAGGCTGCCGCCGCCGGAATAATTCTCCGGGCGTTTCCAGATCAGAAACAAGTGATCGGGGTGAAACTCGATCCGCGACACCTCGTCCGGATCCAGCGCCGAGGCCAGCGCGTGTTCATCGAGTTTGAAGTGACTGTGCAGCAAGTCGCGCTCGGCGGCGTCGGGGTCGCTGAACAGCATCACCTTGGCGTCCAGTCGCTCGACCCGCTGCAAACCGCCGTGATTCAGTGCAAAGCTGTTGATCATCGGCCGGTCACCAGGCCTGCCCGCGGCGTTTGAGTTCGAGACGCCGCACGAATTCTTCCAGTACCAGTGAATACAAATCGTCCTGCAGGTAGGCGTCTTCGATGCCTGCGTCGAGGTTCGGGTTATCGTTGACCTCGATTACCACCACCTTGTCGCCGGCCTGCTTGAGGTCAACCCCGTACAAGCCGTCGCCGATCAGGTTGGCGGTCTTCACCGCCAGTTCCACCACCGCGCGCGGCGCTTCGTGAATCGCCAGCGTGCGGCATTCGCCGTTGACGTCCTGGCCCTTGGCCTTGTGGTTGTAGATCTGCCAATGGCCCTTGGACATGAAGTACTGGCAGGCGAAGATCGGTTTGCGGTTGAGCACGCCGATGCGCCAGTCGTACTCGGTGTAGAAAAACTCCTGGGCCAGCAACAGCACCGAATGTTCGAACAGCTCGTCGGTGGCCTCCAGCAAGGCCTGTTGGCTCTCGACCTTGATCACGCCACGGGAGAAGCAACCATCAGGGATCTTCAGTACCAGCGGAAAACCGAGGCGCTCGCCGACCCGTTCGAAGTCTTCGGGTCGCTCCTTGTACAGGATTTCCGTAGCCGGCATGCCCAGTTGATGGCTGTTGAGCAGGTCGGTCAGGTAGACCTTGTTGGTGCAGCGCAGTATCGACGTCGGGTCGTCCATTACCACCAGACCTTCGCTTTCGGCCTTCTTGGCGAAGCGATAAGTGTGGTTGTCGACGCTGGTGGTCTCGCGGATCAGCAGGCCGTCGTACTCGGCCAGCCTTGCGTAGTCCTTGCGTTCGATCAGCTCGACATCGATGCCCATGCCCTTGCCGACCCGCACAAAGTTTTCCAGTGCGCGGGCGTTGGACGGCGGCAACGCCTCCTGCGGATCGTGCAGGATCGCCAGATCATAACGCGCCACTTGCGGCGAACGCGGTACGCGCCAGATCTTGCGGCTGAAACCGTCCAGCGCATTGGCGAACTGATCTTCCTGATCGTCACGCAACTTGTGCAAGGCACCGGACTTTATGCCTTCGATATGCCATCCGTTAGTTCTGCGAAACTCAACTAACAGAATCGGGCACGGAAATACTTCAAACAATTGCCGGGCCAGATCCTGCAACGGCTCGATATGGGTTTTGCCGAAATAAAGTGTCAGCGTAAAACCTTCGGTGTCGCTGTAGAGATGATGGCTCAGGGCTTTTTCCAGGGTTTTATCCAGGTCATCCAGCGCCAGACCGTAAAGGGATTTTCGCGTCAGTTCGCTAATGGTGCGCACCGAAGGAATCACCTTGTGCCCGCGCGCTTCAGCCAGCAGCGAGCAGTAATAACCGTGCCCCAGATACTTGTAGCTGCGGCACAGGTTGATCACCTGCACCCGTTTTCCCGGCTCGCTGTCGGGTGGTTGTTCAAGGTATTCCTGGGCCGTCAGGATGTCTTCGCTGGGGAAATACGAGGCCCAGTCTTCCTCGCGTTCGACGATGATCAACACTTGACTGGAAGTCCTGATCTGCGGTTTTAAATAAGTTGCCGGTGGCAAATTTTGACTGGATACTTCGCGCCAATGACCCTGTACCGCTGACATAGAAATTGATCCGTTGGAGAACAAGACCTTTTCTATTAAGCACGAAGTTTTTCGAAAGTCCCGTTTCGTTACGCAACTTTTACGGTGGTCATATGAATGCTGTTTTTCGCCTGGCGGTGGTTGAAGATTTGCCAGCGTTGCTCACGCTGGAGATGCACTGTTTCACCACGGATCGGCTCACCCGCCGCAGTTTCCAATGGATGATCACCCGGGCCAACGGGCAATTGTGGGTGGCCGAACGTGAGGGCCAACTCGCCGGTTATGCGTTGGTGCTGTTTCATCGCGGCACCTCGCTGGCCCGACTGTATTCCATTGCGATTGCCCCCGAGGCGCGCGGCGGCGGTCTGGGCAAGCAATTGCTGCAGCGGATCGAGACCTGTGCGCTCGATCACGACTGCGCCTACCTGCGGCTGGAAGTGCGCACCGACAACCCCACCGCCATCGCCCTGTACGAGCGCAACGGTTACCGACGCTTTGCCTTGATCCATGACTACTACGAGGATCACGCCGACGCACTGCGTCTGGAGAAACGCATTCTCCAGCACCGCGACTCACGCAACATCAAGGTCCCCTATTACCGACAAACTACCGACTTCACCTGCGGCCCGGCCTGCCTGCTGATGGCCATGGGTGCGTTGCAGGCCGATCGTTTGCTGGAGCGGCGCGAGGAATTGCAGTTGTGGCGCGAGGCAACCACGGTGTTCATGACGGCTGGCCATGGCGGTTGCAGCCCGCAAGGTCTGGCACTGGCAGCCTGGCGCCGGGGTTTCAAAGTGCGTTTGCAACTGAGCATGAGCGGGCCGCTGTTTCTCGATGGCGTGCGCGATGCGCATAAAAAAGACGTCATGCGCCTGGTCCATGACGAGTTCATGGCGCAACTGAACGACACAGACGTCGATCAGGTCATTGGCGTAACGCTGGACTTGCCCGCATTGCTGACCAACGGCGGTCAGCCCCTGGTGCTGATCAGCAGCTATCGCCTGACCCGGTCCAAATCGCCGCACTGGGTGATCGTCACCGACTGCGATGAAGACTTCGTCTACCTGCACGACCCGGATGTCGATCACAGTCAGCATCGTCAGCCCATGGACTGCCAGCACGTGCCGGTCAGCCATGGGGAGTTCGAGAAGATGTGCCGCTTCGGTCGCGGCAAGTTGCGGGCAGCGGTGGTGCTTTACGCCCGCTCGCCCGCATGACGCATTTATTTGAGTCCGACCTTGTACAGCGAACCATCGGACTCATCGGTCAGCACATACAGGTAACCGTCCGGCCCTTGGCGCACATCACGGATCCGCTGCTTCAGTTCGCCCAGCAAGCGTTCCTCATGCACCACCTTGTCGCCGTCGAACTGCAAACGGATCAGCTCCTGCGTCACCAGCGCACCGATGAACACGTTGTGCTGCCAGGGTTTGAAGCGATCGGCATCGTAGAAGGCCATGCCGGTGACGCCCGGGGATTTTTCCCAGACATGGTGCGGCCCTACCGTACCTTCTGCGGTTTTGCCCTTGGCTTCCGGGATCGGTTGCATGGAATAGTTGATGCCGTGGGTCGCCAGCGGCCAGCCGTAATTCTTGCCGCGCTCGATGATGTTCACCTCGTCGCCGCCGCGCGGGCCGTGCTCGTTTTCCCACAGGGTTCCGGTCCACGGATTGAGCGCGGCGCCCTGGGGATTGCGGTGGCCGTAAGACCAGATCTCCGGGCGCACGCCGGACTGGCCGACAAAGGGGTTGTCATCCGGCACCTTGCCGTCGGGGTAGATCCGCACAACCTTGCCTTGCAGCTTGTCCAGGTCCTGCGCGGTCGGACGGTCGTTGTTTTCGCCCAGGGTAATGAACAGGTAACCGTCGCGGTCGAACACCAGTCGCGAGCCGAAGTGGTTGCCGACCGACAGTTTCGGTTCCTGACGGAAAATCACGTTGAAGTCCTTCAGGGTTTTCAGGTCGTCCGACAGACGCCCGCGCCCGACCGCCGTTCCGGCTTTGTCACCCGCTCCGCCGCCCTCGGCATAGGACAGGTACACGAGGCGATCCTGTTTAAAGTCCGGTGACAGCACCACATCGAGCAATCCGCCCTGCCCTTTGGCCCAGACGTCCGGCACACCGGTGATCGGCGCGGACAGTTTGCCGTCAGCGCCTACCACACGCAGGTTACCGGGGCGCTCAGTCACCAGCATGCCCTGGCGATCCGGCAGGAACGCCAAGGCCCATGGGTGCTTGAGCCCTTGGGTAATCGTTGTGACCTCGAGGGTGCCCTGCTCGCTTTGCAGCTCTTTGGGAGCGGCAGCGAACGCCGGGCTAGTGATCAGTGCACTGGCACACAGGCCGGCCAGAAGGGTTTTACGCAACATGCACGATTCCTTTTGTTCGTGTGAAGGGCTGACAGAAGCGGTTCTGCCATTCAACGGTTGCTCCCGCTGTCACGGGCTGGAGGATTGGGGATGAAGGTGGGTGGCGTGCTCGGGACGGAGCGCAGCGGCTGGCCATTGCCGATGCCGCGGTTTTCCAGGGTCGGCGGGCGTGGCACTGGCACCGTGTTCGGCCCGCGAACAGGCGGAGCGCTGGGTTGGGTGCCCTGCATGCTGTTGGGGTTGGCCCGGCGGATCGGGCTGTTGTAGGGGTTGTTGCTGTTGCCGGTCGGACTTTGCGCCAGCAACAACGGTGAATGCGTGATTGCGCCCTCTGCGTGAACCAGACCACCAGTGAGGGCGAGCAATGCAATGCCAAGCAGGAAACGGTTCATGAACGGCCTCTTTCGATGCACGTGGATTAGAGCCTTCGAGTCCACGCTACGCCGAGGGTTCGGATTTGTTAACCCGTCACCGCTAAACAAGATGTAACACGGCTTGACCTGCCGTTTACCGCCGCCCCCTGCAAACAACGGAAACTTTTACGCCGGGCCACGGGTCACCCGAACATCACTCGGAGAACAGCACCATGGCTCGGGCAATCTGGAAAGGCGCAATCAGTTTCGGTCTGGTGCACATCCCCGTTGCGCTGGTTTCGGCGACCTCGTCCCAAGGCGTCGATTTCGACTGGCTCGACAGCCGCAGCATGGACCCGGTCGGCTATAAACGGGTCAACAAGGTCACCGGCAAGGAAGTCACCAAGGAGCACATCGTCAAAGGCGTGCAGTTCGAAAAAGGCCGCTATGTGGTGCTCAGCGAGGAAGAGATCCGTTCGGCACACCCGGTTTCGACCCAGACCATCGACATCTTCGCCTTCGTCGACAGCGAGCAAATTCCGTTGCAGAACATCGACACGCCCTATTACCTGGCCCCGGACAAGCGCGGCGGCAAGGTCTACGCCCTTCTGCGTGAAACCCTGAGCAAAACCCAAAAGGTCGCCCTCGCCCGTGTGGTTTTACACACGCGTCAGTATCTGGCCGCGTTGATGCCCCTGGAGTCGGCATTGGTGCTGGTGAAACTGCGCTGGCCTCAGGAAGTGCGCAGCCTTGATGAGCTGGCACTGGGCAGCGAAGTGACCAAACCGCAGTTGGCCAAGGGTGAACTGGACATGGCCAAGCGGCTGGTGGAAGACATGACGGCAGACTGGACGCCCGAGGACTACAAAGACGAGTTCGAGAACAAGATCATGGCGCTGGTGGACAAAAAGGCCCATGAAGGCAAGATCGAAGACGTTGAAACCGTTTCCGGTGAGGAAGAGCGCAAATCGGCCGATGTTATCGACCTGACCGAACTGCTCAAGCGCAGCCTCGGCGGGAAAGCCCCGGCCAAACCGGCGAAGAAGACCGCCAGCAAGGCAACACCAGCGAAGAAGACCAAAAGAGCGTCGTGAAAATGAAATCGGGCGACTGCCTTTCAACAGTCGCCCGATGCGTCAGATCAGAATAAAGATCGCCAGCAGTCCGCCGAAGATCGCCCACTTTTCCATGTAATAGAGCTTGCGATTGCGCTTCTTCAGCTCTTTGCCGCGCAGTCGAATCTTGTAGATTTTGGTAAACAATCGGTTGATGCCACCGGTGCGGTCACCCGCGTCGTTCGGTGCACCGGCCGCCGACATCACGGTACGGCTGAACCAGCCGTTGAACGCCGCTGCCCAGCGATACTTCATCGGACGTTCGACGTCACAAAACAGAATGATGCGATTCTGGTCGGTGGTGTTTTCTGCGTAATGAATGAAGGTCTCATCGAACATCACCGCTTCGCCATCACGCCAGTGATAGTTCTCGCCATCGACATTGATGTAGCAACCGGCGTCGTTCGGCGTTTCCAGGCCCAGGTGATAACGGTAGGAACCGGCGTAAGGATCGCGGTGACGCACCAGTTTCGAGCCCGGCGGCAATTCTGCAAACATCGCAGCCTTGATCGAGCCGATGCTCTGCACCAGTTCGGTAGTACGTGGGCACAGTTGCAGTGCCGACGGGTGGCTGTCGCCGTACCACTTCAGGTAGAAACGCTTCCAGCCGGTCTTGAAGAACGAGTTGAAACCGACGTCGTCGTACTGATTCGAGCGCTTGATCTCGCCGGCGCGCAGCAGATTGCGGCCTTCCTCGCGGATTTCTTCCCAGTGGGTCTGTAACGGAGTCAGGTCGGGAAAATCCTTCGGATCGAGATACGGCGTGTTGGGCTTTTTCGAGAACAGATAAAGGAAGCAGTTGATCGGTGCCAGAAACGAAGAGTGATCGCTAAGTTGTCGACCGAGCTTGTGGCGCACGCGACCACGCAGATGAACGTATGCAATGGAAATGACATATACAGCGGCAATGATGAGTTTCACGGAAATCGTCACACGTCAGAAGTGAGCAAACTGCGCGCCTTCAGGGCTGTGGCCCAAGGTCTGTGGCAGTGGTCTGAAATCAAAAAAAACGTCCCGGTGGCGCATCCTTGAGCCCATGCCGGACAAGGCATTGGGTGAATGGATGGCATTTTAGCCACAGTTTGTAACCAATAGTGAACACTCGTCTGTGAAAAACTGTCCCGCGATCGCGCCAAACGGCAATCGGGATGTCACCGCCCTATCGTTTAAAGAGCCAGACCAGTACAATCGCCGCCAAACTTTACGCGCCCCCCTTGGTTGATGACGGGATTGTCCCGCCTCAGCGCACTTCGACTCGGGCCAAGCGCTCCGGCTGCACCCTCGCTACTCAGCACGCTTCGCAGGAAAAACCTTTGATTTCTACAGCTAACATCACCATGCAGTTCGGCGCCAAGCCGCTGTTTGAAAACGTTTCGGTCAAATTCAACGGCGGCAACCGCTACGGCCTGATCGGCGCCAACGGTTGCGGCAAGTCGACCTTCATGAAAATCCTCGGCGGCGACCTCGAGCCGTCCGGTGGCCAGGTCATGCTGGAGCCGAACATTCGCCTGGGTAAATTGCGCCAGGATCAGTTCGCCTACGAAGAATTCACCGTGATCGACACCGTGATCATGGGTCACGAAGAGCTGTGGAAGGTCAAGGCCGAGCGTGACCGCATCTACTCGCTGCCGGAAATGAGCGAAGAAGACGGCATGGCCGTGGCCGAGCTGGAAACCGAGTTCGCCGAGATGGACGGCTACACCGCCGAATCCCGCGCCGGTGAACTGCTGCTGGGTCTGGGTATTCCGCTGGAACAGCATTTCGGCCCGATGACCGAAGTGGCTCCGGGCTGGAAGCTGCGTGTTCTGTTGGCCCAGGCACTGTTCTCCGATCCGGAAGTGCTGCTGCTCGACGAACCGACCAACCACCTGGACATCAACACCATCCGCTGGCTGGAAACGATTTTGACGGCGCGTAACAGCACCATGATCATCATTTCCCACGACCGTCACTTCCTGAACAGCGTCTGCACCCACATGGCCGACCTGGACTACGGCGAGCTGCGTCTGTTCCCGGGCAACTACGACGAGTACATGACCGCGGCGACCCAGTCCCGCGAGCAACTGCTGTCGGACAACGCCAAGAAGAAAGCCCAGATCGCCGAACTGCAAACGTTCGTCAGCCGCTTCTCGGCCAACGCCTCGAAAGCCAAGCAGGCCACTTCCCGTGCCAAGCAGATCGACAAGATCCAGCTGGCCGAAGTCAAGCCATCGAGCCGCGTGAGCCCGTTCATCCGTTTCGAACAGACCAAGAAGCTGCACCGCCAGGCCGTGACCATCGAGCAGATGTCCAAGGGCTTCGACGGCAAGACCCTGTTCAAGAACTTCAGCTTCACCGTTGAAGCCGGCGAGCGCGTGGCGATCATCGGCCCGAACGGTATCGGCAAGACCACCCTGCTGCGCACGCTGATGGGCGAACTGACCCCGGACGCAGGCACAGTGAAGTGGACCGAAAGCGCGGAGCTGGGCTACTACGCTCAGGACCACGCCCACGACTTCGAAGACGACGTCAGCCTGTTCGACTGGATGGGTCAGTGGACTCAGGGCGAGCAAGTGATCCGTGGCACCCTCGGTCGCATGCTGTTCTCCAACGACGAGATCCTCAAGTCGGTGAAGGTGATTTCCGGTGGTGAGCAAGGTCGCATGCTGTTCGGCAAGCTGATCCTGCAAAAGCCAAACGTACTGGTGATGGACGAACCGACCAACCACCTGGACATGGAATCGATCGAGGCGCTGAACCTGGCGCTGGAAAACTACCCGGGCACGCTGATCTTCGTCAGCCACGACCGTGAGTTCGTATCGTCCCTGGCCACCCGCATCATCGAGCTGAGCCCGAACGGCGTGACCGACTTCAGCGGCACCTACGACGATTACCTGCGCAGCCAAGGCGTAGTGTTCTGAGTCGAATCGAGCGGTAAACAGAAAGCCCTGTCCTTGTGACAGGGCTTTTTTTTGCTCATTGCTGATCGTTCCCACGCTCTGCGTGGGAATGCCTCAAGGGAGGCTCCGTGTTCCAGCTCTCGAATGGGACGCAGAGCGTCCCGGGCTGCATTCCCACGCGGAGCGTGGGAACGATCAACATGAGGACGTGGGTGCGTGGTGCGTGGAAACGATAGTTAGCCTGCTTTCTTTTATTTCAGCGCCACGCCATGATGCGGACTCTCCCACCGCCGCCCGCGAACGAGTTCTCATGTCTGCGCAGCAACAGCCACCGCAAAGCTCCATGGCGATCACCCTGCAGATCGTCTCCATCGTTTTCTATACCTTTATTGCCTTCCTCTGCATCGGCCTGCCGATTGCGGTGCTGCCCGGTTACGTGCACGAACAACTGGGTTTCAGTGCCGTGATCGCGGGGCTGGTGATCGGTTCGCAATACCTGGCCACTCTGCTCAGTCGGCCCATGGCCGGGCGCATGTCGGATACCGTCGGGACCAAACGGGCGATTGTTTACGGCTTGTCGGGGATCGTACTCAGCGGCTTGTTGACGCTTGTCTCTACGTTGCTGCAGGACTTCCCGCTGACGAGCCTGATCATCCTGATCGCCGGGCGCTTGCTGCTCGGTATCGCGCAAGGATTGATCGGCGTCGGCACCATCAGTTGGTGCATGGGTCAGGTAGGGGCGGAACATACCGCCCGTTCCATCGGCTGGAACGGCATCGCCTCTTATGGCGCCATCGCCATCGGCGCGCCGTTGGGTGTGCTGATGGTGGCCGACTACGGCTTTACCAGCCTCGGGATCGCGCTCTCGGTATTGGCCGCTGGCGCCCTGTTGCTGATCCGCAACAAGCCTTCGGTGCCGGTGGTGCGCGGCGAACGCCTGCCGTTCTGGAATGTATTCGGACGCATTGCACCGTTCGGCGCCAGTCTGAGCCTGGCTTCCATCGGTTACGGCACCCTGACCACCTTCATCACCCTGTATTACCTCAATCGCGGCTGGACCGGCGCGGCGTACTGCCTGACGGTATTCGGTGTGTGCTTCATCCTGTCGCGACTGCTGTTCATTTCAGCCATCGCACGTTTTGGCGGTTTTGCGTCCGCCATCGCCTGCATGGCCATCGAGACCGTCGGACTGTTGCTGCTGTGGCTCGCACCCTCGACCGCGTACGCCTTGATCGGCGCAGGCCTGGCCGGATTCGGTCTGTCGCTGGTGTATCCAGCGCTGGGCGTTGAAGCGATCAAGCAGGTTCCCAACTCCAGCCGTGGTGCCGGGCTGAGTGCCTATGCGGTGTTTTTCGATCTCGCACTGGCGATTGCCGGCCCGTTGATGGGCGCGGTGGCGTTGAATCTGGGGTATTCGTGGATTTTCCTGATCGCTGCACTGCTGTCCGTCACCGGACTGGCGCTGACGTTATGGCTCAAGCGTCGGGCAATGGCCTGAGCCTTTACTGATCCGCCGTCTGCATCCCCGCGCGGGTCGGCCTGCCCAGAGCGTGGGAGAAGAACCGCCCGGCCTCGGAAATCAAGTTGCGATGGATGTCTTCGCGATCCACGCCATCGGCATCGGTGCACAGCGCCGGCATGGCGAGGATCTGCTCTTGGGTGCACGGCGCCATGAACACAAAGTGCCCTGCCCCGGCCAGCAATTTGAAGTCGGGCGCGGTCGGCAGCTTGCGCGCCAGGGCGGCGGCGTTTTTGTCGAAGGCCACCAGTTTGTCGCCGTCACCGCTGTAGAGCAGCACCGGCACGTGCACATCGGCCAGGGTGTGACGACCAAACTTGAGGCTCAGCGGCGCCATCAGCAGCAATGCATGCACGCGTGGATCGGCCACCGGTTGCAGATCGTCGCGATCGACAATCAACTCACCCTGGGTGTTGCAGGCGTCGCGGTCGTCCGGGCGTTCCTGGCAGTAACGGCGCAGACGATCCAGATCAGGCTGTGCGCCGGACAGAATCAACGCGGTCTCGCCGCCTGCCGAATAACCAATGACGCCAACCTGATCAGCATTCACGTACGGCGCGAGCATGCGGTCGCCCAACGTGGCGGTAATGGCTTCGGAAATCTGGATCGGCCGGCCGTAAAGGTTGCTCAGCGTACCGAGGCGGCTGTGATCCTTGGAGTTGTCGCCGGGGTGAATCACCGCCACCACCACAAAGCCCTTGCGTGCCAATGACGTGGCCAGATCGTGCAGCGCCAGTGGCGTGCCGGTGTTGCCGTGGGACAGCATCAGCATCGGGAAGCGGCCGATGGCGACTTTGGTGTCTTCGCCGGCCTCGACCGAATAGCCTTCGAGCAGGCTCATGTGTTCGCGATCGCTGGAGGGATAGAACGCGATGGCACGCATCGGTTGCAGGTCGAGCGGGTCGAGGAACGTCATCTCGTGATAGCCGACGCTCCAGCGTGGGTGCTGCCCGGGCGCAGCGTGCACTGAATTCAGGCTGCCGAGCAGGCAAATCAGTAACGCTGCACAAAGACGCATCATGGGATGCCCCACCCTGTTGTTACTCAATCGAAAGATCCGTTGTGTTCGACGCCCGAAATTCCGAGGTTCGGTGATCCGGCGCGGCGTTGCACTCAGACGTTGATCATCAGACTGCATAACCCGGGCCAGATTATGTAACAGTCGGAAACAAAAAACTCCGTATCTGGCCCTTGCGGATCCAGAATACAGAGTTTTTTTGGGTTTGCCTGAACAGGAGCTGTTCTTTACGCAAGCCTTACGCGGCGGCGAACAGTTGCTCGCTGATCTTCGCCTGAGCAGCGCTCATGGCGCTGTTGCGCACTTCTTCGCCATAGGCCAGGCCTTCAGCACGCACGACTTCGATGTCGGTGATGCCGAGGAAGCCGAACACCAGCTTCAGGTAGTCTTCGTGCGCCACGCCCGAAGCCTGACCTGCGTGGATGCCGCCAGCGGTGGACACGATCACCACTTTCTTGCCACCGCACAGGCCTTCAGGGCCGGCTTCGGTGTAGCGGAAGGTCTGGCCGGCAACGGCAATGCGGTCGATCCAGGCTTTGAGCTGGGTCGGCACGGTGAAGTTGTACATCGGTGCAGCGACGACGATGGCGTCGGCGGCGATGAATTCGGCCAGGGTGGTGGCGCTCAGTTCGGCTTCGTGCTGTTGTGCGGCGTTGCGCAGTTCAGCGGTGGTGCCGGCGGCAACCAGAGTGGTCGACGAGAAGTGGCTGATGGCGTCGGCGGCCAGGTCGCGGTAGGTCACGACAGCGCTTGGCTCGGCGGCTTGCCAGGCTTGAGTCACTTGACTGCTCAGCTGACGGGAAGCGGAGTTGTCGCCCAGAATGCTCGAATCGATGTGCAGCAGTTTCATGTGGAATCTCCTGGAATGAATCGCCGGTGGCGACGGAATGGAGACAATCCTACCGACGAAACCAATAGCTGATTAGACGGCAACAATGCGATAGTTTGTCCCACTGATAGAACAGTCGGATTTCCCCCATGCAAGACCTCAACGATCTCTACTATTTCGCCAAAGTGGTCGAGGCTGGCGGATTCGCCGCCGCCGGCCGCTTACTGGGCATTCCCAAGTCACGCCTTTCACGGCGCATCGCCGAGCTGGAAGAACGCCTCGGCGCACGCTTGCTGCAACGCACCACTCGCCAATTGAAGCTGACGGCGGTCGGCGAACGCTATCTGCGTCACTGTCAGGCAATGCTGCTGGAAGCGGAAATGGCCGACGAGACGGTCGCCAGCATGTCCAGCGAGCCTCGCGGACGCCTGCGCGTTTCAAGCCCTACCGGGCTGGCCCATGAAATGCTGCCAGTGGTGATCAGCAATTTCCTTGGCAAATACCCTCAGGTGCAGCTGGAAGTCACCCTGATCAATCGCCGGGTCGACCTGATTACCGAAGGCATCGACGTGGCCCTGCGCGTGCGCGAACACGGCGATGAAGAACCGATGCTGGTGACCCGCCGCCTGCGGCAAGCGCAAATGGTGGTGGTGGCTAGCCCTTCCTTTATACAAGGCGTGGAAATCAATCATCCGCAAGACTTGAAGAACTTGCCGGTGTTAGGCGCTTTGGAGGCCGACCGCATGGTGCATGTGCGCCTGCTCGATCAGCATGGCAAGAGTTGCGATCTGGCGCTGGAGGCACGACTGGGGATCGACGATTTCATCGTGCGCAAGGCCTGTGTGCTGGCCGGCCAGGGTTTCACCCTGTTGCCGATGATGTATTGCGAAGCCGAGTTGAATAACGGCACGCTGGTGCAATTGTTGCCGGACTGGTCACTGCCTGGCGGCTGGCTGCAAGCGGTGTATCCGCATCGGCGCGGGGTGATGCCGGCGGTGCGCGCGTGGATCGATCATCTGGTCGAATCGTTCAATGCCTGTGGAGAACGGCTGTTATGAAACAAGGGAAGATGAGCGAGAAGGACGTCGCAGAGTTCTGCCTGGCCCTGCCCGGCGCCCGGGAAGACTACAAATGGGGTGGCGTGCGGGTGTTTTCGATTGCCGGCAACAAGATGTTCGCCTTGCAGGGATTGCGCGGTGATTCGCTGGCATTCAAGGTCGACAAGGACCTGTTTCTCGGTCATTGCGACCGGCCGGGCATTCACCCGGCGCCGTATCTGGCCCGGGCGCAATGGATCATCATGCACCCGCCCTACCCGCTGGGCGCCGAGGAACTGCAAGGGTTGCTGCAGCGTTCTCATCAACTGGTGGTGAGCAAGCTGCCCAAGCGCGTGCAGGTCGGGCTGTTGCTCTAGAACAGCGCCAGCAGGTTGGAACCGAGGAACAACTGATCGATCCAGAACATCTGGTGCAACGCCACGATCATCCAGAACAGCACCTGAAACGACACCTTGCGCGTCTTGTGCCGGAAGACCTGCTGGGCGATCAACGCGCCAGGCCAGCCGCCGGCCAGTTCCACGGCGTGGAGGATGTTTTCCGGCGTACGCCAGGCGTCGGCGCGGGCCTTGCGCTTGTCCGCCCAGTACAGGAAAAACGCCAGCACGCTGACCAGCCCGTAAGCCGTCAGCGGTACCAGGGAAATCCCGCGCAGCCACATCGACAGCGAGCCGGACAACGGCAAGGCGCAGACGATCAGCAGCACCACCAGCTTCAATTTCAGATGCTGAACATTGCCACCGGAAGGTCCGCGTTCCGGGCGACGTGCGCGGGAATCACTCATGGCTGGGCGGCCGTCCAGTCGACCCAGCCGAACTGCCAGGTCGCCAGAATCACCAGACCGAAGACGATCCGATACCAGGCGAACGCCGCGTAGCTGTGGCTGCCAATAAACTTGAGCAAACCGCGCACGGCGATCATGGCGAAGATGAAGGCCGTGACAAAACCGATGGCGAACACCGGAAAATCTGCCGGTACGAACAGGTCGCGATACTTGTAGCCCGAGTACACCGCCGCACCGACCATGGTGGGCATCGCCAGGAAGAACGAAAACTCGGTGGCGGTCTTGCGCGACAGGCCGAACAGCAGGCCGCCGATGATGGTCGAGCCAGAGCGCGAGGTGCCGGGGATCATTGCCAGGCACTGGGCGAAGCCAATCTTCAGTGCATCCGTCCAGCGAATCTCGTCGACCGTTTCGGCATGGACTTCATGCTGACGCTGTTCGGCCCACAGCATCACGATCCCGCCCACCACCAGCGCGGCGGCAACGGTGATCGGGTTGAACAGGTAGTGATGAATCAAGTCGGCGAAGATCACCCCCAACACCACGGCGGGCATGAAAGCGATCAGCAGGTTGACCGTGAAGCGCCGCGCACTCGGCTGGGTCGGCAAGCCGATGACCACGTCGAGAATCTTGCGTCGAAACTCCCAGACCACCGCGAGAATCGCGCCGAGCTGAATGATGATGTTGAACGCCATGGCCCGCTCGCCTCCGAAATCGAGCAAGTCGGCAACAATGATCTGGTGTCCGGTACTGGAAATGGGCAAAAACTCCGTCAGCCCCTCTACAACTCCAAGAATTAGTGCCTGCAAGGCCGTCCAAAGATCCATCAATCCCCCAGAGAGCGATGCGCAGCGGCATGCTCCGATAGTATTTTTTACGTTCACTTCGTTCAGCGTAGCTGGTTGTAGCTGTACCGATTCCGCACGCGCAGGATCCACACGAAACAGTCAAAATTCCGTGAAAAATCAATTTGGATTCAGGTTTTCACGCGCGGGGCCGAAATCCTAACAGACAAGTCGTAATCGCGCTGCCGCGTTCTACGACTTGGGTCGCGTATGCCCGGTCACCGAAACGTGGTTGGATGCTGGCGGTGGTTTATTACAAGAAAAAGAATCCGGAGTGACAGCGTTATGAACAGCTTGCGCAGTGTGTCGATCAGCCGACGCTTGTGGCTCATCTTGATTGTGGCGGTGGTCATGCTCCTGACGTTGGGCGTGTTGATGCTCAAGCAGATCCACGATGACCTGTATCACGCCAAGGCCCAGAAAACCCAGCATGTGGTGCAGACCGCCAGCGGTTTGCTGACCTACTACCAAGGCCTTGAAGCGGCAGGCACCCTGACCCGCGACGTGGCGCAGAAACAGGCGCTGACCGCGATCCGCGGCCTGCGTTATGACCAGAACGACTACTTCTGGATCAACGACCTCACGCCCGTGATGGTCATGCACCCGACCAACCCAAAGCTTGAAGGCCAGAACCTCTCGACGATACGGGATCCGGACGGTTTTGCGGTGTTCAACGAAATGGTCGCCATCGCCAAGGCCAAGGGCGCCGGCATGGTCGATTATCGCTGGCCCAAACCCGGCGCCAGTGAACCGGTGGCCAAGACCTCCTACGTGAAACTGTTCGAGCCGTGGGGCTGGGTCATCGGTTCGGGCGTGTACGTCGACGACGTGCAGGCCGAGTTTCAGGGGCAGGTGATCAAGGCGTCGGTGGTCGGGCTGGTCATCGCGGTGATCATGGCGCTGCTGGTGATCCTGATCGCGCGCAGCATCGTCCGCCCGTTGCAGGAAACCGTGAACGCCATGGCCAACATTGCCAGCGGCGAAAGCGATCTGACTCGCAGCCTCGACACCCACGGCCAGGACGAAGTCACTCAACTGGCCCATCACTTCAATGCCTTCACCGCCAAGTTGCGCCGGGTGATCGGTGACTTGCAGGTGTCCGCCAGCGCATTAGGCCAGTCGTCCAGCGAATTGGGCAATGATGCAGCGCAGGCCCAGCAACGCAGCCAACAGCAGTCGCAGCAGATGGAACTGGTGGCTACTGCCGTCAACGAAGTGACCTACGGCGTACAGGACGTGGCGAAGAATGCCGAACACGCCGCCAGCGAAATGCGTGATGCCGAGGCGCAGGCCCAGCAAGGCCAGATCAACATCGATGGCAGCCTGCAGCAGATCGACAAGCTCTCCGGCACCATCGATCAGGCCGTTGAAGTCATCCGCACGCTGGCGACGGAAAGCACGCAGATCGGCAGCGTGCTGGAGGTGATCCGTTCAATTGCCGAGCAGACCAACCTGCTCGCCCTCAACGCCGCGATTGAAGCGGCTCGCGCCGGTGAACAGGGTCGCGGTTTTGCGGTGGTGGCTGACGAAGTGCGTTTGCTGGCTCAGCGCACGCAGAAGTCCACGGCGGAGATTCAGACGATGATCGAACGCCTGCAGAATCACTCCGAAGCCGCCGTGAAGGTGATCGGCGACAGCAGCAAGGCCTCGCAACTGACCATCGAACAGGCCGGCCTCGCCAGCGCCAGCCTGAACGCCATCGGCCAGGCGCTGCGCAACCTCAACGGCCTGAACGCCTCTATTGCCAGCGCAACGCTGCAGCAGGCGCACGTGGTCGAGGACATCAATCAGAACGTCACCCAGGCGGCGGGCTTGTCCCACAGCACCGCGCTGGCGGCCGAACAGTCGAGCGTGGCCAGCGTGCGCCTGGGCCAACTCAGCGAGCAGTTGAACGGTTTGCTGCGCCAGTTCCGCGTCTGATAGCCCTTGCAGGTGGGAACTCGTTTCCCACCTGTTTTTCGGTACAATCCGCTCCCTCTTTTATTCCCCCCAAGGATTCTGCATGTCCGGGCTTGAACTGTTTGCCGCCGCTCTCGGCGTGATCGCCGTGTGGCTCACGGTCAAACAGAACCCGTGGTGCTGGCCGATCGGGCTGGTCATGGTGTCGCTCTACACTTGGGTGTTCTTCGAGGTGAAGCTGTATTCGGACATGCTGCTGCAGGTGGTTTATGCCGGGCTGCAAATCTATGGCTGGTGGCAATGGACACGGGCCGGGACGATGCATGACGGGCGCGAAGTCAGCCGGCTCGACAATCGCTCGATTGCGCAGGGCCTGGCCATCGGCGCGGTGGGCAGTCTGTTACTGGGCGCGGCCATGGCCCACTGGACTGACGCTGCGCAACCGTGGCTCGACGCGGCGCTGACCGGTTTCAGCCTGGTCGCGCAATTCTGGATGGCCCACAAGCGCCTGCAATGCTGGGCGCTGTGGTTCGTGCTGGATGTGATCTTCGTCGGGCTGTTCCTCTATAAAGGGCTGTACCTCACGGCGGCGCTGTATGCCCTGTTCACCCTGATCGCGGTGCAAGGCTGGCGCGAATGGCGTGCCGATCCGGCGTTGCAACGATGAAAGTAATCGTTCTGACCGGCCCCGAATCCACGGGCAAGAGCTGGCTGGCGGCTGGAATCCAACAGCAGTTCGGCGGTTTGCGGGTGGACGAGTATGTGCGCTGGTTCATCGAGCAGAACCAGCGGGATACTTGCCTGGCCGATATCCCCGAGATCGCGCGCGGCCAGTTGCAATGGGAAGACGCGGCACGCACGCAGCAGCCGCAATTGCTGATTCTCGATACCCATCTGTTGAGCAACATTCTGTGGAGCCAGACCCTGTTCGGCGACTGCCCGCCCTGGCTGGAAACCGAATTGCTGGCCCGTCATTACGACTTGCACCTGCTGCTCTCCCCCGAGCAGATCGAGTGGACGGACGATGGTCAGCGCTGCCAGCCCGATTTCAGTGAACGGCTCGCGTTCTATCAGGCCACCCGGACCTGGCTGGAAATCCATCACCAACCCTTGCAGATCATTCAGGGCAACTGGCTCGAACGCCAGCAGCAAGCCTTCGACGCGGTCCGCGCCCTGCTCGCGGACTGACCCGGTTTTCGGGGCGTTTGCCCCGCCGCAGCCCCCTGTTTTGGGGCCAAAGTGTCCGTTCCTGAAACACTCTTTCGGGTGCAAAGTGCCCGTCTCAGCGCCCTTCATGCCTTTGTCATCCGACTTGTTACGCGGTTGAAACACTGCCCTGCAAACCCTTGTCCCAGAGCTTTGCAATGGCTATGGGGGGCGGGGAAGGTCCTGGCCTGTTTCAGCGTTGAAACAGTTTTTGTATCAGCCCTGCGCTAATCCAACCCAAGGCACTGAAATTCAAAGATATTTCAAAAGCGGCACAGCTTTCGCTCTCACCTTCACAACGCTGACCAGGCCAGCCCACTGAAGAAGGAATTGCCACCGTGGGAAATATCAAAAAAGCCTTTACCTGCCTTCTGCTGATCGGATCAGCCGCCAGCCCGTTTCTCAGTTTCAACGTTCAGGCCGAAGGCAATGGCGTGATCGTGCTCAATCGTGACGTCCAGCCGATCCCGATCGGCCGCAGCGGCGGCAAAGACCCGTACCCCACCACCGTCAATGCCAATCCTTCGGGCCGCATCGGTCAAGCAATGACCAGCACCGAACTCAACGACGGTGAATTTGCCAGTGTAGCCAGCGGCTCCTCGATTCGCGGCAGCATCACCACCCCGACTTCGAACATCCCCGGCATGAACACTGTAACCAACCCCAATGGTTTGCCAGGCATGGGAGGTGGTCACGGCGGCGGCGCCGGCGGCTCGATCTCCAATACCGTCAACCGTGCCATGAGCTCCGGTCTTGCTCCGCTGACCCGTATGGCTGGAGGCCAATAAATGAATCGCTCTCTGCTCCTGTTCGCCCTCCTCGGCTGCACCAGCGTCATGGCCGACCCAAGCTCTGTGAACAACGCGAACATTCAAGACACCGGCATCCAGTATCGCGGCAACTACAACGTCAACCAGGCGGCAGGCGACCAGATGCAACAGACCAATACCAAAGCAATCGCCATTGGCACCAATGCCAGTGCGACCACCAGTGTCATCCAGCACATCAACACACCCGCCGAGCGCACTGGCAATGCCAGCGCCACCATTGGCGGCAACTCTTTCAGCAATGGCAACGGAATCCTGGGCGTGAATCAGGGCGCCGGGGCCAACAACCAGATGGCCAACGTTACGCGCGTCAGCATCAGTGCTGCCCCGCAGAGCGTTGACGATAGCGCCCTTTCCCAACAGAACGTGGCGTTGTTACCGAGCTCAGGAGCAACTGGCACCTCACCCGGCAGTCGCCAGGTCACGACAAGTGATCAGGCCTTCACCGGCAGCCAAGGGGTAATCCAGGTGAACCAGAGTGCCGGGGTGGGGAACCGAATGGCTAACACCCTGAGCATCCGGGTCGCTGACTGACCCAAACAACAAAAGCAGTGCAATTAGAAAGTACCAACACTTAACCAACTAATAAGCACGACGGAGAAACACCATGAAACCTACAATGGCCCTCAAACCACTGGTTTTCGCACTCGCAGCAGTGATGGCAATCGCAGCACAGGCAGGCGGTCGTGATGATAATCACGGTCATGGTAACGGGCATGGCAACCATGAACCAAAAGGCCCAACCCTGGAACAACTGCTGCAAATCGGCGCTGGCGCCGGGGCGGCAGTGCTCGACACGCAAAGCAGCTCTGGCAACCTGGTCGGCAACCAAGGCACCAAAAATGATGCCTCCGTCCGCGACTCGGCCAATGGCACCAACGGCAACGTTGGCATGAACAACACCGCCGGCGATGGCAACCAGCAAGACAATGCCGCCGCTCTGGCCACTGCCGATGAAAGTTTCATCTTCGGCTCTGCGGTGTCGGTCTCCAGCGCAACTCAAGTCAACACCAACAACGCCGTTGCGAACTACTCCACCACAAACAACGCCAACCTCAACAACGTGGGTAACGGCGGTTCCGGCAACATTGGCGTGAACAACAGTGCCGGCAACTTCAACCAACAGAAAAACAACCTGGCAATTGCTGTATCGGGTGGTCGTGTAGCTAACGCCGCTGCTGCTGCGAACCAAACCTCCACTGGCCTGACCGTAGCCAACAACGGCACTCAAACCTACAAAAAAGATACCCTCACCGGTACTTTCGCCGGGGCTGGCGCGTTCTACGCGAAGGGCACTGCAAAAATCGAAGACGACGATCACGGTCATGGCGGATATGGCAATAACGACAGAGGCCATGGTGGCGACAAAGATCAAAAAGCCAAATTCGAAGCAGTGGGCGTCTTTGGCCTGGCAGGTGTGACCACTCAACAAGTGATGACCCCTGATGGCTGGAAAAACCCTGTGACCAACAACGCTTCCATCTCCAATGTTGGTAACAACTTCTCGGGTAACGCTGGTTACAACAACGCCGCTGGTGTTGGCAACCAACAAAGCAACTCGCTGTCCATCGCCGCAGGTTGCAAAGCCTGCATGTAATCGCGATCGAAACGAAAGCCCCGGAAACGGGGCTTTTCCTCAGTCCCAAAGGCGTATCGATCATGCGTAAGACTGCCCTCCTCGCTCTGCTTTGCTTCTGCGGCCTGACCCAGGCTGCCCAGATGCCCGTTGCCGCCCTGCCTGGCGGCACACTCGTCTACAAGAACGTGCAAAGCATTCGTGAGCGCAAGTTTGCCGACATCGTCGAACAGAAAACCGACTTCAGCTGCGGCGCCGCCGCACTGGCCACGGTATTGCGCCAGGCTTATTGGCTCGACGTCGATGAGGAGCACATCATCAAAGGCATGCTGGTCAACGCTGACCAGGACCTTGTTCGTACTCAGGGTTTTTCCATGCTGGACATGAAACGCTACATAGAAAGCATCGGCATGCGCGCCAGGGGCTACAAGATTCCGCCGGAAAAACTCGACGCAGTCACGATCCCGGTGGTGGTACTGATGGAAATTCGCGGCTACAAGCATTTCGTGGTGATGCAGCGGGCGGACAAGGATTGGGTTTACATCGGAGACCCGGTTTTAGGACACAAACGCTACTCCCATGATGACTTTGTCAAAGGTTGGAACGGCATTGTCTTTGCCATCGTCGGCCCCGGATATGACAAGGCCAATGCCTTGCGCAGCCCTCCGGTACCGGTGACGGCCAAAAACAAGCTGGATGCCTTCAACCCGGTCAAAGATGCTGAATTGATGGACTTCGGGTTCATACAGAGCGACTTCTTTTAATCGCCGATTACAAGAGTGGGGCTGGATGTCCCGGGAGCAGCAGATGAAAACCTCATACTGGCTGGCCGCCGCCTGCCTGGCAGCGAGCGCGTCAGGCTATGCCAATGCAGGATTCAAACCCATCGAAATCAAGGACCAGGAGCTCGCTGAGCTACGCGGTCGCTATGTCATGCCGGGCCGGATCATCAGCTTCGGTGTCGTCATGAGCAGTACCTGGCGCAACGCCAGTGGAGATCTGATCGGGGCCTCGGCCACGATGCAATTGCAGGCAGCTTCGGTAAAACCCGAATTCTACGTCTCGACCATCAAGGAACACGGCAATGGCAGTACCCCGGAACTGGGGACTGGCTCGGTCGTGGGTGGCGCGGGACTCAACTCCAGCCAGGGCGTGACGCAGAGTGTGCGCGCCGCTGGCGACGGCAACGCCGCCTACAACAACGTTGCGATCAACGTCAAAGAAGCCAGTCAGGCACCTGCACTGATGCCTGCCCAGGGCCAGGCCTTGATGGCCGGCCAGACCATTTCCGGCAGCAACGGCGCTGGCAGCGTCGCGGTTTCAGCCACAAATGGCGGAGTGCAAATGGCCATTCAGGCCTCCGGCAATCAGGGTACAGCCTTGCAACAGGTCGCCCAGGGCGGACTGCTGCAAAACACCCGTCTGCTGGGTAACGCGAACGTAGTCAACAACCTGACACAACTCAACGTTGTCCTTAACAATAACGGCATGAGTGCCGGCGCACTGGACTGCAACCTGACTCAACTCAGGGCACTACGCAACATCGGATATTGAACTACGCTGAGTCTCGATCATTGGGCTTAAAGGGACGGCTTATTCATGTATCGATCAGTATCACTGCGTGCTGCTGTATGTTTGAGTACTCTTCTACCCGCGGCGATGCTGCAAGCTGCACCCGACGCCGATGTAGAAGCCCTGAAACAGGAACTTCTGGAGCTTAAGCAACGATACGAAGTACAACAGAAAGCCCTGGCGGTGCTCGAACAACGGGTCCGCCAGGTCGAAGAGCAACCCGCCTCCCCGCCCCCAAAACGCTTGGCAAAATCGCCTTCGGACATGAAAGGCAACCGGGTGGCCGCAGGGACCGGGGCTGCAGCAGCGTCGGGGGGCGCCGCCGGGGGCAGTGGCGCGTCCTATGGCCAGTCGCTGGCCGACGATTCACAACCGGCACAGAGTGTGTCCAACCTGTACGACGAAGCCAGCGGCTTCTTTGGCGGCGGCAAGTTCAGCTTTGAAACCGGCGTGACCTATTCACGCTACGACACCCGCCAGCTGATTCTCAACGGCTTCCTCGCCCTGGACTCGATTTTCCTCGGCAACATCAACCTCGACCGGATCAAGGCCGACACCTGGACCCTCGACCTGACGGGACGCTACAACTTTGACAACCGCTGGCAGTTCGACCTGAACGTGCCGGTGGTCTACCGTGAATCGACCTATCAGTCCGGCGGCGGCAACGGCGGCGCCTCAAACGTCACCAC
This sequence comes from Pseudomonas sp. B707, assembly GCF_022496685.1. Classification (NCBI taxonomy): domain Bacteria; kingdom Pseudomonadati; phylum Pseudomonadota; class Gammaproteobacteria; order Pseudomonadales; family Pseudomonadaceae; genus Pseudomonas; species Pseudomonas sp. B707. The sequence goes on along the minus strand of NZ_WTVE01000033.1, from coordinate 103,255 downwards.
CGAACAGGACGTAAGCCGCGATCCGACTATCGGCGACGTCAACTTCGGCATTGCGTACAAGTTCCTGGACGAGTCGGTCAATACCCCGGACGCCGTGGTTTCCTTACGGGTCAAGGCGCCTACGGGCAAGGACCCGTTCGGGATCAAGCTGCGCCAGACCGATGCCAACTCGAACCTGTTCGTGCCTGACACCCTGCCCACCGGCAACGGCGTCTGGTCGATCACCCCGGGCATCTCGCTGGTCAAGACGTTTGACCCGGCCGTGCTGTTTGGCAGCCTGTCCTACACCCATAACTTCGAGGAATCGTTCGACGACATCAGCTCGACCGTCAACCAGAAAAACCCGGGCAAGGTACGCATCGGCGACAGCTTCCAGATTGGCGCGGGTGTTGCCTTCGCTCTGAACGAGAAGATGAGTATGTCGTTCTCCGTCTCTGACCTGGTGCAACGCAAGAGCAAGCTGAAACAGGATGGCGGGGATTGGGAATCGGTGGTGTCCAGCGACGCCAATGCCGGTTACTTCAACGTCGGCATGACCATTGCGGCCACCGACAACCTGACCATCGTGCCCAACCTGTCCATCGGCATGACGGACGATGCCCCGGACTTCTCCTTCAGCCTGAAATTCCCGTACTACTTTTAAACAGCAACATCATGAAAAGGCCCGCTGCGACTTGCATCGCAGCGGGCCTTTTCAGCTTCCTGTCTTCAGGAAGCACCGCGCCCTAGCGGATCTGGTGCTTGTGCAGCAAACGGTAGAAGGTCGGCCGGGAAACCCCCAGCACTTTGGCCGCCACACTGAGATTGTCACTGTGGCGGTTCAATACGTCGCACAACGCCTGGCGTTCGGCGCGGGTCTTGTAGTCTTCAAGCGTGCCCATCGGTGCAGCGATCGACTGTTGGCTGATCAGCCCCAGGTCTCGGGCCTCGATCTGCCGTCCTTCGGCCAGTACCAGACCGCGGCGTACGCGGTTGGCCAGCTCGCGGACATTGCCCGGCCAATCGTGCTTGCCCATGGCGATCAGCGCGTCTTCGCTGAAACTGCGCGGACGACGGCCGGTTTCGTGGCTGTAGAAATGGGAGAAATGGTTGGCCAGCATCGACAGGTCGCCGTGGCGTTCGCGTAAAGGCGCGGTGACTACTTGCAGCACATTGAGCCGGTAGTACAAGTCTTCACGAAAGCGTTTCTTCTCGATGGCAGCTTCGAGGTCGACGTGAGTCGCCGCCAGCACCCGCACATCCACCGGTATCGGCTGACTGCCGCCCACCCGTTCAATGTGTTTTTCCTGCAGAAAGCGCAACAGATTGGCTTGCAGTTCCAGCGGCAGATCGCCGATTTCATCGAGAAACAAGGTGCCGCCATTGGCTGCTTCAATACGCCCGACCTTGCGTTGATGCGCACCGGTGAACGCGCCTTTCTCGTGGCCGAACAGCTCGGACTGGATCAAGTGTTCGGGAATCGCTCCGCAGTTGATCGCCACAAACGGTTTGCTGTGGCGTTGCGACTGTCGGTGCAGGGTGCGGGCGACCAATTCTTTACCGGTCCCGCTTTCGCCACGAATAAGCACTGGTGACTCGGTGGGCGCCAGTTTGCTCAGCAACTTGCGTAGCTCACGGATCGGTTTGCTGTCGCCGAGCAGCTCATGTTCCGGCTGATCCACGTGAATCGTGCCCTGACCGCGCAGGCGCGCCATGCCGAACGCGCGGCCAAGGGTGACCTGCACCCGTGACACGTCGAACGGCAAGGTATGGAAATCGAAAAACCATTCGCAGACGAAATCGCCGACGTTCTGCAAGCGCAGCACTTCCTGATTCAGCACGGCGATCCATTCGGTGCCGCTGCGGCTGATCAGCTCTTTGACGGCTTCGGGGCGTTCCAGGTGAAAAGGCTGTAACCGCAACAGGCCGACATCGCAGCTTCGATCGGCGGCATTTTCCAGGCTACAACTGTCGACGTCCCAACCCACGGCACGTAAACCCGGGAGCAATCGGTGACAGTCGTCGCACGGGTCGACGACCAATAAACGTCTTAATGCAGGCGCTTCGCTCATGACTGTTCCTTGGCGCCAAATTTTAGGAAATGATCGTAAAAACAGTCATTTGGCAAACCTGACTGTTACATTAGCAAGAATTTGACGGCGTCTTGTATCGATTGCTTATAGATGTACAAGTGAAGCAGTTATAAGAAGCCGGTTTATTAGTTAGCTATCGACTTGATCCTTTCGCCAGGCTTTCAAAACCTGTCTGAATATTGAGTGTATGAAAGAAAGTCGAAATTTCTTCAGATTCTGTGTGACCCGCCAGCGGGTTGCGTGCATCAGTACAAGTAACTCGCCGAACGGTAAGCCCAACCGACGGCACATCACTTGATTGGGCACTAATAGAGAGAAGACCCCATGACCGCCCCGCTCCGTATCAACGAAGCTCTTTTGATTGCCAACCGCGCATTTAAACCTTTTCAATGCGTCGCTTGGGCACCACAAGACGGCAATGGCGAACTGAGCCTGACCGTTATCGACCGCACCAACTCTCACATCGGTCGTACTCAGATTCCAAGCAGTGCCTACTCTGACCCGGCGCAACTTGAACACCTGCTGCAACAAGCCCGCGCCGAACTGAGCGAAGAAGGTTACGCGCTGCAATCGTGGTCGATGCCACACTGATATTTGCGGGCAATGCGGATGACGATCAAGTCATCCGCCCTCTTCTGTTAGTTGCGGTTATTTTTCCAACTTCAGTCTCTTTGTACAACTTTCCTCAATACTTTCGCGCCTGAATGCTTGGCAGGCTTGCGACTGGTTCAAAAAGACACTGTTCTGGCACAGTGCGACCCTCCACCTGTTAGTTCTGTCAGTTGTACTTGCGCGTATTCAGGGATTGAATGTTCCGCTCATGCAGTTACCCGTTCCGCCTCCCGGAAATCGGTCGACTCGCGAGGAGAAGCATGCATGTCATCCCAGATCGCCATAGCGCTGCCGACGCTTGCGAATAACGCCGGACAACTCGACAAGGCCTTTTCCAGCAACGGTGTGGCGCAGGTCTACTTCTCCGGCAGTACGTCCAGCCTGACTCAGAGCGTGGCGCTCGATGGGCAAGGTCGGATTCTGGTCGCCGCCAAGGTGGGCACCGCTCAAGGCAGCCGTTTCGGTCTGGCCCGCCTGCTCGAAGACGGCTCGGCGGATCTGGAGTTCGGTTTTCAAGGCAGCGTGATCGGCCGGTTCGCTGCCGGTTTCGAAGCCACCGGCAGCAAGGTGCAGGTCTTGCCAGACGGGCGAATTCTGCTGGCGGGTCTGCACTACGAATCGGAACATCGCTCCCTGCCCGCCTTGGCTCTGTTCGATGCCCAGGGCCGCCCTGACCCGGATTTTGGTGACAACGGCCGGAAAATTGTCCGCCTACCCGGCGACCTGTCCATGGGCACCCGAGATGCCTGGCTCCCGCCGGGCGTTCCGGGCGCCGAAGCCTGTGATTTCGCGGTGCAGCCCAACGGGCATATCCTGCTGATCGCCAACCATCACTTCGAACTGGCCGATCACGTCGGCATACTGATTCGCCTCAAACCCGACGGCCGCCTGGATCCCTCCTTCAACGGTCGCGGATTCGTCATGGTTCGCCACTTGCTGCTCAATACCTGGCTCGGCGGCCTGCTGTTGCAAGAAGACGGAAGAATCGTGGTGGCCGGCTCCATCGATTTCCCACAGGAAGGCCTGCTCGCCCGCTATCTGCCGGACGGGCAACTCGACGAACGCTTCGCAGTAGACGGTTTTCTGGCCTTCAAAGTCCACGGGCGCAGTGCGCTGGTCAATCAGGTCATCGAATCGGCAGAGCATCTGCATTGTTTTGGCAGCAGTCGCGATCCGATCCGATGCATGGCGCAGTCTGTTCACGGCAACGGTCGCCCCGACCTGCACTGCAACGGTGGTCAGCCACACCTGCTGGAAGTCGGCCCAAGCGGATGTCAGTGGAGCGCGGCACAAGTGATGCCGGACGAGCGCATCATCGCGGTCGGCGCGACGATCGGCGGGGTTGAAGCTGACTTTATCGTCGCCCGCTATCTGGCCAACGGCAGCCTTGATCGAAGCTTCGGTTCCGGTAATGGCTGGTTGCGTACGCGGCTGGGGCGCAGCCTCGATACCGCTACTTCAGTGGCGATTCAAACGAATGGCGAAATTCTGGTGGGCGGTTATACGCTGGATGGCAACCACCGTGCAGTGGTCGCACGTTATCTGAATCACTGATGCGAACCTTCCCACACTTGATCTTGCCCATCGCTTACGGCAACTTGCGCGCTTCTTAATACAAGGAGCAACCAATGTCCGGTTCGATGGCCCAGGCGTTCGCGCACAACTTTCTCGGGCATTCACCCCGCTGGTACAAGGCGTGCATCGTCGGGTTTCTGCTACTCAATGCGCTTGTGCTGTGGGCCGCAGGTCCCGTCGCCGCCGGATGGTTGCTGGTGATCGAGTTCATTTTCACCCTGGCCATGGCGCTCAAGTGCTACCCGCTGATGCCTGGCGGCTTGCTGCTGATCGAAGCACTGCTGCTGAAAATGACCACGCCGCAGGCTCTGTATGAAGAGCTGCAGCACAATTTCCCGGTGATTCTGCTGCTGATGTTCATGGTCGCCGGCATCTACTTCATGAAAGACCTGCTGCTGTTTCTGTTCTCGCGCCTGTTGCTGGGCGTGCGTTCGAAGGCGCTGCTGGCCCTGATGTTCTGCTTTTTGTCGGCGTTTCTGTCGGCGTTTCTCGACGCACTGACCGTGACCGCAGTGATCATCAGCGCCGCCGTGGGCTTCTATTCGGTTTACCACCGGGTGGCCTCCGGCAACGATCCGCGCCAGGACAGCGAATTCAGCGATGACCAGCATCTGCCCCAACTGCATCACGAGGATCTGGAACAGTTTCGTGCCTTTCTGCGCAGCCTGTTGATGCACGGCGCTGTCGGCACTGCATTGGGCGGGGTCTGCACCCTGGTGGGCGAACCGCAGAACCTGCTGATCGGCCATGAGATGGGTTGGCACTTCGCCGAATTCTTCCAAAAAGTCGCGCCGGTGTCGCTACCAGTGCTGGTCGCGGGACTGGTGACCTGCCTGCTGCTGGAGAAACTGCGCTGGTTCGGCTACGGCACGCTGCTGCCGGACAACGTACGCGTCGTGCTGGCTAACTACGCCGCTGAAGACAACGCAGAGCGCACCCCGCGCCAACGCGCCGCCCTGCTGGTGCAAGGCTGCGCTGCGCTGATCCTGATTGCCGGGCTGGCGTTCCATATCGCTGAAGTCGGCTTGATCGGCCTGATGGTGATCGTGCTGATCACGGCTTTCACCGGCATCACCGACGAGCACCGACTGGGCAGCGCCTTCAAGGACGCCATGCCGTTCACCGCGCTCTTGGTGGTGTTCTTCGCCGTGGTGGCGGTGATTCACGACCAGCAACTGTTTGCGCCGCTGATCCAGTGGGTGCTGGCACTTCCGGCCGATCAGCAGCCGGGGATGCTGTTCATCGCCAACGGTCTGCTGTCGGCGATCAGTGACAACGTGTTCGTTGCAACAATCTACATCACTGAAGTGAAACAGGCGTTCCTGTCCGGCCACATGAGCCGCGAACACTTCGAGACGCTGGCGATTGCGATCAACACCGGCACCAACCTGCCGAGCGTGGCGACGCCCAATGGTCAGGCAGCATTTCTGTTTCTGCTGACGTCGGCGATTGCACCGCTGGTGCGCTTGTCCTACGGGCGGATGGTGTGGATGGCGTTGCCCTACACCGTGGTGATGGGATTGCTCGGCTGGTACGCCGTGAGTTACTGGCTGTAGAAACAACAACGGGAGCCCTGGGGCTCCCGTTTTTTTATGCTTCGATCAGTGCGGCAAGAGGTACTTTTCGATGGCCTGCGCTACGCCATCCTCTGTGTTCGACCCCGTCACCACGTCGGCCTGACGCTTCACCGCGTCCTCGGCCTGCCCCATGGCAATCGACAACCCGGCAACATGGAACATCGCCGGATCATTGCCGCCATCGCCAATTGCAGCGGTCTGCGCCAGCGGCACGCCCAAATGCGCGGCCAAGGTTGCCAACGCAGCGCCCTTGTTGGCGTCCAGCGCCGTCACGTCAAGGTACACCGGTTGCGAGCGCGACACCTGTGCCAACCCTTCGACCTTCGGCAGCAACTGCGCCTCCAGTTCGATCAGCAGTTCAGTGTTGTTGCTGGTCGCCACAATCTTGTCGATACGTTCCAGATACGGCTCGAAGCTCTCCACCACCACCGGCGGATAACCGAGCCCGTGCTGCTCGCGCGGCACCATCGGCCCGTGCGGATCCTTGAGCAGCCAGTCGCCACCGCTGAACACCCAGATTTCGACATCCGGCTGATCGGCGAACAACGCCAGTGCAGTCAACGCTGCTGTGGCCGGCAGGTAATGCGCAACCAGAATGCTGCCATCCGGATTGACGATCGTGCCGCCATTGAACGCCGCGGTCGGCAGGTCGACGCCCAGCGCTTCGATCTGCTGCAGCATGGCTTTGGGCGGGCGCCCGGTGGCCAGGCTGAACAGCACGCCCGCCTCGCGCAGCGCACGAACGGCATCGATGGTGCGCTGGCTCAGACTGTGATCGGGCAGCAACAGCGTGCCGTCCATGTCACTCAACAGAAAACGGATCGGCTCGCTCATCCGAGACCATGCCAGACGCGACCATCGCGAGTCAGCAGATCATCGGCGGCTTTCGGCCCGTCTTCGCCAGCGGCGTAGCTCTGCACGCTCGCGTCCTGTTGCCAGGCGTCGAGGAACGGCTGCACCGCGCGCCAGCCGTTCTCGATATTGTCAGCGCGCTGGAACAGCGTCTGGTCACCGGTCAGGCAGTCGTAGATCAGGGTTTCGTAGCCGGTGGACGGCTGCATTTCGAAGAAGTCCTTGTAGGCGAAACCCAGCTCGATATTGGCCATGTTCAGCGCCGGCCCCGGCCGTTTGGCCAGCAGGTCGAACCACATGCCTTCGTTGGGCTGGATCTGGATACGCAGGTAGGTCGGCTGCAATTCGTCGACCTCGGTATCGCGGAACTGCGCATACGGCGCCGGTTTGAAGCAGATGACGATCTCGGTGTCGCGCACGCTCATGCGTTTGCCGGTGCGCAGGTAGAACGGCACGCCGACCCAGCGCCAGTTGTCGATCATCACTTTGAGCGCCACGTAGGTTTCCGTGGTGCTGTCGGGCGAGACGTTGTTCTCGTCGCGGTAACCGGATACCGGTTTGCCAGCGACTTCACCGGCGCTGTATTGACCGCGCACCGAGTTTTCCCGTGCTTCCTCGGTGGTCCAAGGGCGGATCGCACCGACGACCTTGGCCTTCTCGCCGCGCACCGCATCGGCGCCGAACGCCGCCGGCGGTTCCATGGCGACCATGGCCAGCAACTGGAACAGGTGATTGGGCACCATGTCCCGCAGGGCGCCGGTGTGTTCGTAAAAACTGCCACGGGTTTCGACGCCGACGGTTTCGGCGGCGGTGATCTGCACGTGGTCGATGTAATGGTTGTTCCAGAACGCTTCGAACAGGCTGTTGGAGAACCGGCTGACCAGAATGTTCTGCACGGTTTCCTTGCCCAGATAGTGATCAATCCGGTAGATCTGCTTTTCCGACATGACCTTGAGCAGGCAGGCGTTCAACGCCTCGGCGGTTTGCAGGTCGGAGCCGAACGGTTTTTCGATCACCACCCTTCTGAAGGCTTCCGGGGTTTCTTCGAGCAATCCGGCGCTGCCGAGACGGCGCACCACTTCGCTGAAGAAACGTGGCGCGGTGGCCAGGTAGAACACCGCATTGCCAGTACCGCTGTCGGCGATTTTCGCCGCCAGGGCTGAATAGGTGCTGTCGTCCAGGAAATCGCCCTGGACGTAGCTGATGCCTTTGGCGAGCTTGGCCCACAAGGCCGGATCAAGCATCTGATCGCCCTTGCCTACTTTCGCTGCCACTTCGGTGCGGATGAAGTCTTCGAGCTTTTGCGCGAAGGCTTCATCGGTAATGGCGTTGTGGTCAACGCCAACGATCCGCAGGCCATCATCCAGCAAGCCGTCGCGACTCAGGTTGTACAGCGCCGGCATGAGCAGACGCTTGACCAGATCACCGTGGGCGCCGAACAGAAACAGCGTGGTCGGTGGCGCGGGTTCTGCCTTGGATTTCCTGCGGATCGTATGGGTCATTTCTTCGGAGTCTCCACATGGCCGCCGAAGCCGAAGCGCTGGGCCGAAAGAATCTTGTCGCCGAAAGTGCCCTGACCGCGCGAGCGGTAGCGCGAGAACAGCGAGTTGGACAGCACCGGTACCGGCACCTTTTGTTCCATTGCCGCTTCAATGGTCCATTGACCTTCGCCGCTGTCGGCTACGGAGCCAGAGAAACCGTCGAGTTTCGGGTCGACCGCCAGGGCATCGGCGGTCAGGTCGAGCAGCCAGGACGACACCACGCTGCCACGACGCCAGACTTCGGCAATGTCAGCCACGTTCAGGTCGAAACGCTGATCTTCCGGCAGGAGCTCGCTGGACTTGGTCTTGAGGATGTCGAAGCCTTCGGCGAACGCCGCCATCATGCCGTACTCGATCCCGTTGTGGATCATCTTGACGAAGTGACCGGCACCGGCGGGACCTGCGTGGATGTAGCCGTGCTCGGCACGGTGGTCATCGGACTTGCGGTCCTTGGTGCGCGGGATGTCACCCATTCCCGGCGCCAGCGCGGCGAACAGTGGGTCAAGACGCTTAACGGTCTCGGCATCGCCACCGATCATCATGCAGTAGCCGCGCTCCAGGCCCCAGACGCCGCCGGAGGTGCCGACGTCGATGTAGTGCAGGCCTTTCTCGGCCAGGGTCTTGGCGCGGCGGATGTCATCCTTGTAGTTGGTGTTGCCGCCATCGATGATGGTGTCGCCCGCCTCGAGCAGATTGCTCAGGGTTTCGATGGTGTCTTCAGTCGGTGCGCCGGCCGGCAGCATGACCCACACCGCGCGCGGCTTGGCCAGGCCTGCGACCAGTGCAGGCAGGTCGGCAACGCCGGTAGAGCCCTCGGCGGCCAGGGTGTCGACAAAGGCGGTATTGCGGTCGTAAACAACGGTGGTGTGACCGTTGAGCATCAGACGTCGCGCAATATTGCCGCCCATGCGGCCCAGTCCAATAATCCCGAGTTGCATGTGCTGATGCTCCTTACTACAAATAAAAGTGTGTCAAAGGTATAGCCCAACGCGACTAATGGAGGTTAGTCCAGAGCGTCGGGTTGAAGTTTCCGTGCATTGTGCCCGATCCAGACTGATAACGTCTGGAAACGTGCCGAAGACACAACGACCATGAAAAATAAAAAAGTTCCATTCACGAGCAAAAGAAATCAAAATCGGCGCCGATAGCAGGTCAAGGCCCGAAACCGGGGCTGATCTGCAGTTGAGACACGCCATTTGCGAGGTGAGCAATGGGCACACTACACACAGCAATGCCGCCACAAACCCTGTACGTCACCATCCGTCGCGATGAATTGCGACAGTTGAAAGATGAACGCGATCAGCTCAAGCAGGAACTCGCGCAATTGCGCCTGCTGACCCAAGGCGCCGAGCCACAGCCCTTGCCGCGCGTACAGCGCTCGCCCCACGCCTGATCTCCCCGCCCGCTTCGGGAGCGGCCATTGCCGTTCCCGACATGCTGCACCTCCTGCCTGTTTCGGCAACTAACAAAGTTTTCACATTGGCTTGTTGATACTCCGGCGCATTCTGGCCGTGCGTGTCTGCGCATGGCCTCCGTTCGTCGGGTTCATACGCGGTTACATGAAGCGCCCGGCGGTGGATGTGACGACTGAGCTGGAGTGCTGAATGGCGGTGTTCAAACGCAGCAATACGCCTGCGACTGGTTTTGACTGGGCCGGTTTTATCTGGTTGTTCGTGTTTTTCTGGTACTTCTCCGGTATCACCCAACTGCTGATCCAGTTGACGGGCACTTCAGGGTTCACGGGCTTTCGCCAGGCCTTCGTGATGAGCGCCGTGTGGCTCGCGCCGATGCTGTTGTTCCCCAAACGCACTCGTTTGCTCGCCGCGCTGATCGGCGTGGTGCTGTGGGCCTGCTCGATGGCCAGCCTGGGGTATTTCTTCATCTATCAGCAGGAATTCTCCCAGAGCGTCATCTTCATCATGTTCGAATCGAACGTGTCCGAAGCCGGCGAGTACATGACCCAGTACTTTGCCTGGTGGATGGTTCCGGCGTTCCTCGCACACACTGCGTTCGCGTACTTCCTGTGGACCCGCCTGCGTCCGGTGTACTTGCCCCGTGGCCGGGCACTCGTCGCCGCCATGGCGATTCTGGTGGCCGTGATCGGCTACCCGCTGGTCAAGCAGACAATGCGCACGGGCAGCCTTGCTGGCGGTTTCGAGAAATTCGAGACCCGCATCGAGCCGGCCGTGCCGTGGCAGATGGCCGTGGCGTACCACCGCTATCAGGACACCCTGGCCGACATGCAGGGCATGCTGCACAGCGCGAGCAAGATCCCGCCGCTGAAAAACCTCAAGGACTCGGGCGCCAACCAGCCGGCAACCCTGGTGCTGGTGATCGGCGAATCCACCAACCGCCAGCGCATGAGCCTCTACGGCTACCCGCGTAAAACCACGCCGGAGCTGGACAAGCTCAAGGATCAGCTGTCGATCTTCGACAACGTCATCACCCCGCGCCCTTACACGATTGAAGCGCTGCAACAGGTGCTGACCTTCGCCGACGAAGAAAACCCGGACCTGTACCTGTCCACGCCGTCGCTGGTCAGCATGATGAAACAGGCCGGCTACAAGACGTTCTGGATCACCAACCAGCAGACCATGACCAAACGCAACACCATGCTCACAACCTTCTCCGAACAGGCCGACGAGCAGGTGTACCTGAACAACAACCGCAACCAGAACGCCGCCCAGTACGACGGCGACGTGATCGAACCGTTCAACAAGGCCCTGGCCGACGCGGCGCCGCGCAAGTTGATCGTCGTGCACCTGCTCGGTACGCACATGAGCTACCAGTACCGTTATCCGCCGAGCTTCGACAAGTTCCAGGATCGCAACGGCGTTCCGGCCGGTGTGCGTGACGATCAGGTGCCGACCTACAACAGCTACGACAATGCCGTGCTGTACAACGATTTCGTGGTCTCGAGCCTGATCAAGGACTACGCCAAATCCGATCCTAACGGCTTTTTGCTGTACCTCTCCGACCATGGTGAAGACGTGTTCGACTCGGTCGGCCACAGCACCTTGGGTCGCAACGAAAACAAGCCGACCGCACCGATGTACACCATTCCGTTCATGGCCTGGGCGTCGCCGAAGTGGCGTGAAAACCACGACTGGAGTTTCGCCGGGGATCTGAGCCGCCCTTACAGCAGCTCGCACCTGATCCACACCTGGGCGGACCTGGCCGGTTTGAGTTTCGATGAACTGGATCGCACCAAGAGCGTGGTCAGCGACAGCTTCAAGCCGCGTCCGCTGTTGATCGGCAACCCTTACGAACGCGAACAGCGGGCTCTGATCGACTTCAGCCTGATGAAGCCGAAGAAACCCGCCACTGCGACCACGGAAGTGGTTCTGCAACAGTAACGAAAAGGGCCGGAAACGGCCCTTTTTGACATTTACAGCCGCACTGCCCCCTCCTTCCTTACGACCAGCACGCGTCATTCACGCGTGCAGCGTTCGTCCGATACGCCGTGGAAACACCCTGTAAAACCTACACTGAACGAGCGTTAACCTCTTGTTAATGCCCTCGACGGACACTGCGCCCCGAGGCCCTGATTCATGGACGAACAGCTCCGACATTTTTCGTAGGAGGCACCATGAAAACCACGACTGCAATTCTTGCAGGCCTGCTTACCCTCGCATCCGCCAGCGCATTCGCCGAAGGCGGCGCCGAGCGCATGAGACATTACTGGGCCAATTTCCCGGTTCATTCCGCACAGAGCCAGCAGGCTGAGGCGAAGACCAATGAACTCAAGGTTCCGGACGACCAGACGGCCCAGGTCACCGAGTCCTATCGCCCTTGAGCGAACGCTTTACCGATGGACCTGCGATGGCTCCGCTCTGGCCCCGCAGATGACAGTTGGGCGCCCTCTCCGGGCGCCTTTTTTTATGCCTGCAGATCCTTGATCCAGAACAGCATGCGCCCGTGACTGGGGTCGACCATGCCCGGCGCGAAGCCGAACTTGGCGTAGGAGTTTTGCGCCACGGCATTGCCTTCAAGTACTTCCAGAGTGATCTTGCAGCAACCGCGCTGACGGGCTATTTCCTCGACCTTGCGCAGCATTTTCTGGCTCAACCCCAGACCGCGAAACTTGGTCACCACCGACACATCGTGCACGTTGACCAATGGTTTACAGGCAAACGTGGAAAACCCTTCAAAGCAGTTCACCAGCCCCGCCGGCTCGCCACCGACGAACGCCAGGACGCTGAACGCGTGGGGCCGCTTGGCCAGTTCGGCGGGCAGTTGCTGCAACAGTTCGGGGGCAATGGGATGGCCGCCGCCCATCGGGTCTTCGGCGTAATGATTGAGCACCACACCGATGGCCTCGGCATGCACCGGGTTGGTGTAACTGGCTTGAAGCACAAGAATTTCTGCGGAATCCATTTCCTTCCTCGATCGCACGGGGCCCCGGCGCGTTTGATACACACTGATAGGCTCGGCGACCTTAGCGCGAGGCAGGCCCCGGCCACAACCCGACGTAATCAGTGGCCCCAGATGAGTTCTTCAGTCCAGCCCAGCTCGGCGAAATCCTCGGCTCGCAGACCGGATTCGCCGGCACAGAAAAACTCGTCCAGTTGCGGCGGTTTCACCGAGGTGCCGCTGAGCATCGCGTGGACCTGGCCACGATGATGGATCTGATGCTCGAAAAGGTGGGAAATCATCCGCAGACGACTGTCGTGTTGCGGCGTGTCGCGGGCGATGGTGACGATGCGCCCCAGATCGGCATCGCGCAGTTGCTCGCAGTAGGCGATCAGCCGACGGTCGACATGGGCCTGCTCACGGCGCAAGGCCTGCGCCTCGGTGAAGGGCTCGTCAGCGTTGAAGAACACGTAGCAATCGGGATGCGGTTCGTCACCGCGCAACTCGCGCTCCAGCGCATCGACATAGAACCAGTCGCAGGTAAGGATGTGATTGAGGGTCAGGCGGATGCTCGGGAAGAAACTGACCCGTGGCGCCGCCAGCTCCGTGTCGTCGAGCTGGCTCCAGGCCTTGGCCAGTCGATGGTTGGCCCAGGCGTTCTGATAAGCCATGGTCAGCAAATGATGGGACAGTGGCTGAGTCATGTCGCGCCCTCCGTGTTTCAGGTCTCGGCGAAGCGTTGCAGCTGCATCTCCTGCAAGCGGCTGAGGGTCCGGCGGAACGGGAATTCCAGGTAGCCCTCGGTGTACAGCGCGTCCATCGGCACTTCGGCCTCAATGTACAGCGGCACCTTGCGGTCGTAGCACTCGTCGACCAGCGCGATGAACCGGCGCACGCCGTCGTCGTGCACCGACAACTGCGGCAATTCGCGATCGCCGGCCACCACCCGCTCCGCGCCGTCCTCAGTGCCACGGGCGATCCGCCCTTCGCGTTTTTTCGCGCTGAGGTTCGGCACCTCGCTCAACAGGATAGCCCGGTAGGTGTCGCACAGCGCGATGAAGTCCATGGCGGCGAACGGTTGCTCGCACAGATCGGCATAGCGGCACCACAGCACCGAATCGTTGGCCTGTACCACGTTCAGGGCGCGGTAACCGACCGGCACTGGTTCGGTGCTGACGGGTTGCCCGGCGGCCAAGGCGTCGAACACTTGGCTTAGCTCGCTACCCTGCCCCGCAGAGGCGACCCAATAGCGTTGTTCGACAGCGCCGGGATGCAAGCGGTGATCGTCGGCGCCATTCACCGCGACCACTTGCATGTGCTGCTTGATCGCGGTGATTGCCGGCAGGAAGCGATCGCGGTTGAAGCCGTCGGCATACAGCTGATCCGGCGGCAGGTTAGAGGTGCAGACCACCACCACACCTTCATCGAACATCACCTGAAACAGTCGTCCGAGAATGATCGCGTCACCGATGTCATTGACGAACAGTTCATCGAAACACAGCACTCGCACCTCGACCGCCAACTCACGAGCCAGGGCCCTCAATGGATCGGCGATCCCGGTCAGTTGAAAGGAACGCTGGTGCACCCAGCCCATGAAGTGATGAAAGTGCTGCCGCCGCGCCGGCACCCGCAAGCTCTGATGAAACTGGTCCATCAGCCAGGTCTTGCCGCGTCCGACCGGGCCCCACAGGTAAACGCCGGTGACCGAACGGGCACCGGCGTGCAGGGCTTCATGGCATTTTTGCAAGGCCCAGACCGCGTGTTCCTGGGCTTCATCCTGGATGAAGCCCTTGTGGTCGACGGCGTATTGCCAGGCGCTCAGGGGGGAGTCGAAAGTCATGCGCGGCAGTATGCCACGATGGCTACAGGGAAATATCCAGCCGAGCGATTTTGCCCTGTTCGTTGAGCCGGAACGTGTAGCGCAGCTCCAACGGGCTGCCGGGGAACGTTCCGGAGATCAGCCCTTGCACCAGCACCTTGCCGGTGCGCTGCTGAACGCCCAGCACTTCCACCCGCGGCTGATAGCGCTGGGCGGTGTCTTGCATCCAGTTGGCGATGGCCTGCGGGCCGACCTGATGATGGCCTTCATCGAACACATGGGCATCCTCGGCAAAAAAACTGCCGACCCGGGACGTATCGCGAGCATTGGCGGCGTTGATGTACTCAACGATGGCCGGGGCGAGGATCGAGGTGGGGTGGAACATGATTACAGCTCCTTTTTTCGGGTTCTGTCGCCATCCTAGAACAGCCCTGCGTCAATTCCTGTCAGGAGTGAAACGGCCATTTTCGTCCAGTTGCATCTGCCGCTGCCAGGTGCGCAACAGGTCGCTGCGCCGCCCCGGATAGCGCTCGCCCTGCAGGCTCGCCGCGGCAATCCGGTCGGTGCGAAAGGTGCGATAGGCGCCGCGCAACTCGCACCACGCGACGATGATCCGCACCTCGTTGAGAAAGCCCAGCGCCAGCGGCCAGATCAAGCGCTGGCTCTGCACCTGCTGCGCATCGGCGTAATCGATGTGCAACTTGGCCTGATCGCGGATCGCGTGACGGAAAACGTTCAACGGCACCGCGTTTTGCGGAAAGCCGTAGCCCGGCGGCCCGGGCATGACGGTTGGATTGCGCAGCGCCTCCTGGGCCTGCGGGTCCAGCACGGCAGCGATTTTCGCCAGCGCGTCGGCGGCGGCTTTGCTCAGCACCTCGTCACCGCGCTGATCGACATAACGCAGGCCCAGCACGATGGCTTCGGTCTCGTCGGCGTTGAGCATCAGCGGGGGTAGAAACAGGCCGCTGCGCAACACATAACCGATGCCCGCCTCGCCATGGATCGGCGCGCCGAGTGCGGTCAATTCGGCGATGTCGCGATAGAGCGTGCGCTCGGAGATCTCCAGCTCGGACGCCAGCGTCGCCGCAGTCACCGGGCGTTTCTTGCCACGCAGCACTTGCAGCAGGGTCAACAGGCGAGTGGTTCGCGACACGGTGAGAGGCTCCGGACAAAAGTTTGCCGGAGCTTAGCAGAGCCTGGTGTCAGAAATTGTCAGGAGCTTTCACCAGACTCGGAGGGGATCACGCGTCGACTTTGTGCCGGGCCGCATACAGGCAAAGCATCTCCATGGCCAGGGTTGCCGCCGCCAGCGACGTCACGTCTGCATGGTCATAGGCCGGCGCCACTTCCACCACGTCCATGCCGACCAGATTGATCCCGCGCAGGCCGCCGAGGATCTCCAGCGCCTGCACCGTGCTCAACCCGCCGCACACCGGGGTCCCGGTGCCCGGTGCGAAAGCCGGATCGAGGCAATCGATGTCGAACGTCAGGTACACCGGGTTATCCCCGACTCGCGCACGAATCGCCTCGACGATCGCTTCGCAGCCGCGCCGATGCACTTGCCGCGCGTCCAGCACCTGAAAGCCCTGATGATCGTCGTTGGTGGTGCGCAAACCGATCTGCACCGAACGCGCCGGATCCACCAGCCCTTCCCGCGCGGCGTGCCAGAACATGGTGCCGTGATCGACCCGCTTGCCACCCTCGTCCGGCCAGGTGTCGCTGTGTGCATCGAAGTGGATCAGTGACAGCGTGCCGTGCTTGCGCGCATGGGCCTTGAGCAGCGGGTAACTGATGAAGTGGTCGCCACCAAAGGTGAGCATGGCGCTGCCGGAGCTGAGGATGTGCTCGGCGTGAGCCTCGATGCTTTCCGGAATGGTGTGCGGCGAGCCGTAATCGAAGTCGCAATCGCCGTAATCGATCACCGCCAGATGATCGAACGGGTCGAACGCCCACGGCCAGTGCCGTTCCCAGGCAATCCCGGTGGACGCCGCACGAATTCCGCGCGGCCCGAAACGCGCGCCGGGACGGTTGCTGGTGGCGGTGTCGAACGGCACACCGCTGACCGCCACGTCCACGCCGCGCAGGTCACGGCTGTAGCGCCGGCGCATGAAACTGGTGATCCCGGCGTAGGTGCTTTCGGCAGCAGTGCCGTAAAGGCTGTCACGGGTCAGGGCCTGATCGTTTTGCATGGGCACGTCCATCGGTGTGTTCCTGTTGTTATGAAGGGCTATTGGCGGCTACGGAAGGTGGTCCACAGGCGTGTGCGCTGGCGCATGTCCTTGAGGCTCACGCTGTGGTCGGCGTACAGCCGCTCGCGCACTTCGAGTTTCGGGAAAATGTCCGGATCATTGCGCACCGCTTCGTCCAAAAGCGGCGTGGCGGCCTGGTTGGCGGTGGCGAAGAACAGCGTATTGGTCAGCGCCGCCACGGATTCGGGGCGCAACATGAATTCGATGAAGGTGCGTGCGGCTTCGGGGTGCGGCGCGTCTTTGGGGATGGCGAGGTTGTCCTGCCACACCAGCGTGCCTTCCTTGGGAATCCGGTAAGCGACCTCAAACGGCTTGTTGGCCTTGCGCGCCTGATCGGCGGCCATGCTCGCGTCACCGTTATAGGTCAGCGCCAGGCAGACGCTGCCGTTGGCCAGATCGTTGATCTGCCGGCCGGTGGCGACGTACAGCACCGAGGGCTGCAACTTCTGCAACAAGGCTTCGGCGGCGGCCAGATCGGTCTTGTCGGTGCTGTAGGGATCTTTACCGAGATAGTGCAGCGCCAGGCCGATCACTTCCTGAGGCGAGTCGAGAATCGCAATCCCGCAATCCTTGAGTTTGCTGGCATATTCCGGCTTGAACAGCAGATCGAGGCTGTTGAGCGGCACGTCCGGCAGCCGCTGTTGGACTGCCTCGACGTTCATGCCCAGGCCGAGGGTGCCCCAGGTGTAAGGCACGCCGTAGCGGTTGCCGGGATCGACCGCCGTCAGTTTTCCCAGCAGATCCGGATCGAGATTGGCGTAGCCCTTGAGCCCTTCGTGAGGGATTTCCTTCAGCGCGCCGGCGGCCAAACCACGGGCCAACACGCTGGACGATGGCACCACCACGTCATAGCCACTGCCGCCCGTAAGCAGCTTGGTTTCCAGCACCTCGGAGGTATCAAAAGTGTCGTAGCGCACGTGGATGCCGGTTTCCTTTTCGAAGCGCTGCAAGGTTTCAGGCGCCACGTAATCGGCCCAGCTGTAGAGATTGAGGGTTTTCTCTTCGGCCTGGGCGGCGATGGAGACGGTAAGCAACAAAGCGGGCAAACACAGCTTGAAGACGGGAGCCATGACGAACACCTGACCGAAGGAAGTGGTGGCAGGATGCGCCGTCGGATACATTCGAGAAATATCAAGTTTGTTAACCTGACTTTATCCCGGAGTAATGTGATGCTCGGTCAGCTCCACGATGTCGATCTTCAGCTTCTGCGGCTGTTTCTCGGCGTGGTCGAATCCAATGGTTTCAGTGCTGCTCAAGGCGAACTGGGCCTGAGCCAGTCGAGCATCAGCCAGCAAATGGCCAAGCTTGAAACCCGTCTCGGCTATCGGGTGTGCAACCGTGGCAAGGCCGGTTTCAGCCTGACGCCCAAGGGCGAACAGCTGTTGATTGCCGCCCGGGCGCTGTTCGATTCGATCGAAACCTTCCGCCATCAATCCAACGGCGTCGCCGGACGATTGATCGGTGAAGTGCGGCTGGGTCTGTCGGAAGCGGTCGATCAGTCGGTGCTGCAACGGGTGGCGGATGCGATCCGGCGGTTTCGCGAGCGGGACGAATCAGTGCGCATCGAACTGATCAGCGCCATGCCCGGCGAAATGGAGCGTCTGTTGCTGCAACAGCGGCTGGACCTGGCCATCGGTTATTTCTCCCAGGTGCAGAGCGCGTTCGACTATCGCGAGCTGTTCAGCGAAACCCAGCATCTGTATTGCGCCCCCGGTCATCCGCTGTTTACCGACGATGCTCCCGATGACGCCGCGTTGCAGGCCTGCGACCGGGTCGATCACCCCTACCGGTTCCTGCGCAGTGACGAGCCGTTCCAGGGCAAGGTCTGCTCGGCCCGTTCGGAACAGGTCGAAGGCACCCTCGCCTTCATTCTGTCCGGCAAGCACGTCGGTTATCTGCCCAACCATTACGCCCGCCAATGGCAGGAAAAGGGTCTGTTGCGCCCGGTGCGCGAAGGCGAGTTGAGCTTTGACGTGGCGTTCCATCTGGCCCGGCATCGGGCGCAGGTGCCGGGAGAAGCACAAAAGGCGTTTGAAGACGACCTGTTGTCAGCCTTTGGTCGAACCTGACCTTTTGGGCAGTTTTAATGCGTTGCCCTCGCTCCCCTCTTACGGCATCCTGCGCACCCATTTTCCGACCCGGCCCCGCATTGCGGCACGCAAACCACCATGACCGTCTCTGAAAAAGCCCCGCGCAACAACGATCTGATCTACGGCCTCAATGACCGTCCGCACTTCACCGCAACGGTGTTTGCCGCCCTGCAACACGTGCTGGCCAGCTTCGTCGGCATCATCACCCCGACCCTGATCATGGGTGGCGCCCTCGGTCTGCAGAGCGAAATTCCGTACCTGATCAGCATGGCGCTGTTCGTCTCGGGGCTCGGCACCTTCGTTCAGGCCAAGCGTTTCGGCCCGGTCGGTTCGGGGTTGCTGTGCCTGCAAGGCACCAGTTTTTCCTTTATCAGCGTGATTCTCAGCGCCGGTTTCATGGTCAAGGCCCGGGGCGGCGGCACCGATGAAATCCTCTCGACGATCTTCGGCGTGTGCTTCTTCGCCGCCTTCATCGAAGTGGTGCTGAGCCAGTTTATCGGCAAGTTGCGCATGCTGATCACCCCGGTGGTCACCGGCACCATCATCACCCTGATGGGCCTGTCGCTGATCAACGTGGCGATGACCGACATTGCCGGCGGCTTCGGCGCGGCGGATCTGGGCGCGGCCAGCCATGTGTTTCTGGCGGCGCTGGTGCTGGGCACCATCGTGGTGTTGAACCGGGTTGACGTGCCGTTCCTGCGGCTGGGCGCGATCGTCATCGGCCTGACCCTCGGCTACGTGGTGGCGTGGCTGATGGGCACCGTGGATTTCGCCAATCTGCCCGAAGTACCGGTGGTGAGCGTGCCGGTGCCGTTCAAGTACGGTTTCAACTTCGACTGGGTGGCGTTTGTGCCGGTGGCGGTGATTTTCCTGGTGTCGCCGCTGGAAGCTGCCGGTGACCTGACCGCCAACTCGATGATTTCCCGTCAGCCGGTCAAAGGCCCGTTGTACATCCGCCGAATCAAGTCCGGGCTGCTCGCCGATGGCCTCAACTCGGCCATGGCGGCGGTTTTCAACAGCATGCCGATGGTGACTTTCGCCCAGAACAACGGGGTGATCCAGCTCACCGGCGTCGCCAGCCGTTACGTCGCGTTCTTCATCGCCGGCCTGCTGGTGTTGCTGGGACTGTTCCCGATGATCGGTGCGGTGCTGCAACTGATGCCGAAACCGGTGCTCGGCGGCGCAGAGCTGGTGATGTTCGGCACCGTAGCCGTGGCCGGGATCAAGATCCTCGCCGAGGCCGGCCTGCATCGGCGCAACATGCTGATCGTGGCGATTTCAGTCGGCATGGGCCTGGGCATCGCCGCCGTGCCGGAAGTGCTGCGCGAACTGCCGCAGGCGCTGCGCAACATCTTCGAATCGCCGATTACCGTCGGTGCACTGTGTGCCATCGTGCTGAATATCTTCCTGCCGGAAGAATTCATCGAACTGGAAGAAGATGACTTCGACCCGGAAGCCTCTATCCTTCAGGTCATGGAAAACCCCGACCTGCCGGCCAAAGCTGAACCCGCATCAACGGCCGCTGTCGCACAGTTGAACCGTTGATCCTGTCCGCTCCATGAAAGAAGGGCTGATACCGACCACGGTTCAGCCCCTTTTCAATGAGAGAGCATCAATGCGCCGCCTCCAAGCCGTCATCCTGTCCCTGCTTCTGCTCTCCCTCAGCGCCTGTGCGCTGTTTCCCAACCGCGACCCGGTGAACATCAACGTGGTCGGCCTCGAACCGCTGCCGAGCCAGGATCTGGAAGTGCGCTTCGCGATCAAGCTGCGGGTGCAGAACCCCAACGAAACGCCCATCGACTACAACGGCATCGCGCTGGATCTGGAGGTCAACGGCCACTCCCTGGCGTCGGGCGTTAGCGATCAGAGCGGCTCGATTCCACGGTTCTCCGAAACCATCGTCAGCGTCCCGGTGAGCATTTCCGCGTTCTCGGTGCTGCGCCAGACCTTGGGCCTGAGCCAGACGCAAACCCTCGACAACCTGCCCTATGTGCTGCGCGGCAAACTTGCGGGCGGGTTGTTTGGCACGATGCGTTTTGTCGACACCGGCAAGCTGAGTCTGCCGAGAGCCAGTGCCGCAACCTGGTAAAGATGCGGTAGCCTGCAGCGTTTACTATCAGAAACATGGAAGCCGCAGGTTTATGGAAGACATCCCCACGCTGTACACCGAACGACTGATCTTGCGTCCACTTGAACTGGCGGACGCCGAGGCCATCCAGCAGCAATTCCCCCACTGGGAAGTGGTGCGTTATCTGAACGTCTTCGTGCCCTGGCCTTATCCGGACGACGGCGCCCTCACCTACCTGCGTGACATTGCGCTGCCTGCCATTTCAGCGGGCAAAGAGTGGCACTGGACGATTCGCCTAAAATCGGCGCCAGAGCAATTGATCGGCAACATCAGCCTGATGGACGAGCCGGACAACCACCGTGGGTTCTGGCTCGCCCCGGCCTGGCAGGGTCAGGGCTTCATGACCGAAGCCAGCGAAGCCGTGACCCGGTACTGGTTCGAAACCCTCGATCAACCGTTGATGCGCGTGCCGAAAGCCGCACCGAACCTTGGTTCGCGAAAGCTCTCGGAACGCGCTGGCATGCGCTTGATTCGCACCGATGAGGACGACTTCGTCGGCGGCCGCTTCCCACGGGAAATCTGGGAAATCACCCGCGAAGAATGGCGGCGCCGACAATCCGTCAAACCGTGAAACGCACGCCTGGCTTGGCCCGCTCGTCGACGCTCAACTCGAACACATCCGGCCGCGCATAGTGGCCGACCACGTCGTAGTCGTAGCGGGCGCGCACCAGTTCTTCGGTGTCGATTTCGGCGGTGAGCAACCCGGCCTCGCCGCGCAACGGCCCGGCCAGCACGTCGCCCATCGGCCCGACAATCACGCTGCCACCGGCAATCAGCGGCCGGTCCGCCGGCCAATTGGCGATCTCTACGCCCAGTTCATTCGGTGAGGCCTGCACCTGACAGGCGCTGACCACAAAGCAGCGCCCTTCGTGGGCGATGTGGCGCATGCTCACCTGCCACATCTCGCGCTCGTCCACGGTCGGGGCACACCAGACCTCGATGCCTTTTGCGTACATCGCCGTGCGCATCAGCGGCATCATGTTTTCCCAGCAGATCACGGCGCCGAGTTTGCCGACCTGAGTGTCGAGCACCGGCAGTGTCGAACCGTCGCCCTTGCCCCAGATGAGCCGTTCGGTGCCGGTAGGCATCAGCTTGCGGTGTTTGGCCACGAGTCCTGCCTGCGGGTCGAAATACAGCGCGGTGCAGTGCAAGGTGCTGCCGGCCCGTTCGATCACGCCTATCACCAGATTGGCCCCGGTGCGTGCCGACAGACCGGCCAGCGCTTCGGTTTCCGCACCGGGCACATCGATAGCGTTGGCGAAGTAACGGGCGTAGGCCTCGCGGCCTTCCGGCAAGCGGTAACCCAATTGCGTGCCGAAGCCCTCGCCCTTCGGGTAACCGCCGAGCAACGCTTCGGGCATCACCACCAACGCGGCGCCGGATTCGATGATCGCGGTTTCCCAGCTCAGGATCTGTTCCAGGGTCTCAGCCTTGCCACCGGGCAAGGCGCCGATCTGCAGGGCGGCAACGATTGATTTGGGCATGGCGGTCACTCCGTGAAGTTCAGGTGTTGCTCATTCTCCGGCGCCACGGGATCATGAATAAAGACCAATCCACTGCTGAATGATATGAGCCAGATGAATATCGCAACCGTCGACCTCAACCTGCTGAAAGTCTTTGAAGCCCTGCATGAAGAATCCAGTGCCAGCCGCGCGGCGTTGCGTCTGGGCGTAACCCAGTCAGCGGTCAGCGCGGCCTTACGGCGGTTGCGCGAGGTGTATGGCGATCAATTGTTCGTGCGCACCGGCCGGGGACTGGCGCCGACGCTCAAGGCCAACCAGTTGAAACCAGTGGTCAGCGATGCGCTGAATAAATGTCGGCAAAGCCTGGCCATGGTCGACCCGACGGCCAATCACTACGAAGGACGCTCGGTCACCGTGGGCCTATCGGACGATTTCGAGATCGCTTACGGCCGGCGACTGATCGAGGAAATCGCCCGTCGTGCGCCAAAACTGCGGCTGATTTTCCGCCAGACCCACAGCCAGATCGTCGCCCGGGCACTGATGGAACGCAGCATCGACTTGGCAATTACCGCCGGCGGGTTCGCCGAGCGGCTGCTCAGCCGTCAGGTGTTGGGTGAAGGGGGTTACGCGTGTCTGGTGGATCCGGCGAGCCTTGCGCCGGGCCAGCAGCAGATCGATCTGGAGGAATTCGTCACCCGCGAGCACCTTCTGGTGTCGTCGGGCGGTTTTATCGGGATCACCGATGAAGGGCTGGCGGCGCTGGGCCGCAGTCGCCGGGTCTGCGCCTCGACCACGCATTTTGCGGCGTTGCCCCATCTGCTCAAGGGCAGCGATGCGGTGGCGACCATTCCGACCCACGCCGCGCAGGCCATTGCTTCAATGAGCGGGCTGGCGCTGCTGCCCTGCCCGCTGGCGCTGCCGCGTTACCCGATCGAACTGGGCTGGCGCACCAGCACCCAGATCGATCCGGTGGTGCTGACGGTGCGCGAAGCGATTGGCTCCAGTTTCAGGGCCGAGTGATTACTTGTTGGCCGCCATCAGGCGATTGACTTCACTGCGCACCATGTTGGCGAATTCCGGAGGCGACATGCCGTCCAGTTCAGCGCGAACGAACTCGGCCCATTTGCCCTTGCGTTTGGAGCGCTCGCCGAACAACCGCGCGGCTTCGCCCTTGGCTTTGCCCAGATTGTTCTGCCAGAGTTCGAACAGTCGGGATTTTTCATCTTCCAGCGCGGCGCGCTCTGCGAGGGATTTGTCGGCCAGATTGAAACTCATCGGGAATTACCTGCTGCATCAAATGGCGACATCTTACACGCTGGACGGAAACCTCTGACGCTGGTTTTTGCTCCGGATGGAAAATCGCTGCAACTTTTCAAGTCGCGCCACACTCCATTGTTCACTGTCCATTCACCTGCAAGGAGTCACCCAATGGCCCGCAAAAGCGCCGTTCAAGCCGCTGAAGACCAAATCAAGGATCAAGCGTTCAGCGAACTTCAGGCTCTGATCGAAGAGTCGGACAAACTGCTCAAGAGCAGTGCTTCACTGGTCGGCGAGGAAGCGGAAACCCTGCGCGGACAAATCGCCCTGAAATTGCAGCAGGCACTGGATTCGGTATCCAGTGTGCGTGACCGCACCAAACCGGCGGTCGACGCTACCGAGAGCTACATCGGCGGCCACCCGTGGCAGACCGTGGCGATTTCCGCCGGGTTCGGTCTGGTGGTCGGATTGCTGCTCGGTCGCCGCTGAGCGCGAACAAAAAAGGCGAGCCCTCGGGCTCGCCTTTTTCATGCCCGGCACACACTCATTCGCCGGCCAGTTCACGCAACTGCGACAGGGTCTGTTGATCCAGTTCGATTCCTTTGGCCAGTGACTTGGCCCGCTGCAAATGCCGCCGATCCCCCGGCAAACGCTTGAGCCCGACCCCGTGCATCTGCCGCACAAGTTCCTGACTGCGTTCGGCAAAGCTTTGCCCGGCAGTCTTGCTTGGGTCGATCACGATCAGCAACTGACCGGTCCACGGGGTCTTGGCCCCCGGATGGTTCTTCCAGTCGAACTCGAACGAAAAATTGCCGCCGGTCAGCGCGGCGGCCAGCAGCTCGACCATCATCGACAGCGCCGAGCCTTTGTGCCCGCCAAACGGCAGCAATGCGCCGCCTTCCAGAATCGCTTTCGGGTCGCAGGTCGGCTGGCCGAGGCTGTCGACACCCATGCCCGCCGGCAGCTTCTCGCCCTTGCGCGCGGCGATCTGCACGTCGCCATGGGCGATGGCGCTGGTGGCCAGGTCGAACACGATCGGCGCACCGTCGGCCCGGGGCGCGGCGAAGGCGATCGGGTTGGTGCCGAACAATGGCCGGTCGGCACCGTGGGGCACCACGCAGGTCATGCTGTTGACGACGCTCAACGCTACCAGGCCTTCATCGGCGAAAGGCTCGACGTCCGGCCACAGCGCGGCAAAGTGATGGGAATTGCGGATCGCCAACACCGCGATCCCGGCACTGCGGGCCTTTTCCACCAGCAGCGCACGTGCCGCCGCCAGCGCAGGCTGGGCAAAACCGTTGCCGGCATCGACGCTGACGAATCCTGAAGCCACATTCTCGACTTTCGGCACGGCCTTGCCGTTGACCCAGCCGCTGTTGAGCGTCGAGACATAACCGGGGATCCGGAATACGCCGTGACTGTGCGCACCGTCCCGCTCGGCATTCGCGCAATTGGCGGCCAGCGTTCTGGCGACTTCGGCGGAGGTGCCGTGACGGGTGAAAATCCTTTCCAGCAATTGAGTCAGCTCGTCCAGAGATACCGTGGACGAGACCGCATGATCGTGTGGCGCAGACATCTGAAGCTCCAGAGTAATTATTGGAGGGAACAACAGCGAACGAACAACCCGCCAGAGGATTAACCATGGCCGGCCGGTTGCCTGTCAACCCCGCAGTATTTATCTACCACCCTCGCCTCCGTCACCCGCCCTAGCCTTGCGTCTCGACCCATCGGCGCCTGCCAGCATGCGCCCCTCATCGAGACTCGATCATGTCTGCCCCCATCAAACCCTTGTTGTTCCCCGAAGTCCTTGACTCCCCCGGTCTCTGGACCGAGCTGGGCAAGACCCACGGTCTGTCCGAACACGAATTCAGATGGCTCGCCCATGCAAAGCTGTCCACCCATGCCTTGCGCAGCCAGCAGACCCCGGCCATGCGCGCCGAGCACATCCTGCTCAATGTTGGCAAGGGAATGCCGCTGCCGTTGCCGGGTGCGTTCGTTCTCGGCGAGACGCCCGTCAATAAAGCCCAGATCCTGTACACCGTGTATGACGGCCTCAAGAAGTACCCTGACCGCGCCGACTTGAAACAACAGTTGGAGCAGCGACTGAACAATCCTGACGACCAGGCCAATCTGTTTGCGTTCCTGTCGTTGCCGCAACGCAAGCGGCTGTTCGATGCCGAAAACATAACGGTGTCGTTCAGCCTCATCGAAGGTGATGTATTCGATGAAAACACCGCGGCCATCCAACAGGGGCAAGTTCTGAATGCGCAGGCCATGCGTGCGGAGCTGGAGCAGTTGCCGACGCTCAATCACCTGCTGGAAAGCATTCTGGATGAATTGCTCAAGTCGCATTTCGGCAGCCTGCAGCAAAACCGTACTCGTGTCGGTTTCTACACCCTGGACGATGCCACCGGCGCCGATGCCGCGACGCCGACCAGACACTGGCTCGACTCCATGAGCCTGAGCGATGCGGTGCTGTTGCATTACCGGCATCAACAGTGGCCGACCGCCGCACTGCGGGAGTTCAGCAACCCAGGCAGATCGGTCACCAAAGGCGATCAAGCGCAATGGGAAGAGGCTGTCAAAAGCGCGTCCGGCATGTTGCCAGCGCTGCTTTTCCGGCAACTGGAACACTATTGGAATGCGGCATCTGCAGACGGCGCGCCGCGCCGCACGTTCTTCGCCGACGTGCTGCAAGACCAGGCACGCAGCGAATGGATGGTCAAACGCGAAATCGGCATTCTCGATGCAACACAGTTCAACGCACTGCATCAGCTGATAACGCACGACGCGCAAGGCCCGCAACGCCCTCTCACCGAAACCGTGCGGCTCTGGGAGCACGAAGCCAACTACGTCGAACTGGCGGGGTCGCTGATGATCAGCGCAAGCCAGGCATTTCTTTACACGCCGGTGCAGGGCCTGCAAGTTCTCACCGACTACAAAGACCTGAAACAGACGTTGCAGAGCAAGTTCATTGCCAAGGGCCACGAAGACGAACTCTACGGCCTGCTCAGCCTTGACGAGCGCAACCGGTTTCTGGGTTTCGACCAGCCGCAGGTGTCGGGAGACCGGATCATCGGAGAAATCTTCAAGATCCTCTTCGAATTGATCATCACCAAGCAGCGGCAAAACATCGAATACGCCTTGCAAGTGTTTCGCCACAGCGATGGCGCGGTGAATCTGCAGGCCCTGTTCGACAAGAGCCTGGACATCCGCTCGATGATTCATGAGCGTTTGGTGGCGCTGGACAGTGCAGGTCGATGGAGCACGCATCCGGTGCTGGCAGGCAACCAGCAACCCTCTCAGGTACTGGCAGACAAGGCGCGCGCGTCAATCAAGACATTCAGCAGCGTCGAGGGCCCGCTTGTCGCGATGCTCGAAACACAACCCATGGCGCATCAGGAGGCCCAACGGCCGTTTCTCGAAAGCCTGAAGTCAATGCTTGCTCATGCATGGTTTATCGGTGTCACCGGCGAAGCCCGGTTGCGGGTGCTGGGCGACAGCCTGTCGGCCTCCGTACAGGCAATTGTCAACACCGTGATCAACGCTGATCAGCCGACCCGTGCGTTGCGGCACTCCCTCGAGGGCTTTCGCCCCGATGCCTATACACTCAGCCTTGAGTCTTCCGGTCAGCAGGATCTACTGCCGCTCGCCCACTGCCTGCTGATGACCGAGCGCGGCGGCCTGGACGCCAGTCACTCAGGGCGGGCAGTGATCTGGACGCCCGCGCTGGGCATTGAAGTGTTCGACACTGTCGCCGCTGCACGGCGCATGCTCGATCAGCGGCTGCTGCACAGCGTGCAACGTCTGTCGTTACTGGAAAACCTGCTGCCCGCGCAGTTTCAGCCCCACCAGCGCTACACCCTTGGGGCATTTCAAATCATCGAACACAACGTGCTGCACAATCGCGTGCAATCGGCCATCGAGCATTTTCTCGGGCGCTGCGAGCAGGTGCGCACCCGCGTGAAAGATCCCGTCAGGCGCAACAATGCTCTGACGAAACTGCGCAATCAGGCTTTTCACACCAACCTCAAACTGGCGACGGCCCATGCCCGGGCCATTGCCACACAACAGACCTACCCGGCGTGGCTGGGCATGGCAGCGAACGCGGAACAGAAACTGCACGTAGAACTCATGGAGCAGTGGCGCCAGAGTGTCGTCGACGACAAGGACTACCTGACAGGCGTGCCGACGCTGGTCAGCCATGTCGAGCAGACCTTGAAATCACTGCTCGACAGTCGATTCCCCAAGAGCGGGCTCAATCCCCGGCACATTCAGATAACGCCCAATCTGGCGCTGGCCGGGCCCGCCAGAAACCTGGTCGAGTTTGCCCTCAATCACATCAACATCGCCCAGGGCACCGGTTTCAAGGTCACCTCGAGAACCACCCAGGTCCTTCCGGACGGGCTGAACCAAAGCGCCGTGACACAACTGCTGCTGTCCCTGGCGATACCGACCACCTACAGCGACAAGGTCCGTGAGGCGCTATCGACGACATCAGTGGCGGGTATGGCCCGGCAGCAGTTTTTTTTCCGCCAGGTGCCCTGGCAATTGCTGCAACACGCTCATGCACTGAAACTTCAGCAGCATTTGTCCGAGAAAGCCTTCAGTTACATCCGCCAGGTACTGGACATGCCGGATGCCATCGCCCGCGACGCCGTCGCCGGGACACACGCGATCGTGTGTCCGCTGTCATTGATCAAGACGGAAAAGGCCAACGCCGTCGAAGCATGTGGACTGTATGTGCTGGCTCCCGGTACCGGGCACAAAGGCCCGTTAGTGCTTTATACCCCGTATGCGGAGCAGGCCTTTCACGAATTCCCCGATGAACAGGGTCTGATCGCCGCCCTTAATATTCCGGGGCTGCTGCAGAACCTGTTGTTCCGTCGTCTGCCACCCACACAACGCGCAACATTTCGCAGCCTGTTCGCCGACACCCTCGGCCAGACCAGTGAAGTAACACTCGATTACCGCCCGATCGGGGGCAACCTGCTGGAGCGGCTGTTTCAGGACAACCTCGATGTGTTGAAACAAATGCTCGGGTCGCAGAAAGACAGCGACGGGCAATCCGACTGGGACAACGCCAAAGTCCTGTTCAGTGACGAGATCAAACAGGTCACGGACATGTTGCAAGGCAAACTCGCCTATGGGCGCTTTCTCTGGCAAGCCTACGACGAATTCAAGGACTCGGCCGAAGCCCTGCAGAATCATCATTGGAAAAGAGCACTGAAATCTTTTATCGACGGCGCGGAGCAGATGGTGCTTGTCGGCCTTTTGCCGGAAATGTCGGCCGAAAGCGCAGTGAGCGCCGAGGTCGGCGAACAGACGCTCGCAACCGGCACTGGAAAAGTCGAAAAACCGATTGCACCGACCTTGGCCGAGATCGAAACCACCTCGCCACAACGCACACGCCTGCAGCCTTTCGAGGCGAAGGATGTCGCGCTCAAGGACCTCACGTACAGCGCGGCTCAGGGCGTCTATCAGAACGCCGCGAACAACCGCAGCTATGCGGCCGTTGATGGCAAGGTCTACCGGGTCGTCAAGCAGGGTTCGGCCTGGCAATTGGCCAAAGCTGAGGAACGCGGCCCGTTGCTATTGAAAAACGGTTCGCGGATGGTACAGATCGCGCACGGCCAGACCGTTCATTTCGGCAAAGCCTTCTCCAGAATGCTGGAGCACAACAAATACACGCGCCTGCGCCGCACGATGCTCAACATCGAAGCGCACGGCATGGAAGAAATCACTCGACGCTACCCTGAAAAAGCGCGGGTACTCGGGCACGCAGTGGGGCTGGCCCGGGATTATGCGTTCAACTGCCTGCACAACCTGGCGATTCTGGACATAACCGCTGTGCCCGGTGGACGGGTCAATCGGTTTCTCATGGAGTTTTTTGATGTCCCGCGCCTCACAACGCAGATCCTGGCCAGGATAAAAACCGCGATCTTGCCGATCTGTAACGCCCTGGTAGATCCCGCTGATGATTTGCTCAACACCGACCGGTTCATCGTCGGTTCGACCAACTGGTTCCACGACGTGATTGCGTTTGTCCTCGATGGCGATCTGCAGAACAAGGTCCATTTCACCCAGCACTTTTTTGACCAGGACCTGGGTGACTACGTCCCCGTCGTTGCTCAAGGGTTTGATATTGACGGCCATGCGCAAGCCGAAACCCTGATCCACGAACTCGCCCATCAACTGAGCAACGCCTGGGATATCGCAACCGTACGCGGGCGTGAGCCTTTCTGTGACCTGATATCGGCGGTGACACCCGACGGTGCGAAGTTGCTCCGGTCGTTGCAGGACGAACGGAGAATGGCGCTGTCACTGGCCACACCCCGGGCACAACTGTTTGCGGAATGGAATCCGGATCGCGCGATCTGGATCGACTTTGACAGAATTCCCGAAAAAGAGACCACGGCTGCGGAAATTTTCAAGCAAACGAACAGTACGACAATGAACGAGGCGCGCAATGCGTTCATGGATCAGCAGTCATCGGATGCCCGTGTCGGCGTCATCTTGCACAATGCCGACTCGATTGCGCTGCTGATCTGCGAAGTCGGCCGCCAGCTGGATCCTGTCCCTACCGTCTGATCCGCAAAAAAAATGCGCAGGCTCGACACCTGCGCATTGCTCGACAACCGTGAGACTCAGTCCTTCTGGTCACGCAGGACGTTGCCCGAAGCGCCGTCGATGCGGAATTCGTACACCACACCGTCAGCCTTGCGCCCTTCCCCTTTCCAATAGCCGTCATTGTCGGCCTCGATCTCGTAGACCTCGACATAACCGGCCTTGGTCTTGACGACCTCGATGGCCTTCTCGATGGTGATCCATCCTGCGCCAGGACGGTCAGCCAGTGCCGCGCCTGCACTCAGAAGACTGGCGGTGGCGACGAAAGCGGCCAAGGTTCTTTTGATCATTTTTTCACTCCATTTGTGGTTAATGTTCACGAAACGTCCTGGTTTTTGGGGCGTCTGAGCGAAAAAAAGTTCCACGTTTGATGGGTAATTGCCATGACGGTTGTTCTCGGCACCTCCCCCCCGAGGTTAGAATGCGGGAAATCAGGATGAGTCAATGACCCAGAACACCCTCTCGGAAGCCGAATACGATGCGATCACCGATGCCGCCGCGCATTGGTGCATGCGTCTGCACGCCGTCGATTGCACCGCTGAAGAGCGGCAGGCGTTCGACCAGTGGCGCGATGCGCACCCGCTTCACGCGTTCGAATATGAGGCGATGCTGGAGATCTGGGATGTCGCCGAACATTTGCCACGCCCGGAACCTGCGGTAGTCATACCGATCACTCCGCCGGCCCGGACGTGGCGCCAATACGCGGTGGCCGCCTCCGTTTGCGCGCTGGCGCTCCCGCTGGCGGCCTGGACCGGGTGGAATCTGGGGTGGCTGCCCAACAGCTATCAGCACTTCGCCGCCACCGACAATGTGCGCCACGTCACTTTGGGCGACGGCAGTCAGGTCGAGCTGAACCTCAACACCGAACTGACCTACAGCAATTACAAGGACGAGCGTCGCGTCACCCTGAAAAAGGGTGAGGCCTTCTTTGAAGTCAGCCATGACCTGAGCCACCCTTTCGTCGTCAGGGCTGCAGAAGGCAGGATTCGCGTCACTGGCACCCGTTTCAACGTCTGGATGTATGAGGATCAGGTGAAGGTCAACTTGATCGAAGGTTCGGTACTGGTCACCAGCAACGCTCAGCTGCCAGGCGATGGCTTGCGCCTCGGCCCTTCGATGCAGGCTCGCTACCGACACGGCGACTTCATGCCGCAAATAAGCCAGACCTATGCCAGCGACAACTCGCTGGCCTGGCGCAACGGCAAACTGGTACTCGACAACCTGGCGCTGAACGACGCGCTGCCGTTGATCAACCGTTACCTGGACAAACCTCTGATGCTTGCCGATAGCGCGACCGGATCGATCCGGGTCGGCGGCATTTACAACATCAAGGAGCTGAACAGCTTCGCCGGCTCGATGCCCAAGGTGCTGCCGGTGTTCCTGACCCGCAACAAGGACGGCAACCCGGTGATCAACCCGATGCCGCAGCAACCGCCAAAAAACTGAAGGCCGGTCCCGTGAGGGAGCGGCCTTCTGCTTTTGCGGTTATCGACGGGTTGAACAGCTGATTACTGCGCCGCGACTTTCCCCGCCTTTTCCAGATCATCACGCACGGTCTGCACCTGATACTGCGGATCTGCCTTGATCTGCTGCTCGGTGAATGGCAACACGCTCCACTGTTTCTTCGAGAACGCCTCGGTCTGGTCGCGGGAATACTTCGACGCCGGATCACTGGACAGCGAGAACGCCAGCAAACCCTGGGCATGCGGCCCCTTGTCGTCGAACGTCACGACTTGCAGGTAACTGGTGCCACTGACCACTTCCAGCTTGCCGTTTTCACGGGGCACGCTCTGGATCGCGTTGTAGATGCCCAGCGTGCCCGGGCCACCGTGGATCGGCGTTTGCTGACCGCCACTGCTGACCACCTGCACATCGCCCCAACGGGTTTTCTCGGTCAGGCCCATTTTGGTGGCGGACTCGGCCGACGCCAGCATGGCCTCGCGCAGTGCCTTGGCCACTTCGGGCTTTTCAATGGCCAGTCCGCGCGGGGTGTGTTGCGCATCCTTCGGATCGAACGCCACACGCCAGGCCTGCGGCGATTCCTGCATCGCTTGCATGATGCTCTGGAAATGCACCAGCCCGATGCCCGACTCCAGATTCGCCCGGCCGTCCCACGCTTTCAGACTGCTGCACACCGATTTCAGCGCTGCCTCAGGCTGGGAAGCACAGAACTTCAACAGATCCGGCACCACCTGAGTCGCCAGGAACACCTGATCGTCCATCACCATGTGTTGCAGGTCCTGCACCGACACCGGGCCTTTCTTGCTCAGGGTCGCCAGACGATCCAGCGCAAAGCGCGAGCGCAGGCCCAGAGGCTGGCCGTCCTGACTGATCAGCGGCGAGAAGCCGGTCAGCGGTTGCGCCGGGTTGGCCAGCCACGCCGAGTCGTTGGAGTGCTGGACGAAGTCCTTGCGCAACAGCTGCGGCAGTTGGCTGGACGCGTAAATGCCCTTCTGTGCGGCTTGCGGGTCGATGTCCCAGGCGCAGGCGCTGCTGGAGCCGTCGAGCACGATCATTTGCAGGCCCATACGCGGGTCGCTGCACCTGGCCAGTTTGTCGGCACTGACATTCGGCACCACCGACAGGTTCATGTACAGCGTCTGGCCCTTGTCATCCACAGCCAGGGTGTTGACCCACGGGATGCCCTGGATGGTATGCACCGAATCCTGCAGATCCTTGAGATTGCCGGCGCGGTTCATGGCGTACCACTGTTTCAGCACCCGGTCGTTGTCGAGGTTGGCATCGCGCAGGCTATAGGCGTACTGATTGTTCCAGTCGAGCTTGCCGGGCCACTGCACGATCGGGCCGAACTGCGAACTGTAGACATCCCGCTGTACTGGCACGACCTGCCCGTCCGCCTGTTTGACCTGCACCGTGACCGTCTGCTTGTTCATCGGCAGGGACTGGCCGTCGAGCAGGTAACGGGTCGGATCCTTCGGATCGAGTTGCAGGCGATAAAGCGTGAAATGCTTGGACGAGTCGACGGTGTGGGTCCAGGCCAGGTGCTGGTTGAAACCGATGTTGATCATCGGCAGGCCCGGCAGCGCCGCGCCCATCACATCCAGTTTGCCAGGAATGGTCAGGTGCATCTGATAGAAGCGCATGCCGCCGACCCACGGAAAATGCGGGTTGGCCAGCAGCATCCCGCGGCCATTGAACGAACGCTCGCTGCCGACCGCCACCGCATTGCTGCCACGGTCGAGCGCGAAGCGTTGCAGACGCGTGTCCGCCAATTGGTAAGCACGCGCATCGTTTTCAATCTGCGCAGTGGACTGCGGGGGTGTAGCACCTGCCAAGGCTTCGGCGAACTGACCGACTCCGCCCTCGACCAGCAGGCGACGGGTCAGCTTCACCAGGTCTTCGGCAGCGATGTCGCGCACCCATTCACCCTGGCACTGTTGCGGCAAGCCTTGCTGGCGACGCTCGGCCAGGTAACGGTTGTAGCCGGCGGCATAACCTTCCACCAGATCACGCACTTCCACCGGTTGCGCCTGCCAGAAGGCATTCACGGCCTGCGGCGTGTTGAGCCACTGGAAGAACACGTCGCTGACGCGGTTCTCGCGCTCTTCGACGGTCAGTTGCTCCGGCCCGAAGTACCGCGACCGCTCGCCGTTGACTGTCACGATCTCGTTGGCCAGCAGGCACAGGTTGTCCTGCGCATAGGCATAACCGATGCCGAACCCGAGACCACGTTCGTTTTCCGCGCGGATGTGCGGTACGCCAAAACCTGTGCGACGGATATCGGCGCCGGTCTGGCCGGAAGGGCTGAATGCCTGCGCCGACAGACTCAGCCCGAGAAACAGGCCGGCAAGGGTCAGTCCGGTGAATTGCCTGGAAATAGTCACGCTCGCTCCTGATCGAAATGCCGAAGAGCGAACCGCCCGCCACCGTGAACACGTCGGGCCCGGCTCGCTCTGAAATCACCCACGCGTCACGCGCAATGAGCCTGTCCAGAAAACGAAGCCGCGGAAAAAAAATTTAGTCGGCCACACATCCGTCTCGAACCGTAATCACGGGGAAAAGACGAAACGACGACAAATTTTCTACATTTTTCGCTTCATGATTTGTCGAGCTGAAACGTCTTGTTTAGAGAGAGCACAAAAAACCTTTCCTGATCAGGCTCTGAAAGGAGTAATCGCATGTACAACCCACCCCTACCATCGGAAGGTAGCCAGACCCCACAAGGAGCGCCCATGGGTTCGCACGTCGACGTATTCGGGCAACGGGTCGAGCGTCACGGCAATGAGCGCATCCGTTTGCTGCTCAAAAGCTTCGGCCTGCGCACCAGTCTGATTCGCCTCAAAGTCATCGACACCCTGCTGGTCGCCGCCGAGGATGACCGGCGTCTGGGTGTGCGTGGCGTGCATAGCCAACTGCTGGATCTGGACATTCCGTTGTCCTTCCTCAGCGTTCGTGAAGTGCTCAAGCGTCTGTGTGCCGAAGGCGTGATCACGTTCAACGACGACAAGAGCTACAGCCTCCATCCTCAGGCTGCCGCGGTGCTCAACAACGATTGAAGCACCCGGCAGACGCCGTCAGGGCTTGACCTTGCGGCGCATCACGCCGTTGATCACCACGACCACCACCGCCACACCGATGGCGATGTACTGGAACGTTTGCTCGCTGAGCTTGCCGGCGTTTTGCAGCCAGGACAGGCCGAGCATGATCAGCAGTACGGCGACGGCGATCAGAATCGAATATATCAAGCGTTGCTTATGGGTCATTACAGGTTCCTGAACCGTTGGAATGTATCGGGTTTGTATCGGCGTTGATGCCATGCACATACCGTTTGACGGGGATGCGCCGCGGTAAACGGGGTCTCATGTTACAGCCGATGAAGAGCTTTGGCTTCAAACGGCGTCAACCATGAGGATCCTTGAAATGCTGCGTCGAATCACCTGGCTGATTCCTGTCCTTGCACTGCTCACCCTGAGCGGCTGCATCATCTTTCCCCACGGCGGCTGGCATGGCGATCATCGCCACTATGGGCCTGGCCCGGGCTACGACTACCATCGTTAAGCCATCTCACGGAAAGGATGCCAGCGTCCGTCCGTTCAAATGCAACAACGGATTTAAGCGTCAGGAAAAATGCCCACAGGAATGTGGGCTTTTTTTATCGATCGGCGATCAATGCTGTAGGGCGCTTCACCTGTGCAAGCAAGAAAGTCTCCCTCTGCAACATCACGCATAACGAAGTCACAGACCGTCACACCAACGACGTAGGAACAATGACTTCCCCTCCCTACCCTTTGCGCTCCCTCTCAACTGTCCAGGAAGCGCATGCAAAGAACTCTCATCAACCTCCCGCCGCGCCGGGCGCTCGGCTTCTGTCTGGCCATCACGCTGTTCGAATGGCTGACCTACATGGCCAGTGACATGGTCATGCCGGCCATGCTGACCGTCACCCGGGATCTCGAAGCCGATGCCGCTCACATCCCCAACGCGTTCAATCTTTACCTGATCGGCGGTGTCTGCCTGCAATGGCTGATCGGGCCGCTGTCCGACCGGTTCGGCCGGCGCCCGCTGCTGCTGGGCGGTTGTGCGCTGTTCGGCGTGACCTGTGCGGCGGCTGTCGCCACGCCCGGCATCGAAGTGTTCAACGCCCTGCGCCTGTTGCAAGGCATGGGCCTGGGGTTTGTCGTAGCGGTCAGTTACCCCGCGCTTCAGGAAGTCTTCTGCGAGGCCGATGCGGTCCGCCTGATGGCGCTGCTGGGCAATGTCGCCCTGCTTTCGCCCCTGCTCGGCCCGCTGCTCGGCAGTCTGCTGCTGGAGTGGCTGAGCTGGCGCGAGTTGTTTCTCGGTCTGGGCCTGATCGCGGCACTGACCTGGATCGGACTGCATGTCTGCATGCCAGAGACGATCGGCGTTTTGCGCCACGATGGTAGTCAACAAGCACCGATTCCTTTCTCATTTCGCCAGATCAGCAGTCGCTACCTTGCACTGCTGCGCAATCACCGGTTTGTCGGCATCTGCCTGGCGCTGGGTTTGATGAGCCTGCCGCTGATTGCCTGGATCGGACTGGCGCCGCTGCTGCTCGTCCAGTTACTGGGACTGACCACGCGCGAATATGCGCTGTGGCAGATTCCGGTGTTCTCGGCAGTCATTGTCGGCAATCTGATCCTTGATCGACTGCTGGCCTTGCGGGATCTGCCGCAACTGATTCGTCTGGCGCTCTGGCCGTTCTGCCTGGGTTTGCTGACCCTGATCGCCACCGCGGTGACCAGCCTTTCGCTTGCCGGATTGATGACCGGTCTTGCGCTGTATGCCGTGGGGCTGGGTATGAGCAACGCCGCGCTGTACCGGCTGGCACTGTTTTCCAGCGATGACAGTAAAGGCCTGGTGTCTGCAGCAATCGGCATGATCTCGATTGCCGTGATGGGGATAGGTGGTTCGCTGATTGCCGCCATCGGAGGTGGCACCCGTCTCGAATCCTTCGCCCTCTGGGCGGCACTGGGCGGTCTGCTCAGCCTGCCCCTGCTGTACCGGTTTCTGCCACACGTCCCGGCAGATTCCGCCTCTTCAACATAACGACAAGGACGCCTGATGATTCACTTCCCCCACAGCGACGCGCTCTGCGCGTTGACGCAACCCTATTGCCCGGATTCCGTGCCGGACGGACTGTTTAACCAGGCCATGGCCGAAATCAGCCGGTTTCACAGCCAGCACACTCCGGGATACGAACACTGGTTGAATGCCAACGGCCTGAACGCAGGTGACCTGGACCACTTAGATGACTGGTCACGCCTTCCGCCGATCTTCGCCAGTTATTTCAAGCGCCAGGTCCTGCTCAGCCCCACCGGGATGGACGCGCTGGAACTCACCTCCTCCGGCACCAGTGGCGAGAAAAGCCGCATGCGTTACGACGAACGCAGCCTGGGGGCGGCCCAGAACATGGTCGAGCGGATTTTCCAGCACTATGACTGGGACACCCCGCACACTCCGTGCAACTACCTGCTGCTGAGCTATGAACCCGAGGGCAGCATCAGCCTGGGAACGTCATTCACCGATCAGTTTCTATGCCGCTTCGCCCCCATCAATCGTGTGGCCTACGCACTGCGCCGTACGGGCGGTGGTCATGAATTCGACGGCTTTGGCGTGATCGCTGCATTGCAGTCCTTCGCCGAAGAAGGTTTGCCGGTGCGGATCTTCGGCTTCCCGGCGTTTCTCTGGCAGACCCTGCAACGCATGCAGGCGACCGGGATGGCTGATCTGCAACTGGCGCAAGGCTCGTTGACGCTGTTTGGCGGCGGCTGGAAAACCCACGCGGCGCAAGAGATTCCCCGCCAGCAACTGTACGAGCGCATTCACCGCCAATTGGGCATCGAGATGTCCCGCTGCCGTGACGGCTACGGCGCCGTCGAGCATGCGGTGCCTTATCTAGAGTGTGCTCAGCACCGTTTCCATGTACCGGTCTATTCGAAGGTTTTCGTGCGCCATCCCGCTGACTTTACGGTTCAGCCTTACGGTCGTCAGGGCTTGCTGAGCTTTGTCTCGCCTTACATCTCATCGAGCCCCGCGCACGCGGTGGTCATGAGCGATCTTGCCACCCTGCATCCAGGCGCCAGTTGCGACTGCGGGCTGACCGGCGACTGGTTCGAACTGCATGGCCGCGCCGCCACCACGGCCGGTCGAAGCTGCGCCCTGGCCGCCTCTGAACTGCTGGGGAAGTATTGATATGTACCTGATCAACGGAAAGCTTCACAACGATTGCACTCTGGAATTCGCGCTGGAACAACTTTATCCGGATTTGCCACAACGGTTGGCCACGGCGCTCGACACGTCGACTGTGCTTGGCGCAGCAGCCACTTTTGCCGAACGTCTGCAAGACCCGCACAGGGCATTGCCCATCGATGCCGAGCAACGTCAGTCACTGATCGAGTTCTGCCAACCCGCTGGCCTTCGGTGCAAGCTTGAGCGCGAGCTCGGCGAGCAACCGGGCAGCCTGCGTCGCCTCGACTATCGCCAGTCACGCTTTGAACGCTGGAGCCCGCTGGGCCTGGTGGTCCACATCACCCCCGGCAATGCGCCGCTGCTGGCTTTCTGTGCGGTGATCGAAGGCCTGCTGGCCGGCAACGTCAACTGGTTGCGCCCCAGCAGCAGCGATCAGGGTGTGACGGCGCAATTACTTCATGAATTGGCGCAGTGCGATGCGACCGGCCAGATCGCCGCGCATGTCGCCGTCGTTCCGGCCAGCACGGCCCAGATCGGTCAACTGTGCCAACAGGCCAACGGCGTTTCAGCGTGGGGCGGTGAATCAGCACTGCAAGCCATCCGCCAGCAACTGGCGCCCGGCTGTCGCTGGATCGACTGGGGCCACCGCATCAGCTTCATCTACCTGACACCGGCAGCGGTCACGCCGCAAGCCCTGGACGCCGTGGCCGATGAAGTCTGCCGCCTCGATCAGCAGGCCTGCTCCAGCCCGCAATGGCTGCTGGTAGACAGTGACGATGAAAACACTTTGCGTTCAATCGGCGAGGGCCTTGCCGAGGCGTTCGAACGCCGCGCCCGACACTGGCCAGCCCTGTTGCCGTCGATTCAGGAGGCCTCGGAAATCACCACCCGCACGGCGATGGCGCGACTGGCACACAGCTTTGCCGGTGTCAGCGGTCAGGTCTGGCAAACACCGGACTGGCGCGTCATCTGGAGCCACGACCAGACACTCGGCCCCTCGCCGCTGTTTCGCAGCCTGTTGCTTAAACCCCTGTCGCGCTCGCAAGCCTGCGAGGTGCTCTTGCCTTGGCGAAACGTGCTGCAAAGCGCCGCGCTGATGTGTGCCGAACACGAAATGGCCGAACTGGCTCAAACGCTGATCGCTGCGGGCGTTACACGGGTTACCCCGGTGCAATTGATTCACGACGGCTACGAAGGCGAACCCCACGACGGTGTGTATGCCTTGCAACGCTTGAGCCGGCGCGTGTCGGTCAGCCTGCCGGCCACGGCGCTGATAACCCGCGCCACGCTTGATCCGCTGCCGACACCACCCTGCCTGGCCGATTTGCCGATCATGAGCAAAGACACCTTTGTCACCCGCCCGATCCATCCGGCGGCCCGCTTGTACTTCCGCTCCGGCGGCAGCAGCGGCACCCCGGCGTTGGCCGGCTACAGCTACCGCGATTTTGAGCGACAGATGCGCGCCACCGCCGACGGTTTGTTCGCGGCGGGTCTCGACCCGAGCCGCGACCGGGTGATGAACCTGTTCTTCAGTGGCGGGCTGTATGGCGGTTTCTTCAGTTTTTCCAAAGTGCTGGAAATGTTGGGGACCACGCACCTGCCGATGGGCGCGCCGGCCGATGACGATTACCGCGAGATCGCGCAGATAATCATCGACCGACGCGTCACCGTGCTGGTCGGCATGCCCAGCACCCTGAACCGTCTGTTCCTCAATGAGCAGGCACGGCTGCGCGAATATGGCGGGATCGAAAAGGTCTTCCTCGGCGGCGAACACCCCGGTGAACAAAGCCTCGCGCTGATGCGCGACTGTGGCGTCGGGCTGATCCGATCGGCCGTTTACGGCAGTGTCGACGCCGGGCCGCTCGGCCATGCCTGCCCGGCCACCGGCGATGGCGTGTTTCATCTGATGAGCGATATCCAGCACCTGGAAATCGTCGAATTCGAGGCCGATCGGCCGGTGATCGGCGGTGAAACCGGGCGTCTGGTGTTCACCTCCATCGAACGTGAAGGGCAGGACGTGCAGCGCTACGACGTCGGAGACAGCGGTCGCTGGATTCCGGGTCTGTGTGACTGCGGGCTGCCCACGCCGCGTTTCGAACTGCTGCAACGTCACGGCAGGTTGATGCGCATCGGCACGGACTTCATCTGCCTGGCGCTACTGGCGGAGCACCTGCAGAGCGAGTTCCAGCTGATCCTCGAACATGCCCCCGACGGACTCGAGCGCATGCGCTTTCGCAGTCCACGGCAACCCGATGATGTTCAGCGTCGCCTGCTGGAGTATCCGACGCTGGCCACGCTCATCCAGACGGGTCTTCTGACCGTGGACGTGGAGGTCTGCCGCAGCGACGGATTTACCCGTAACAAACACAGCGGCAAGACACCGCTGCTGATCGACAATCGGGGTGTCGGTCCCCGCGCAAACAGGCAAGGAGCCGCTCATGAACACAGGGTTTGAACTGCAAGAACTGGTCACGTTTGCACGAGAGCATTCGGGCTTTTATGCGAACCACTTCGCCGACGTTTCCCTGCCCGTCACATCGCTGGAACAATTGCCGGTGATTGACCCCGTTGCTTACTGGAAAGGCAGTCATGACCTCGACCACTGGCCCGTCATGACGGCGCCTTTGAATGACGCGCTGATCCTCAAAACGGGAGGAACTACCAGTGACGGCAAGTTTTCACTGTTCCGGCGCGAGGAATGGCAGACGCTGGTGGCGGACTTCGGTCGCAGTCTCGGCTCGCAGTTGAGCAACGGCGACCGCGTCGCCAACCTGTTTTTCGTCGGCGACCTGTATGCCAGTTTCATCTTTACCCACGATGCGCTGGCGCATGTACAAACGGAGGTTATCGAGTTTCCCTTCACCGGCCATATCGACCCAAGTGTCCTGGCCGATGCGATTGCCCGGCACCGGATCAATGTCCTGGCCGGCGTGCCTGCGCACCTGTTGACCTTCGCAGCATGGCTAGAACAACACGGCCGGGTTCTGAAGGAAGTCACCACCCTGCTCTACGCCGGTGAAAGCCTGTTTGATGCTCAGTTGCAGCGGCTGGCGCGAGTGTTTCCCCAGGCCCGGGTGGCCTCCATCGGCTACGCCAGTGTCGATGCCGGATTCATTGGCGCCAGCCATCGTGACTGTGCCCTGGGCGAGCATCGGATCCCCGAAAGTCACGGTGTGCTGGAAATTCTCGACGAGCACACCGGTGAAGTGATTGATGAATGCGACCGGGTCGGGCGCCTGGTGATGACCAATCTCACGCGCCGTTTGATGCCGCTGATCCGCTACCCGGTGGGCGATCGTGCTTGCTGGCGTGAGCCGTCGGGAACGCCCCGGCGCAAGTTCGCGTTGATGGGCCGCTGCGCCGACAGCCAGCGCGTGCGGGTGGGCATTCTGAACCTGCTGCCGCAATCGATCGGCGACACCGTATGGCGCGTCACCGGCAGCGATGATTGGCAACTGGTGATCGAGCAGGACGGCGCCATGGATATCCTGAGCCTGCACTGGGCGCCGGACGCCCTGACACCTGCGAACGCTGAGGCCGACCAGACGCTGCACAGTGCATTGATCGAAGACTATCCGTTGATCAAGCAACTGAGCGCCGATCACCTGCTGGTATTGCGGATTCGCTGCTGCAAGGTTCAGGAACTGGCACGCCATCCACGCTCCGGCAAGCGTCAACGTGTGCTCGATCGGCGCGTCTACAACGGCACTGGCCAGGAGCCTTGCTGATGGAAGCGATCACCCTGCGAGGCTACCGCACCAGTGACGCTCCGGCGGTCAGTCGCCTGTTCAGAAAGATCTACGGCGACCATTACGCCCAGCCGCATGTGTATCTGCCCCGGATGATCAGCCAGAACCATGCCGACGGCCGCTGGCACTCGTTGGTGGCGGTGGCGAACGGTCAAGTGGCTGGGCATTCCACATTGATTCTCGACAAAGAATCGTCCCTCGCCGAACTGGCACTGAGCGTGGTGGATCCGCAGATCCGTGGGCAAAACGTCGCCACGCAACTGAGTCGACAGTTGCTGATCCATGCGCAGGCGCTGGGATATCAGGGGGTCACGATCAAGCAAATGACCCATCATCCCTACACCCAGAAAATGGCTGCCGGCCTTGGTTTTCACAACACCGGCTTGTTGCCCGACCATGCACCGTCGCCCTTTGGCGGCGCGGTGACGGAATCGCTGGTAATGGGTTACGCCCCGGTCGATGGTTATCAGCGCCCGCTGCCGGCCTTGACCTGGCCGGACGAATGCCGTGAGTTCATGCAGCAGATGTGCGACGTGTTCGGAACGCGGTCGAACGTGTCGCCCTGGGTCGGCGCACCGGCGCAGCTGGAACAGCGATGGGG
Source organism: Pseudomonas sp. B707 (assembly GCF_022496685.1). Taxonomy (NCBI): domain Bacteria; kingdom Pseudomonadati; phylum Pseudomonadota; class Gammaproteobacteria; order Pseudomonadales; family Pseudomonadaceae; genus Pseudomonas; species Pseudomonas sp. B707. The sequence continues at coordinate 61,019 of NZ_WTVE01000033.1, read as the reverse complement.
GCGATATGACGGGATTTTCAGTGAAGTGGACGACAGTTTGATCAAGCAGCTGCAACAACTGCCCGGACATTGGCTGATTTCGATCAGGCTCAGGCTGGCACAAGGGTTTGACAATGCCTGGCGCCGGTTATCGACGATGGGGTTCGTGTTCAGCGGGCTGGCGCCCGATGACAGAAGTGCAGGATGGCTGGCGCTTTTTCATCGCGGTTTCCAGCCAAAATCCTTGACGCTGCATTGCCCGCAGATGCAGCGGTTGCATGACGGGATGCAGCGGCAGGTCGCCTTGCGCCCAAAACTCCACGCTTGCGGCAATCGCCCATAAACGAAAGGGCCCGCCCCGTTACCGGGGCGGGCCCTGTCTATCATGCCTTGGCTTTGACACCTTGATCGGTAGGAGGCTTGCGCTCCCCGCCCTGACCGTAAGTCTGCAGGTTCTGCAGTACGTAAATGGCTTTCTTGTACTCGGGGATCAACGTATTCGCGTACTTGTTGCCCTTGAGATTGTTGTTCTGGATGGTATCCAGTTGTGTCGCGAAATATTCCAGCGCATTGAACTTGGCATCCGGATCCTTCTGGATGCCGAAGCGATCGAACTTGTCGCCGGCATTGAGCAAGGTCATGGACGTGATCTCGGAAATCAGGCCCCGGCTACGCAACATTGCACTGAGGCTGCCCAATTGCTTGGCTGAAACATTGGTGGGATCGAAACCCTTGATGTTCTTGTGCAGACCCTGCTTGTCCATCTCTGCGGTACTGATCGCGGTGGGGTCGTTGCCGACCAGGGCCAGCATCTGCTTGACCTTCACACTTTGAGAAACCGGTTTGCTCGAGCTTCCTGTATCTCGAACCAGCAAACCCGCCTTGGGTTGCCAGGCACCGGTATAGCCGATAGTCATGAGCAAGCTCCTTGCGAGGAAAACATGAAAAATTCCTTGTTGAACCACTTTTGAGTTGCCCGGAGTATCGGCCGGCAAACTAATGGCACCAACTCCTTTCTGCACTTTTTTACAATTTTTGTACATTCACGATACAAACCGGCAACAGCCCCGGAAATACGGGACTAGAGCGTTCATGACAATGTGATGAAAGTGGGTTTGTTGCTCTAATGTTCGGGACGGTTAGTTCTCGTGTATCAGGTCGGATACGTTCCTTTGGTCGGGATCGCCTCTTTTAGGACGAAAGTACCTAAAGCTTCCCGAGGACCCGACGATACGTTAGGAAACCCGCGCTGTTTGTTTCCCCTGCCCACAATAAGAATCCCTGCTCAAGGACCGGTTTCCATGCCCGCATTCCGCACCATTCAGGCTCGTTACACGCTGTTTCTGGTTCTGTTCATTCTGTTGTTGTCGGTGCTCACCGTGGTTGGCATCAGCCAATTGGTCGCGCCCAAGTTGCGCCACACCGAAGAGCAAGTGGTGCTCAACCGCATTGCTGAAGTGGCCGAGCAAATCCAGGGCGAACTGAACAAGGTCCAGGCGCAACAGCGCAGCATTACCCAAACCATCCCGCTGCTCGACAGCGCGGCCATCGACACCGTGTTGCCGGGGCTGGTGGATCAATACGGCGAACTGAAAGTCTTCGGCGGCGGCATCTGGCCGCTGCCCGGTCAGCGTGAGGCCGGACGCAACAAGTTCAGTACGTTCTGGCACCGCGATGCCTCCGGCAAACTGGCGGTGAACACCTTCTGGAACAGCGACGCGGCCCCCAACTATTACGACCAGAGCTGGTACAAGGGCGGCATGCAGACCCCGCGCGGCCAATGCGCCTGGGCCGCTGCCTATAAAGATGACGCCAGCGCCGAACCGCGCACCAACTGCGCCATGGCCATCCAGAAACACGGCAGCGCCTGGGGCGTCTCGACCATCGACGTGACATTGGGCTTCTTCAACGAGCTGGTGGCGCGCAAGGAAAAAGACCTCAACGCCGAAATGCTGATCGTCGAGGCCGACGGCAAGATCATCAGCAACAGCTCGCGCATCAGCGGGCCGATCGTGCTGAAGAACATCAGCGAACTGGCCGGCGGCTCGACCTTCGCCAGCCAGGTCAAGGCCGGACTGCAAAATCGCGAGCAGGCGCAGCGCGTCGAATTCGACAACCACGGTGAAGCCAGCACCTTCTTCATGCGCCCGATCGAAGGCACCCCGTGGTTCCTCGCCACCGCACTGCCGACCAAAATGCTCACCGCCCAGCGTGACGACGTGCTCAGCAGCCTGAGCCTGCTGCAGATTCCGCTGGTGATCCTGCTGGTGCTGTTGCAGGTCTACGCGATTCGCCAACTGGTTTCGCGCATGAAAGCGCTGAAAGCCAACATCGATTCGCTGTCCAGCGGCGATGCCGACCTGACCCGGCGCATCACCATCCGCGCTGAAGATGAGCTCGGCGCCATCGGGCATTCGGTCAACACCTTCATCGCATACCTGCAGAACATGATCGGTGAGGTCACCCAGGCCACCGGCGCCATGGCTTCGAGCCTCGACAATCTGCAACGCACCTCGGCGCACACCAGTCAGATTCTGCTGCGCCACGCTTCGGAAACCGACCAGACCGTCACCGCCATCAACGAGATGAGTTCGACCGCTGAAAGCGTCGCCCAGAATGCCGCTGAAACCGCAGCCTTCACCCAGCGCGCCAACGAAAACGCCGACCGTTCGCGAGTGGTGGTTGGCGAAGCGTCAAGCAGCGTGGTCGCACTGATCGACGAAGTGGCCAGCGCCACCCACAAGGTCGAAAGCATGCAGCAGGACGCCCAGCGCATCACCGAAATCCTCGGCGTGATCGGCGCCATCGCCGGCCAGACCAACCTGCTGGCGCTCAACGCGGCAATTGAAGCAGCGCGTGCCGGAGAACAGGGCCGTGGTTTTGCGGTGGTGGCAGACGAAGTGCGTGCCCTCGCCGCCCGTACCCAGGCCAGCACCTCGGAAATCAACGAAATGTTGAGCCGCCTGACCCAGGGCGTCAGCTCGTCGGTCAGCGCCATGGAAAACACCCAGGCCAGTTGTCAGTCAGCCGCGGACGCCACTGCGCGAGTCAACAGCGGCCTCGACGAGATGGCCGGCTCCGTCAGCCACATCAACAGCCTCAGCACCCAGATCGCCACCGCCGCCGAGCAGCAAAGCGCGGTCACCGAAGAGATCAACCGCAGCATGGTGCAGATCCGCCACATGGTTGACGAGCTGGTGGAAAGCGGCCAGGCCAGCGAACTCAACACCCGTCAGCTGCTGGAAGCCAACAGCCGGGTGAGCGCGATCATGGGGCGCTTCAAGGTTCGCTGACGGTTTTGTCATCTTGCGCTCAGTGGCCTGTCAGCTTTGATCTACGATCATGTTGGCAGGCCTGCCCCGTATCACTTGGAAACACTCCGTTGATGCCCGGCAGGAAAAACAGGTCAAAATGCCTTCCTTTTTTGACCGTTCCTCCTTTGATCCGAGAGCCCTCCATGCGAAACCACCTGCGTCTGGCCGCCCTGAGCGCCCTGTTCATCTCCTCCCTGGCGCAAGCCGCCGACCTTATCCCGATCGAAGTCCACCGCGACGCCAACTGCGGCTGCTGCAAAAAGTGGATCAGCCACCTGGAAGCCAATGGCTTCAAGGTCGAAGACCACGTCGAATCCGACATGAGCAGCTTCAAGCAGCAACACGGCGTTCCGCCACGTCTGGCGTCCTGCCACACCGCAATCATCAATGGCAAATTCGTCGAAGGCCATGTCCCGGCGGAACAGGTGCTGGCCCTGAGCAAGCGTGACGACCTGCTGGGCGTTGCCGCACCGGGCATGCCGATGGGCTCGCCGGGCATGGAAATGGACGGCATGAGCGATGCGTATCAAGTGATCGGCCTGAAGAAAGACGGTGCCGATGTGGTGGTGGCGGATTACCCGGCCCATTGATGACGGCGGGTTATCTCGGGCTGTTCCTGGCCGCATTCGGTGCGGCGACGTTATTGCCACTGCAATCGGAGGCCGTGCTGGTCGGGCTGCTGGTCAGCGACCGTTATTGGTTGTGGGGGCTGCTGGCCGTGGCGACGCTGGGCAATGTCCTCGGTTCGCTGGTGAACTGGTGGCTGGGGCGCGGGCTGGAACGGTTTCAGGACCGGCGCTGGTTTCCGGTCAGCCCGAAGCACATGGCGCGCGCCCGCGTTCACTATCAGCGCTATGGTCACTGGTCCCTGCTGCTCAGTTGGCTGCCGGTGATCGGCGATCCGCTGACGTTGATCGCCGGGGTCATGCGCGAACCTCTTGGGCGATTCCTGCTGATCGTCACTCTCGCCAAAGGCGCCCGCTACGGGGTGCTGGCGATGCTCACCCTTGGCTGGCTCGGTTGAACGATCCGGCCCGGGGATTGCCTGTGTTTAACGTCGCCCTAATCCGGCCGTTCCAGCATCGGCCGATTTCTTGTGGAGTTGTCCTATGTCTGTGTCGCTGACCCGCTGGCTGCCCGGCCTGGTGTTGACCGCCGCCCTGCCCCTGCTTGCTCACGCCGAAGGCCCGCAATACGGGCCGGAGCTGCAAGGTTTCGATTATCCCTACACCCTCAAGCACTTTGCCTTTCAGTCCCAGGGCAAGTCGCTGCAGATGGGTTACATGGACGTCGCCGCTGATGGCAAGGCCAACGGACGCACCGTGGTGCTGATGCACGGCAAGAATTTTTGCGGCGCGACCTGGGACAGTTCGATCAAGGCCCTGAGCGAGGCCGGCTACCGGGTGGTCGCCCCGGACCAGATCGGCTTCTGCACCTCCAGCAAACCCGATCACTACCAGTACACCTTCCAGCAACTGGCGGCCAACACCCAGAAACTGCTCAAGGCGCTGGGCATCCAGAAAGCCACCCTGCTCGGCCACTCCACCGGCGGCATGCTCGCCACCCGTTACGCGCTGCAATACCCGGATCAGGTCGAGCAACTGGCGCTGGTCAATCCGATCGGCCTGGAAGACTGGAAAGCCCTCGGCGTGCCGTATCGCAGCGTCGATCAGTGGTATCAGCGCGAATTGAAAGTCACCGCCCAGGGCATTCGCGACTATGAACGCACGACCTATTACGACGGCCGCTGGAAACCCGAATTCGACCGTTGGGTCGACATGCTCGCGGGCCTGAGCAACGGCCCGGGCAAGACTCAGGTCGCATGGAACTCGGCGCTGATCTACGACATGATCTTCACCCAGCCGGTGTACTACGAGTTCAAGGACCTGAGGATGCCGACCCTGCTGCTGATCGGCACTTCCGACACCACCGCCATCGGCAAGGACATTGCGCCGCCCGAAGTGAAAGCCAAAATCGGCCACTACGAGGTGCTGGGCAAGCAGGTGGCAAAACTGATTCCTCAGTCCACGCTGGTGGAATTCCCCGGCATGGGCCACGCGCCGCAGATGGAAGAGCCGGCGAAATTCCACGAGGCACTGCTCGGCTGGCTGGACAAAACCAATCCCGTTCGTTGAAGAGGTAACGCTGATGGCGGTGCAGATTGCGGTGATCGATGACTGGCAGGACGTCGCGCGGGGCGTAGTTGAATGGTCGGTGCTCGACAGTCTCGGCGAAGTCACCTTCGTCCATGAGTACCCGGCGGACAACGCCACGCTGGCCGAACGTCTGGGCCAGTTCGAAGTGATCTGCGTGATGCGCGAACGCACACGCTTCGATGAAGACCTGCTCAAACGCCTGCCGAATCTGAAGCTGCTGGTCACCGGTGGCATGCGCAACGCGGCGCTGGACATGCCGGCCGCCGCCCGCCTCGGGATCAAGGTCAGCGGCACCGACAGCTACAAGCACGCGGCACCGGAACTGACCTGGGCGCTGATCATGGCCGCCACCCGCAATCTGCTGAACGAGGCCAACGCCTTGCGCGCCGGCCAATGGCAGCAAGGCTTGGGCGGCGACCTGCACGGAAAGACCCTCGGCATTCTCGGGCTCGGCAGCATCGGTCAACGGGTGGCGCAGTTCGGTCAGGTGTTCGGCATGCGCGTGATCGCCTGGAGCGAAAACCTCACCGCCGAGCGCGCCGAGCAGGCCGGCGTCACTTATGTCAGCAAGCAGCAATTGTTCGAACAGTCTGACGTGCTGTCGGTGCACCTGGTGCTCAGTGATCGCAGCCGGGGGCTGGTCGATGCCCAGGCGCTGGACTGGATGAAGCCGACCGCGCTGCTGGTCAACACCGCGCGCGGACCGATTGTCGACGAGGCGGCGCTGATCAAGGCCTTGCAGAAACAGCGCCTCGGCGGTGCAGCCCTCGACGTGTTCGATCAGGAGCCGTTGCCGACCCTGCACCCGTTTCGCACCCTCGATAACGTGCTGGCCACGCCCCATGTCGGCTATGTCAGCCGCCAGAACTATGAGCTGTTCTTTTCGCAGATGATCGACAACATTCAAGCCTGGTCAGCTGGAGAACCGATCCGCCTGCTCAACTGAGCCTCCTCGCCTTCGCGGGCAATTCCTGCCCGTGAAGCAGCACCCGCTGTCCGCCCGCCAACACAACTGTCCGCACCGCAACAGTGCGCTCGCACTTTCCCGGCGCCCAAAATCGTGACCGACCGGTCACCATTTTGCATCATCAACCCTGCCAAACATGCACTTCGTCGGGGCGCCCGCCTTCCCAAAGCCACGGATTTCGTGAGCCCGCAACAGATTGTCGAACAATTCATCCGATTGCCCTGGCCCGCTCTAGGATCTGGCCTAGACTGGTTTTCGCGGGGTAAAACCGGCCGGTCATAAAGTCAAAAATTCGTCGAAACTTTTGCAGATCGCGGCGGGTCATCTGATAGGCAGGGCCAAAGCGACTGGTTCAAGTCTTGCAATGGCCCCCTCACCCATTCTGCTTGCACGTGTTGGGTAGCGTTTGCTCACCGATGCGTGGCGCGTTTGCGCCCGGCCACAGGACCTGGCCATGGACATCGCTTGTTCAAGACAAGAATCAGATCAAAAAAGACGGGAGATTCATATGATCAGTGCGGCATTGGATATTCAGGGAGAACGGGCTCATCAGCCGATGGGTGACTCGAGCACCGTAAGCGTTCCCGGCAGCCGATCGATCAGCGTCCCGGGCACCAAGACGCTGACGCCAGTGGCCAGTCAGAACCCGAACAAGAAGAAAGTGTTGTTCGTGACCTCGGAAATCGCCGATCTGGTGAAGACCGGCGGTCTGGGAGACGTCTCTGCCGCCCTGCCCCGCGCCATGGCGCACCTGCATGACGTCCGGGTGTTGATCCCCGGTTACCCGCAAGTGATGAACAGCGAGAATCCGATCCACATCATCGGCGAACTGGGTGGGCACGCCGCGCTGCCGCCCTGCAAGATCGGGCGCATGGACATGCCCGACGGTCTGGTGATTTATGTGTTGATCTGCCCTGAACTCTACGCCCGTGACGGCGGCCCGTATGGCGCCAACAACGGTCGCGACTGGCCGGACAACCACATCCGCTTCGCCCGTCTGGGTCTGGCCGCCGCCGATATCGCCGCCAACCTCGCGCAAATCCACTGGTGCCCGGATCTGGTGCATGCCCACGACTGGCCGGCCGGGCTGGCACCTGCGTACATGCACTGGCGCGGGCAGCGCACGCCGACCCTGTTCACCATTCACAACCTCGCGTATCAAGGCGTGACCAGCCTCGGCTCTTGCCCGGAACTCGGGATTCCCGCCCATGCCCTGCAACAGGAAGGCATGGAGTTCTACGGCAAGATGTCGTTCCTCAAGGCCGGCATGGCTTATTCGAGCCACATCACCACGGTCAGTGCCACTTACGCGCAGGAAATCACTACCCCGGATTTCGGCTGCGGTCTGGACGGTTTTCTCGCCGCCAAGACCCAGCAAGGTTTGCTCAGCGGCATTCCCAACGGCATCGATGAAAGCTGGGATGCCGCCACCGATCCACATCTGTTTGCACCGTTTGCCATCGGTGACTGGGAAGGCAAAGCGGTGAACGCCGCCCATGTGCGCGAACTGTTCGGTCTGCAAGATTCCGAAGGCCCGCTATTTGCCGTGGTCTCGCGTCTGGTCTATCAAAAAGGCCTCGACCTGACCGAAGCGGTATCGGAATACATCGTCCAGAACGGTGGCCAGATCGCGATCATCGGCCGTGGCGAACCGGAAGAAGAACAGGCCATGCGTGAACTGGCGCTGCGCTTCCCCGGCCAGATCGGCGTGCGCATCGGCTTCAATGAAACCGACGCCCGCCGGATGTTTGCCGGCAGCGATTTCCTGCTGATGCCATCGCGCTATGAACCGTGCGGCCTGAGCCAGATGTACGCCCAGCGCTTCGGCTCGCTGCCGGTAGCACGCAACACCGGCGGGCTGGCCGACACCATTGAAAACGGTGTTACCGGTTTCCTGTTCAACGAATCGACCGCGGACAGCTACCGCGAAGCCCTGAGCCGCGCGTTCAAGGTGTTTGCTTTCCCCGACCTGCTGCACGCCATGCGTTGCCGGGCGATGGCTGCGCCGTTCAACTGGTGCAAGGCTGTCGAACCCTACGCCGAACTCTACGAACAACTGGTGGCCAAGGCGCTGGGTAAAACGCACCACAAATAACCAGGGAGGTTTTCAACGATGCCGTCACGGACACCTGAAAGCTGGCCCCACGGCGCGATCATGCTGGATGCCGAGCACACCCAATTCGCGCTGTGGGCGCCGGATGCATTTTACGTCAGCGTCGAGCTGGACAACGGCCAGTCCCTGCCCATGCTGCCCCAGGGCGAGGGCTGGTTTGTCATCAAGACCCGCTGCCCTGCCGGCAGCCGCTACCGTTTCAATATCGATGGCGAACTGGAGGTGCCCGACCCGGCCTCCAGGGCGCAGGACGGTGATCTCGACCGCCACAGCGTGGTGGTCGATCCGCACCGTTATTCCTGGCGCAACACCACGTGGCAAGGGCGCCCCTGGAATGAAGCGGTCATTTATGAACTGCATGTCGGCGCGCTCGGCGGATTTGCCGAAGTCGAGCAGCATCTCTCACGCCTCGCGGAGCTCGGCATCACCGCCATCGAACTGATGCCGATCGCGCAGTTTCCCGGCGATCGCAACTGGGGCTACGACGGCGTGCTGCACTACGCGCCGCAGGCCAGTTACGGCACGCCGGAACAACTCAAACATTTGATCGACAGTGCCCACGGTTATGGCCTGGCGGTGATTCTGGACGTGGTCTACAACCACTTCGGCCCCGACGGCAATTACCTGCACCGCTACGCCAAGGGCTTTTTTCGCGAAGACAAACACACGCCGTGGGGCGCGGCCATCGACTTCCGTCGTCGCGAAGTGCGGGACTTCTTCGTCGAAAACGCGTTGATGTGGCTACTGGAATACCGTTTCGACGGTCTGCGCCTGGACGCGGTGCACGCCATTCAAAGCCCCGATTTTCTGCCTGAACTGGCACATCGTATCCGTCAGCAGATCGACCCTGCCCGCTACGTTTGGCTGACCATCGAGAACGAACTCAACCAATCCAGCCTGCTGGAGGAGAACTACGACGCGCAGTGGAACGACGACGGCCATAACGCCCTGCACGTGTTGCTGACCGGTGAAACCGACGCCTATTACGCGGACTACGCGCTGCAACCAACCGAGCAATTGGCCCGCTGCCTGAGCCAGGGTTTCGTGTTTCAGGGGCATATCACCCGCCACGGCGAACCCCGCGGCGAGCCAAGCGAGCATCTGCCCTCCACCGCATTCGTGCTGTTCCTGCAGAATCACGACCAGATCGGCAACCGTGCCTTCGGCGAGCGCCTGCATCAATTGGCCGACCCGCGCGCGGTGGAGGCTGCGACAGCGCTGCTGTTGTTGTCACCGATGATTCCGCTGATGTTCATGGGCGACGAGTACGCCGCCGAACAGCCGTTCCTGTTTTTCACCAGCCACCATGGCGAACTGGCGAAACTGGTGCGCGAAGGTCGGCGCAATGAGTTCGCGGCATTCAGTGCCTTCTCGGATCCGCACAAGCGTGAACAGATTCCCGACCCCAACGCCGAGCAGACCTTTCACGCCTCACAACCTCGCCTGACGGGTAACGGCACGCCTCGGCAACGGGAGACGTTGGCGCTGTACCGCCAACTGCTGCAATTGCGCCATCAATACATCATTCCCAACCTGTCCGGAACGCAGGCACTCGGCGCCCAGGTGCTGGGGCCCGGGGCGGTCAGCGCGCGCTGGCGGCTGGGCGATGGCAGCGAGCTGCGAATCGACCTGAACCTCAGCGATACGCCAGTGGTCAACCTTCCACAGACTGATTCGGTGTGGCTGTTTCGCCAGCCACCCGACACAGGCCTGTCGGATGAGGGGCAACTGCCCCCGTATTGCGCGCTCGTCAGCCTCACGGCCGCAACCCCTTTGCCACCCTTGGATGGAGAGCGCCTATGAGCGATGCGCAACTGGAAATTCTCGCCAGCCGAGCCGGCCTTGCCGTCGACTGGATCGACGCCAACGGGCGAGCGCAAAAAGTCGCCCCGGCGGTGCTGCGCAATGTGCTGACCGGCCTCGGCCACCCGGCCGGAACGGCCCAGGAAATCGACGCCAGCCTGCTTGAACTGCAACAGGTACAGGAAAATCGCCATCTGCCGCCACTGCTCACTGCCGATGTTGGCGTGGGCGTGGACCTGGCCCGTTATTTCGAACCCGAAACCCCTTGCGAGATTCACCTTGAAGACGGCTCGCGCCTGAGCCTCAAACTGGATGCCGAGGCCGTGCTGCCCGGCGAAATTCCGGTCGGCTACCAGCAAGTGCATATCGCCGATCAACAATTCACCCTGGCCGTGGCACCGGAACGCTGCTTCAGCGTGGGTGACGCGGTGGACAGCCCGATCCCGCGCGCGTGGGGCCTGAGCGTGCAGCTTTATGGCTTGCGCCGTCCCGGCGATGGCGGTTTCGGCGACACTCAGGCCCTGGAAGAACTGGCCCGGGTGGCCGGCGAGCGCGGCGCCGATGCCTTGGCGATCAGCCCGCTGCACGCGATGTTCAGCGCCGACACCGGGCGCTACAGCCCTTACTCGCCGTCCAGTCGGCTGTTTCTCAATCCGCTGTACGCCGCACCGGGCGCGATCCTCGGCGAGCGCGCGCTGCGCGATGCGATTGACGCAACTGGCCTGAACGATCAGTTCGAACAACTGGAAAACCTGAAACTGATCGACTGGCCGAAAGCCGCCGAGGCCAAACTGAAACTGCTACAAGCCTTGTACGACGGCTTCATCAGCGGCGAACACCCGTTGCACGCCGACTTCTCCAGCTTTCGTGATGCCGGCGGCGAAGCGCTGGAGAACCACTGCCGCTTCGAAGCCATTCAGGAGATGCGCGCCGCCCGTGGCGAAAGCCTCGACTGGCGCCAATGGCCGGAGCACTGGCACGACCCGCGCGGCGCCGCCCTCGGCGCGTTTGCCGAGGAGTACGCCGAGCGCATCAGTTACTTCGCGTTCTGCCAATGGTTGATTCACCGCTGCCTGGAACGCGCCCAGACCGCCGCTCGCAGCGCCGGCATGGGCATCGGCCTGATCGCTGACCTGGCGGTGGGTGCCGACGGCGCCGGCAGTCAGGCCTGGAGCTTTCAGGACGAACTGCTGGCCTCGCTGACCGTCGGCGCGCCGCCAGACATCCTCAATCGCTCGGGCCAGGGCTGGGGCATTTCCGCGTTTTCTCCGGAAGGTCTTGTGCGTAACGGCTTTCGCGCGTTTATCGAGATGCTGCGCGCCAACTTCGCCCACGCCGGCGGGCTGCGCATCGACCATGTCATGGGTCTGCAACGGTTGTGGGTGATCCCCAACGGTTCCGCCCCGGCAGACGGTGCGTACCTGTATTACCCGGTGGACGACTTGCTGCGTCTGCTGACGCTGGAATCCAATCGCCATCAAGCGATCGTGCTCGGAGAAGACCTCGGAACCGTACCCGATGGCCTGCGGGAAAAACTCATCGCCCGGGCCATGCTCGGCATGCGCGTGCTGCTGTTCGAACAGGACAACACCCATTTCAAACCGATCCTCGACTGGCCGGACAACGCTCTGGCCACCACCAGCACTCACGATCTGCCAACACTCAACGGCTGGTGGCATGGCCGCGACATCGACTGGAATGCGCGACTGGGGCTGATCGATGCCAACGGCGAAATCGACTGGCGCCGTTACCGCCAACGCGAGCGTGAAGGCCTGCGCGGTGCCTTGAGCCAGGATCCGCAAAACTTTCGCGAGGAATCCCACGAGGCTGATCAAGTGGTCGATGCCGCTGTCCGCTTCCTCGGTCACACCCGCGCGCCGCTGGTGCTGTTGCCGCTGGAAGACGCGCTGGGCCTCGACGAGCAGGCCAACCTGCCCGGCACCATCGACACCCACCCGAACTGGTCGCGCCGCTTGCCGGCTACCAGCGAGGCGCTGCTCGACGGTGTCGACGCAGCAAGACGCCTGGAACTATTGGCGTGTGCCCGCCTCCAGGCAGCCGAGCGTGACCAATGAGTGCATTGCCTATCCAGATACTGCGCGCCACGGTCCGCCTGCAATTTCATCGCGGTTTTACCCTAGATCAGGCGGTGCCGCTGGTGCCGTACTTCGCCCGACTCGGCATCAGCCACATTTATGCCTCACCGCTGCTCGCCGCCCGCGCCGGCTCCATGCATGGCTACGATGTGGTCGACCCGACCCGGGTGAATCCGGAACTTGGCGGCGAGCCGGCCTTGCGCCGTCTGGTCGCCAGCCTGCGCGAACACGGCATGGGGCTGATCCTCGACATCGTCTCCAATCACATGGCGGTCGGTGGCGGCGACAACCCGTGGTGGCTTGACCTGCTGGAATGGGGCCGACTGAGCCCCTACGGTGAGTTCTTCGACATTCAGTGGCACTCCCCTGACCCGTTGATGGAAGGCCAGTTGCTGCTGCCGTTTCTCGGCAGCGATTACGGCGTCGCGCTCCAGGACGCGACCCTGCCGCTGGTTTTCAACGCCGAGAGCGGCACGTTCCACGTCGAGCATTACGAGCATCACTTCCCGATCTGCCCCGGCGATTACGGCGAACTGCTCATATCCGATGACGCCCCGAACAAAGCGCTCAAGGCCCTCGCCGACCGCTTCAGCGCGCTCAGTTATCAGACCGATGCCCGTTCGCTGGCCATCCCGCTCAAGGAAGAACTTCAGCAACTGGCCAGGGACCCGCAGATCCTCCAGGCCATTCAGCGCAACCTGACGCATTACGATTCGAAGACCGAAGAAGGTTTTCAACGCCTGCACCAATTGCTGGAGCGGCAAAGCTATCGCCTCGCGAGTTGGCGCACGGCGGCGGATGACATCAACTGGCGGCGCTTCTTCGACATCAACGAACTCGGCGGTTTGCGCGTCGAGCGTCCGGCAGTGTTCGAAGCGACCCACCAAAAGATTTTCCAGTTGATCGGCGAGGGATTGATCGACGGGCTGCGCATCGACCACATCGACGGTCTAGCCGACCCGCGCGGCTACTGCCGCAAACTGCGCCGTCGGCTCGAACATCTGGCGCCGGGCCGGCACTTGCCGATCTATGTCGAGAAGATCCTCGGCGACGGCGAAACCCTGCCCACCGACTGGGCCGTGGACGGCAGCACCGGCTACGAATTCATGAATCAGCTGTCGCTGCTGCAACACGATCCGGACGGCGAACATGTGCTGGGCGATTTGTGGAAGCGCCGCACCGAGCGTCCCGCCGCGTTTATCGAAGAAGCGCAACTGGCGCGCCAGCAGATCCTCAACGGCTCGCTGGCCAGCGATTGCGAAAGCGTCGCCCAGGCCCTGCTGCAAGTGGCGCGCGATGACCTGATGACCCGCGACCTCACGCTCGGCTCGATTCGTCGGGTGTTGCAGGCGTTGATCGTGCACTTCCCGGTCTATCGCACCTACATCACCCCGATGGGCCGCTCGGCGCGGGACGAGGTGTTTTTCCAGCAGGCCATGGACGGTGCGCGGCAGACATTGAGCGAAGCCGATTGGCCGGTGCTGGACTCCGTAGCCGGTTGGCTTGGCGGCCAGCCGTGGAGGCGCAAACCCCGTGGCCGTTCGCGCAAGATTCTGAAGCATGCCTGCGTGCGTTTTCAGCAGCTCACTTCGCCGGCCGCGGCCAAAGCCGTGGAAGACACCGCGCTGTATCGCTCGGCAGTGCTGCTGTCGCGCAATGACGTCGGTTACAACACCGAGCAGTTCAGCGCGCCGGTCAGCGACTTTCACGCGGTGAACCAGCAACGTCTGGCGAGCTTCCCCGATAACCTGCTGGCCACCGCCACCCACGACCACAAACGCGGCGAAGACACTCGCGCGCGGCTGGCCGTGCTCAGCGAACGCAGCCATTGGTATGCCGAGCAGATAGAGCTGTGGCGCGCGCTCGCTCGGCCGCTGCGCGATGACGATGAACTGCCGTCGTCGGCGGACGAGTTGATCCTCTATCAGGCGCTGCTCGGCAGCTGGCCGCTGGACCTGCGCGACGACGATCAGGCCGGTTTCGCCGACTACGCCAAACGCGTCTGGCAGTGGCAGCAGAAAGCCCTGCGCGAAGCCAAGCTGCAAAGCAGCTGGAGTGCGCCGAACGAGGCTTACGAAAACGCGGCTCAGGCGTTCACCGAACAACTGCTGCTGGCCCCCGAAGGCGAACTGCTGCGCGGTGCGCTCGCCAAGACCGTCAACAGCATCGCTGCCGCCGGCGCTCTCAACGGTCTGGCGCAAACCTTGCTGCGCATGACCGTGCCGGGGGTGCCGGATCTGTATCAGGGCAACGAGTTCTGGGACTTCAGCATGGTCGACCCGGACAACCGCCGGCCAGTGGACTACGCCGCCCGGCAGCAGGCGCTGGAGGCTCCCGCTCCGGTTCAGGAACTGTTGGTCAACTGGCGCGACGGGCGAATCAAGCAAGCATTGATCGCCCAGGTGCTGCGCCTGCGCGCCGACGACACCGAGTTGTTTCGCCAGGGTTCGTACCAGGCCCTCGAGGTACTGGGCAGCCAGGCGCACAACGTGCTCGCGTTTGCCCGTGAGCATGGGGAGCGACGGATCATCGTGATCGTGCCGATCCGTTGCGCAACATTGCTGGAAAACAGTGCTGTGCCGATGGTTGACGCGCTGCGCTGGGGCGATACACGGGTCGTTCTACCGTTCGACGCCTCTGACGAAAATCTGAAGGGACTTTTTTCGAGCACCGCAGTCACAAAAAACAGGGAGCTGCAGGTCAGCACCGCGCTGGGGGATTTCCCGGTCAATCTGCTTATCCAACACGTCTAGCAGCATGAGTTCAGTTCAGGAGCATTGCGATGAGTACCGACGATAAACGCATCCGCGAATTCGCCTATCAGATCTGGGAATCCGAAGGTAAACCCGAAGGCCAGGAATCGCGCCACTGGGAGATGGCGCGCAAACTCGCCGAAGCCGAGGCGCTGGCACCGAAAAAATCGCCCAAGGCTGCCGGCAGTAAAACCGCCGGCAAGACCGCCACCAGCAAAGCAGTCGATGGCAAGGCACCCGCTGCCAAACCCAAGGCCACGACGGCCAAGGCCAAGCCTGCCAGTGCCGCGAAAGTGATTCCCCCGGGCGAAAAAGCCACCGAGAAAAAGCCCCGCGCGCCGCGCAAGCCGCCTGCGGTCTGACACCCCCGAACCATTGATTTGAATAACCGTGTGGCGGGTTCGCTCGCCACCGAGGGCTTACTCGTCCTCGAAAAACATCTACCCCCCGATTTTTTGCAGGAGCACCTATGAACCGTCCAAAGAAAGCCGAGCCCGCCGCGCACGCCGAACCCTCGCGCATCCGTGAAGGCCTGCCCTTCCCGCTCGGCGCGACCTGGGATGGTCTGGGGGTGAACTTCGCGCTGTTTTCCGCCAACGCCACCCGCGTTGAACTGTGCATTTTCGACGATGCCGGCGAAGTCGAACTCGAGCGCATCGAGCTGCCGGAATACACCGATGAGATCTACCATGGCTATCTGCCCGATGCACATCCGGGCCTGATTTACGGCTACCGGGTCTACGGCCCGTACGACCCGGCCAACGGCCACCGCTTCAACCACAACAAATTGCTGATCGACCCGTACGCCAAACAACTGGTGGGCGAGTTGAAATGGTCCGAGGCGCTGTTCGGTTACACCATCGGCCACCCGGACGCCGATCTCAGCTTCGACGAGCGCGACAGTGCGCCCTTTGTCCCCAAGTGCAAGGTCATCGACCCGGCGCACACCTGGGGCCACGACCACCGCGTCAGCGTGCCGTGGGACAAGACCATCATTTACGAGACCCACGTGCGCGGCATCAGCATGCGCCACCCTTCAGTGCCCGAGAACGTGCGCGGTACGTTTGCCGGGCTGATGGTCGACGACGTGCTCGAACACATTCGCAAACTCGGCGTGTCGACTGTTGAATTGCTGCCGATCCATGCCTTCGTCAACGATCAGCACCTGCTGCACAAAGGCATGACCAATTACTGGGGCTACAACAGCATCGCGTTCTTCGCCCCGGACCCGCGTTATCTGGCCAGCGGCAAGATCGCCGAGTTCAAGGAGATGGTCGCGCACCTGCACGACGCCAATCTCGAAGTGATTCTCGACGTGGTCTACAACCACACCGCCGAAGGCAACGAGCAAGGCCCGACCCTGTCGATGCGCGGGATCGATAACGCCTCGTACTATCGCCTGATGCCGGACGACAAGCGCTTTTACATCAACGATTCCGGTACCGGTAACACCCTCGACCTGAGCCATCCGTGCGTGCTGCAGATGGTCACCGACTCGCTGCGCTACTGGGCCAGCGAAATGCACGTCGACGGCTTCCGTTTCGATCTGGCGACCATTCTCGGTCGCTATCACGACGGTTTCGATGAACGTCACAGTTTCCTTGTTGCTTGCCGCCAGGATCCGGTGCTGCGTCAGGTGAAAATGATCGCCGAGCCTTGGGACTGCGGCCCCGGCGGCTATCAGGTCGGCAACTTCCCGCCGGGCTGGGTCGAGTGGAACGACAAGTTCCGCGACACCGTGCGCGCGTTCTGGAAAGGCGACGACGGCCAGCTCGCCGACTTCGCCAGCCGCATGACGGCCTCCGGGGAAATGTTCAACCAGCGTGGCCGCCGGCCTTATTCGTCGGTCAACTTCGTCACTGCTCACGACGGTTTCACCCTCAACGATCTGGTGTCCTACAACGACAAGCACAACGAGGCCAACGACGAAAACAATCAGGACGGCAGCAACAACAACCTGTCCTGGAACCACGGCGTCGAAGGCCCTACCGACGACCCGGAAATCAACGCGCTGCGCCACCGGCAGATGCGCAATTTCTTCGCCACCCTGCTGCTGTCCCAAGGCACGCCGATGCTGGTGGCCGGTGACGAATTTGCTCGTACCCAGGACGGCAACAACAATGCCTATTGCCAGGACAGCGAGATCGGCTGGGTCAACTGGGACCTGAGCGAGGACGGCAAGGCGCTGCTCAAATTCGTCAAGCGCCTGATCAAGTTGCGTCTGGCCTACCCGATCCTGCGACGCGGGCGTTTCCTGGTCGGCGAATACAACGAGGATATCGGCGTCAAGGACGTGACCTGGCTTGCGCCGGACGCCACGGAGATGACCACCGAACACTGGCATGACGCGCAGAACCGCTGCATGGGCATGCTGCTTGACGGTCGTGCCCAGGAAACCGGGATCCGCCGCAAGGGTGCCGACGCCACGTTGCTGCTGGTGGTCAACGCCCATCACGACATCGTCAACTTCACCTTGCCGGAAGTGCCTGAAGGCAGTTTCTGGACGTGCATGATCGATACCAACCAGCCATCGATCCGTGGCCAGGAGCGTTTTGAATTCGGTCATGAGTACTCGGTCACCGGGCGTTCTCTGCTGCTGTTCGAACTGCAACGCGAAGAAGAGGACTGACATGGACTTGCCCGTCTATCTCTCACGGCACGCGCCGGACTACCGCGACACTGCCGCCCTCGGCCTGTGTCTGCGGCAACTGGTCGAGGCCGGCCTCGATCGCCTGCCGTTACCCGGCAGCGGTCGTACGCTGGAGCGCTGGCAACGGCTGTCCGAGGTCGGTGGGCATGATCTGGGGCTGTGCAAACTTTACGAAGGTCATACCGATGCGCTGGCAATCATCGAACAACTCGGTGGCTCGCCGACGCCCGGCAGCACGTGGGGCATGTGGGCGGCCGAACCACCGCAGGCGCGGGTGCGGGTCGGCCGCTCGGGGCAACTGGTGCGGCTGAACGGACGCAAGGCCTGGTGCTCCGGGGCGGCGGTGCTCAGTCATGCCCTGCTGACGGCGTGGGATGAGGACGATCGCCAGCAACTGGTGGCCGTGGCCCTCGACCAACCGGGCGTGACCGTCACCGATCAAGGCTGGCAAGCGGTCGGCATGGCGGCCACCGGCAGCGTCGAGGTGCTGTTCGACGAAGTCGAGGCGCAGGCGATCGGCGATCCTGGCGACTACCTGCAACGTCCGGGGTTCTGGCACGGCGGGATCGGGATTGCCGCGTGCTGGTACGGCGCCGCGAGGGAAATCGGTGAACAGCTGCGCCAGCAATGTGCCCGACGTGAAGAACCCCATTCGCTGGCCAGTCTCGGCGCCGTCGACAGCGCCTTGCACGCCGCAGCTCAAGCGCTGCGCGTCAGTGCGCTGGACATCGACAGCAATCCCCACGCCAACGCCGAGTTGCTGGCCCGCCGTGTACGCGCCGTGGTCGAAGATGCCGCCGAACAGGTCATTCGCGAGACAGGTCGGGCGCTCGGTGCCGGGCCGTTCTGCAAGGATCCGCACTTTGCCCGCCTGGCGACCGACTTGCCGGTTTATCTGCGCCAGAGCCACGCTGAACGCGATTTGGCAGCACTGGGCCGATTGATTGCGCAGCACCCACGCGAGGGTTGGGCCCTATGAAGCGCAATCCGATTGTCGGTGAAGGCACCTCCCTGCAGGAATGGCAGAGCTCACGTCATCTGGCAGCGGTAGACAGTATCGACACTCTTGATCTGGTACCGCCGGGATCGCGAGCGGTGGTGATTGCGCCGCACCCCGACGATGAGGTGCTCGGTTGCGGCGGGCTGTTGCAACAGCTCGCCGCCGCGGGTCGCACGCTGCAACTGATTTCGGTCACCGACGGCAGCGCCAGCCATCCTGGCTCGGAGCGCTGGCCGGTGGAGCGCTTGAGCGTGGTGCGCCCGCAGGAATCCGCCGAAGCCCTGCGTCGTCTTGGCCTGCCCATGCATCAGGTGCAATGGCTGCGTGGCGGCTTCCCCGACACCCAGGTCGCCGCGCGCGAATCGATGCTGTGTGAATACCTGACCCGCTACCTGCAACCCGACGACGTGATCTTCACCACCTGGCGCGAAGACGGCCACAGCGACCACGAAGCCGTCGGCCGCGCCAGCGTCGAGGCTGCGCGCCGGGTGGGTGCAATTTGCCACGAGCTGCCGGTCTGGACCTGGCACTGGGCAACGCCCGAAGACGCCATCGTGCCTTGGGAACGGGCGCGCAAAATCCTGCTCAGCCCCGAACAGGTCGCACGCAAACGCCATGCGGTGCACGCCTTCGCCAGCCAGCTGGAGGGTGATCCCGACGCAGGCCTGGCCCCGGTGCTCAAACCCTATGTCATCGATCGACTGCTGCAACCGTTCGAGGTGGTCTTTCTATGAGTGTCGAGGATCGCTACTTCGAAGGCCTGTTCGCCGGCAATAACGACCCCTGGGGATTTCGCCAGCGCTGGTACGAGCAGCGCAAACGCCTCGTGACCCTGGCGGCCCTGCCCCGCCCGCATTACCGGACGATTTTCGAACCCGGTTGCGCCAACGGCGAACTGAGCGCCGCGCTGGCCGAACGCTGTGATCGGCTGTTGTGCTGCGACACAAGCGCCGCCGCGGTCAATCTGGCGCGCACCCGGCTGAGCCTGTTCGACCACGCCGAAGTCCGTCAATGTCGGTTGCCTGGCGACTGGCCGGCGGAAAAATTCGACCTGATCGTATTCAGCGAAATCGGCTACTACCTCGACCGGCAGGATCTGACGGAGGTCATCCATCGCATCAGTGATTCATTGACGGCAGACGGGCAATTACTGGCCTGTCACTGGCGCCCGGTTATCGAAGGCTGCCCGCTTAATGCCCGACAGGTTCACGACCTGATTCACGAACAATTGCACCTGCCGCGAGTGGTCCTGCATCAGGAAGCGGATTTTCTGCTGGAAGTCTGGAGTCGCGAACCGCGTTCGGTGGCCGCGCTGGAGGGGTTGCGATGATTGGCATCCTGATCCCGGCACACAACGAAGAAGAGTGGCTCGATGACTGCCTGCACGCCGCCTTGCGCGCCGCCGGGCATCCGATGCTGGCCGGTGAGCCGGTGGAGGTCCTGGTGGTACTCGACAGTTGTACCGACCGTTCGGCGCACATCGTCAGCCAGTATCCGGTGCAGGCGCTGAGCATTGATGCCCGCAATGTCGGCCAGGCCCGGGCCATCGGCGCGCAACAACTGCTTGATCGGGGTGCTCGCTGGATTTCCTGCTCCGACGCCGACAGCCGCGTCGCCGAAGACTGGCTGGTGGAACAACTGGGATTGGGCACCGATGCGGTATGCGGCACGGTGACGGTCGAGCGCTGGCATGAAACGTTCGATGAAGCCGCGCAGATTCGCTATCACGGTCATTACCAGGCCTGTGAAGGTCACCGGCACATCCATGGCGCCAATCTGGGTGTCAGCGCGCAAGCCTACGTGCGCGCCGGCGGCTTCGAACCGTTGTCCTGTGACGAAGATGTGCAGCTGGTGCGCCAACTGGAGCTTTGCGGGGCCAGCATCGCCTGGAGCCATCGCCCGCAAGTCATCACCAGCGCCCGTCTGGACAGTCGCGCACGCGGCGGTTTTGGCGACTATCTGCGACAGTTGGCACAGACTGAATAAAAAAAAGCGGATCAGGTTGATCTGTGACGCGACGAACTGTCCTTCTTGAGCAATACTCTGCAGCGCAGCAATCCAGGGTTCGGAGCGCTGCAGGGCTATCCACCAGCCTTCACGGGTCGTACACGCCTCTCATGGCGCGCACGACTGAGGGCGAGACACAACAAGGATGTATCACTCATGAAACCGTTATCCCTCAGCGAGAGCGGCCTGCCGGCGCAGATCTGGAACAGTGCCGCGCAGCTCGACAACATTCCCGTCATCAACACCCACACATTGGTTCCACCCGGTGCCCGCGCCGTGGTCATCGCCCCGCACCCCGGCGATGAAGTGGTGACCTGCGGCGGCCTGCTGCAACTGCTTTCCAGCCTCGGCCATCCCTTGCAACTGCTGTCGATCACCGATGGCAGCGCCAGTCATCCGGGCTCTCGCCAGTGGTCGGAAAAACGCCTGAGCGTGTTCCGTCCACAGGAAAGCGTCGAAGCGCTACGCCGCCTGGGTTTGCCGATGCACAGCCTGAAGTGGGTGCGCGGCGGTTTCACCGACAACGCCCTGCACGATCAGGAATCTCAACTGACCGAATTCATCGCCCGCTACCTGCGTCCTGGTGATGTGGTTTTCAGCACCTGGTGCAACGACGGCACCGCTGATCATGAAGTGGTCGGCCGGGCCAGCGCCAAAGCCGCACAACAGGTCGGCGCCACCTACCACGATGTGCCGGTCTGGGCCTGGCACTGGCCGGAACGGGATCAGGCGCAGATTCCTTGGCACCGCGCACGCAAGCTGCGCCTCGATACCTGGACCGTTGCGCGCAAGAGCCACGCCACCCATGCCTACGCCAGTCAGCTCAATGGCGAACCGGCGATCGGGATCGCGCCGCTGCTGCCCAAGTCGATTCTGGAGCGCATGCGCCTGCCCTACGAGATCGTCTTCGTCGATTGACGGTCCGTCGGGCGCGGGCAGCCACTCAAAGTGAACTGCCCGCGCCCGGATCAGTCGCATGAACAGGCAGTCATGATTCAGAGGAGTGAACGTGTCCAGCGATCCCAAGCGTCATGCCGTCGACGCACAGACCTCGACCCCGTCCGCCATCCATCGCCTGCGGGTGCTCACGGTCAATACGCACAAGGGTTTCACCGCGCTCAATCGACGTTTCATCCTTCCGGAATTGCGTGAAGCGGTGCGCAGCACCTCGGCCGATCTGGTGTTTCTGCAGGAAGTGGTGGGCGAACACGAGCGGCATTCCAGCCGCTACAACGAATGGCCGCAAACTTCGCAGTACGAATTCCTCGCCGACAGCATGTGGAGCGATTTTGCCTACGGCCGCAATGCGGTCTATCCCGACGGCCATCATGGCAACGCCCTGTTGTCGAAATACCCGATCCGCGAATACCGCAACCTCGACGTCTCCATTACCGGCCCTGAACGGCGCGGGTTGTTGCACTGCGTCCTGGATGTGCCGGGGCATGCCGAAGTGCATGCCATCTGCGTGCACCTGAGCCTGCTCGAAAGCCATCGGCAATTGCAGTTGCAGCTGCTCTGCCAGTTGCTCGAATCGCTGCCCGACGATGCGCCGGTGATCATCGCCGGTGACTTCAATGACTGGCAGTTGCAAGGCAACGTCGCCCTCGCCCGCCGCGACTACCTGCACGAAGCCTTCGAACGCCATCACGGCCGCCCGGCGAAGACCTACCCCGCGCGTTTCCCGTTGCTGCGACTGGACCGGGTCTACCTGCGCAATGCCAGCAGCCACGACCCGCGGATCCTCGGCAACAAGCCGTGGACGCATCTCTCGGATCATTTGCCGCTGGCCGTTGAAGTGCATTTGTAGCGCGATACTGACAGCTGTCTTCACCCAAAAAGCCACGCGAAACCGGTTGCCGCATTCGGTTTCGCAGACCGGCTGTCGGCTATAAAACGCCTCTGCCTCGCGGCTTTCACAGCCATTGGCTCTACAAACAAGCACTTAGATAAATGCGCAAAAACATAAGCTTGCATCACCCGTTTTGACCCGACCACTCATCGTCCAATTTCTTGACGCAAGGGCTCCGGTCTTCTTAGCTCTACCTTACTACCCCCGGAAATACTACTCGGGGCGAACCTCAGGCCACTCGTCAAAACGGGCGGCCTCGGGCTCGCCACGCTCCATTCGGTCGCCCCTCGTTCGGGGTAGGAGAGACGCCAAGGCGAGATACCACATGCGCTAGCAAGGTAGAACTCCATGAAAACCTCACTCACCTCACAAGAGATCAAAGTCACGTTCTGCACCGTTTCAAGTTCTATCTTGCTGTGCTCGTCCATGGAGGCGCAGGCGGGTCCTGTGGCGGACGAGGCGACGCCCTGGTATCGCCAGGACATTCCCGTCATGACCCTCCCCGCCACGGTCGTGACCCCGGGGCCGCAACGGCTGAGCTCACAGCCGGATCTGCGCGGCACAAAGCTGATCACCGAAGACCTCGCACCCTCGGCCTGGGATCAACTCTACGGACAGACGTCCCGCCAGGCGCAAACCGACGTCCTCAGCCCGGGCTTCGCCACGTCCGGCACTGGCGACTTCAAGGGCCCCGCCGTGCTGACCCTGAAAAGCAGCAGCGGCCACACCCACCAGCTCGGCCTGATCGGCGGGGTCAATCAGATCAAGGCCAATGGCAGCGGACTGATCACCAGCCGCGCCCTCGCCGATCCGAACACCGACACCCTCAACCTGCAAGGTCAGAGCCTGGGCGCCTACTACAGCTTGAGTGGCCCACAGGGCTGGCACGTTGACTTGTCGGCCAGTGGCGGTCGGGTCAGCGGTTTCAGTCGTAACGAGCAAGGTGCACGCCTGGCCACCGAAGGCAGCGCGATGACGCTGTCGGTGGAAGGTGGCTTCCCGATCGGTCTGGGTGAAAACTGGGTGGTTGAACCGCAAGCGCAATTGATCAATCAGCGCATCACTCTGGATACGCCGTACGCAGGCTCGGGCAACGCCTCTTCCAGTGACATTACATCGTGGAGCGGCCGGGTCGGTGCGCGCTTGAAAGGCAGCTACGATCTGAACGGGTTGCCCGTTGAGCCCTACGTGCGCACGAACCTGTGGCACACGGTGTACACCGGCGACACGGTGACGCTGGATCAGGTGGACAAGATCAGCAGCAGCCGCAAATCCTCGACCGTGGAGGTCGGACTGGGGTTGGTGGCGAGAATGACGCCGACGGTGAGTCTGTATGTCAGCGCCGATTACAGCAGCGACGTGGATGACAACGATCTGAACGGGTTGATTGGCAGCCTGGGGGTCCGGATGCGTTGGTAAAGACGATATGCACGATCGTCCCCACGCTCTGCGTGGGAACGATCTCGCGTGAGGTCAGCCCTCAGGCTTGAGGATCAACACCGCCAGCGGCGGCAGGTTCAGCTCCAGCGACAACGCCTGCCCATGACTAGCCACCTCTTCGGTGAACGCCCCGCCGCCATTGCCATAATTGGAACCGGCATAAGTGTCGGCATCACTGTTGAGCAACTCCTTCCAGCGCCCGGCAAACGGCACACCGACGCGATACGACTGACGCGGCACCGGGGTGAAGTTGGCCACCACCAGCACCGGCGTGCCGTCCTTGCTCCAGCGCAGCCATGCGTAAACGCTGTTGATCGCATCGTCACCGATCAACCACTGGAAGCCTTGCGGCGCATCATCCTGCTCGTGCAGCGCCGGTTCTTCGCGGTAGAGCCGGTTGAGATCAGCGACCAGTTTCTGCACGCCTTTGTGTTCCGAGTACTGCAGCAGATACCAGTCGAGCTGCTGGTCGTGATTCCACTCGCGCCACTGGCCGAACTCGCAGCCCATGAACAGCAGCTTCTTGCCCGGATGGGTCCACATGAAGCTCAGATAGGCGCGCAGGTTGGCGAATTTCTGCCAACGGTCGCCGGGCATCTTGTCGATCAGCGAATGCTTGCCGTGCACCACTTCGTCGTGGGAAATCGGCAGGATGAAACGCTCGGACCAGGCGTACACCAGGCCGAAACTCAACTCGTTGTGGTGGTGGGCGCGGTACACCGGATCCTGCTGGATGTAGTGCAGCGAATCGTGCATCCAGCCCATGTTCCATTTGTAGGCAAAACCGAGGCCGCCTTGTTGGGTGCTCTGGCTGACGCCAGGCCACGCCGTGGATTCCTCGGCGATCACCAGCGCACCCGGTGCCTCCAGCGCTACCACATCGTTCAAATGCCGCAGGAAGTCGATGGCTTCAAGGTTCTCGCGACCGCCATGACGGTTCGGCACCCACTCGCCGGCCTTGCGCGAATAGTCGCGATAGAGCATCGACGCCACCGCATCGACCCGCAGACCGTCAATGTGGAAATGCTTCAACCAGTGCAGCGCCGACGCCAGCATGTAGCCATGCACTTCAGTGCGGCCCAGGTTGTAGATCAGCGTGTCCCAGTCCTGATGGAAGCCTTCCAGCGGGTTGCCGTATTCGTACAGTGCCGTGCCGTCGAATTGGGCGAGGCCATGGGTGTCGGTGGGAAAATGCGCTGGCACCCAGTCGAGAATCACACCGATGCCGGCCTGGTGACAGGCATTGACGAAATCGCCGAATTGCTCGGGTGTGCCGTAACGCGCGCTCGGGGCGAATTGCGACAGCAACTGATAACCCCAGGAACCGCCGAACGGGTGCTCCATGATCGGCATCAGTTCGATGTGAGTGAAACCCAGCTCCTTCACATACGGGATCAAACGTTCGGCCAGCTCCGGCCAGGTGTACTGGCGCGCCACTTCACCGAGATCGTCGAGTTCGCATTGCCAGGAACCGGCATGCAACTCGTAGATCGAGAGTGGCGCATTGTGCTGCTGGCGCTCGCGACGGCTGCTCATCCAGTCCTGATCCTGCCAGTCGATTTGCAACGGCGGGGCGACTTTCGAGGCGGTGTCCGGCGGCAGGCTGGTGGCCAGCGCCATCGGGTCGGCCTTCAGCGGCAGAATGCCGTGGGCGCCGAGGATTTCGTACTTGTACAGCTCGCCCGCCTGCAAGCGTGGAATGAACAGCTCCCAGACCCCGGACGGGTGCCGCAGACGCATCGGATGCCGCCGCCCGTCCCAGACGTTGAAGTCTCCCACCACCGACACCCGCCGGGCATTCGGTGCCCACACGGCAAAGCGCACACCGTCGACGCCATCGACGGTTTTCAGCTGCGCGCCGAGGCAACTGCTGAGGTCGCGGTGATTACCTTCGGCGAACAGGTACAGGTCCATTTCACCGAGCAACTGGCCAAAGCTGTAAGGATCTTCCGCGACCTGTTCACCACCGGCCCAGCGAGTGCGCAACAGGTACGGCCGTGCGCCCTCGAAATGGCCGACAAACAGCCCCGGCGTTTCGGTGGCCTCCAGCGCACCGAGCTCTTCGCCACTGTTTTTATCGACGACAGA
The DNA here is from genome assembly GCF_022496685.1 of Pseudomonas sp. B707. Lineage (NCBI taxonomy): Bacteria > Pseudomonadati > Pseudomonadota > Gammaproteobacteria > Pseudomonadales > Pseudomonadaceae > Pseudomonas > Pseudomonas sp. B707. The sequence continues at coordinate 34,804 of NZ_WTVE01000033.1, read as the reverse complement.
AACACTCAACGCGCCGGGCAGATACGCCCGGATAAATTGCCCGCCGGCACCATCGCCGTGGGGGCCAAGAATGGAAAACGGGTCGTGATGTTCTGCGCGCACCAAAGCATCAATGTCTTTTGCAGTGGGCAGCAATCTTTCTTTAGCGTGACCCTGTTCCCTGTTCGAGAAACTCATGACTACTCTCCACCAAGATCGGAAAAGGGTTTGAGCCCCGTCAATAACCCGTACAGACCGTGCAGCGGCACGGGCAGCCAGGTGGGGCGATTTTCGGCTTCATAGGCCACTTCGTAGGCCGCTTTCTCCAGACCGAACAACGCCAGTGCGGCGTCGGCACCTTCAGGATCTTGCCAGGCATGATCAAGACTAGCTGCCGCTTGGCGATATGCCTGGAGAAATGCTTCCCGGGCTTCACGCAGGTAACGCTCCGTGACTCGCCGACGCGCGGCTTCGGCCTCGGGGCTGTTGTCGACGTTGTGCACATTCAGGGCCATGGCCGCGGCGTAATCGAAGGAACGCAGCACACCACTGACGTCCTTGTACGGGCTGTGCTTGCCCCGGCGTTCGGCCAGTGGCCGCGCCGGTTCGCCCTCGAAGTCGATCAGGTAGGCGTCGCCCTTGATCACCAGCACCTGCCCCAAATGCAGGTCGCCGTGCACGCGGATCCGCAAGCCGCCAGCGGACTGTTTGGCCAACTCCTGCACGTGGGCAAGGATGGTTTTCTTGTTGTCGAGCAACCGACCGACCAGCTTCTGATCCGCCGCGTCGAGTTCGCCCTGATGCTGCTTGAGCAACTTCAACGCATGCTCGACCTGCGCCGCGACATCCTTGCCGGTCGCCTGCGCATCCTTGGCCGAACTGACTTGCGGCGCGAAGTCCTGGTTGTCGCTTGGCGCTGCCAGCACCTGATGCATTTCCCCCAGACGCTGGCCGAGCATGCCGGCAAAATCCTTCAGTTCACCCAGGGCGTTGTAGTGTTGCGCCTGCTCGGACACGGCGTCCGCCAATTCATCGCGCAGCGCCCGTTCAAGGTTGTTCTGCGTCCATTCCCAGGCATCGCCCTGATTGCTCAGGTAGCCTTGGGCGATCATCAGCAGGTTGTCTTCGCCCTTCCCGTCCCGGCGAATCACCGAGCCGAGCAGCGGAGAGATATTGGCAAATCCGGCCGCCGTCAGGTAAGCGCTCATCTCCAGTTCCGGGTGTACGCCGGAAGCGACTTTGCGGATCAGCTTGAGCACCAGACTGTTGCCGATCACCACCGAACTGTTGGACTGCTCGGCGGACAGATAGCGCACTTCGGATTCCGCACCGAGGCCGAGTTTTTCCAGTTGCGACGTTGCCTCGAAACGGATCTCGCCCTCACTGGATTCCAGCACCGTTCCGCTCTGCATGCCTTCGAGCACCGCGCGAATAAACGCTTCGAGACTGAACGCATCGGTGATCAACCCGACCTGACGCACCCGACGCACTCGGGCCAGGGCCAGTTGTTGCGGCAACGCCGGCCCGACCTGATCTTCGGCAATGAAGCCGAACGGCAATTGATAACGGCTGGTCTGCCCGCCGCTCTGCACTTCGATTTCACTGAGCAGCACCGGATGCTGCGCGTCGCCGAAGCGCACGCCGTAGGCCAGTTTCACCTGGTCAATCGCAGCGTCCTTGCCGGCGAACCAGCGGCGGTTTTGCAGCCAGCTCGGCAGGATCGCCCGTTCGAGGGTGGCGCGGGACGGCGCTTCGAGCAGTTCTTCCATGCGCTTTTTCAGCACCAGAGTGGTGAAGTCCGGCAGGCTCTGCGCCGGCTCGACGTGCCAGCTCGGCATCTGGTTTTCCGCCGCCAGGCCGAACCAGTAGAAACCGTAAGGCGGCAGGGTCAGAAGGAAACTCAACTGGCCGATGGGCGGGAACGCGTTACCGCCGAGCATCTCCACCGGCACCATGCCGACGTAGGCCGACAGGTCGAGCTCAACGGCTTGCGCACTGCGGGATACGTTGGCCACGCACAGAATGATTTCGTGCTTGCCGTCCGGCCCGGTGTATTCACGGGTGTAGGCCAGCACCCGGCGGTTGGCCGGCGAAAGCATTTTCAGCGTGCCGCGCCCGAATGCCTTGGATTGCTTGCGCACCGCCAGCAGGCGGCGAGTCCAGTTCAGCAGCGAATGCGGGTCACCGGCCTGGGTTTCGACGTTGACCGATTGATAACCGTATTGCGGGTCCATGATCGGCGGCAGTACCAGACTGGCCGGATCGGCGCGGGAGAAACCGCCGTTGCGGTCGATCGACCATTGCATCGGCGTGCGTACACCGTCGCGGTCGCCGAGGTAGATGTTGTCGCCCATGCCGATTTCATCGCCGTAATACAGGGTCGGCGTGCCGGGCATCGACAGCAGCAGGCTGTTGAGCAGTTCAATGCGGCGGCGGTCGCGCTCCATCAACGGCGCCAGACGCCGGCGAATCCCGAGATTGATCCGAGCGCGACGGTCGGCGGCGTAGTAGTTCCAGAGGTAGTCGCGTTCTTTGTCGGTGACCATCTCCAGCGTCAGCTCATCGTGGTTGCGCAGGAAAATCGCCCACTGGCAGTTGGCCGGGATCTCCGGGGTCTGGCGCAGGATGTCGGTGATCGGGAAGCGATCTTCCTGGGCCAGTGCCATGTACATGCGTGGCATCAGCGGGAAGTGGAACGCCATGTGGCATTCATCACCATTCACACCCTCGGCGTCGGTGTCGCCGAAGTACAGCTGAGTGTCTTCCGGCCATTGGTTGGCTTCGGCCAGCAACATGCGATCCGGGTAGTTGGCGTCGATCTCGGCGCGGATCTGCTTGAGGACGTCGTGGGTTTCCGGAAGGTTTTCGTTGTTGGTACCGTCGCGCTCGATCAGGTACGGAATCGCATCCAGGCGCAGGCCGTCGATGCCCATGTCCAGCCAGTAGCGCATCACCGACAGCACCGCTTTCATGACTTGCGGGTTGTCGAAATTCAGGTCCGGCTGGTGCGAATAGAAGCGGTGCCAGAAGTACTGGCCGGCTACCGGATCCCAAGTCCAGTTGGACTTTTCGGTGTCGAGGAAAATGATCCGGGTGCCGTCGTATTTCTGGTCGTCATCCGACCACACATAGAAATCCCGCGCCGCCGAACCGGGCTTGGCCTTGCGCGCCCGCTGGAACCACGGGTGCTGATCGGAGGTGTGGTTGATGACCAGCTCGGTGATCACCCGCAACCCACGCTTGTGCGCTTCGGCAATGAACCGCTTGGCATCGGCCATTGTCCCGTAATCGCTGTGCACGCCACGGTATTCAGCGATGTCGTAACCGTCGTCGCGGCGTGGCGAGGGGTAGAACGGCAACAGCCAGATGGTGTTGACGCCGAGTTCGGCGATGTAATCGAGTTTGGCGATCAGGCCGGGAAAGTCGCCGATCCCGTCGTTGTTGGAATCGAAAAAGGATTTGACGTGAACTTGATAGATGACCGCGTCCTTGTACCAGAGCGGGTCTTTGATGAAGGTGGCAGCCTTGGGTTTCTTCGCCATGTGAAACTCCTGTTGAATTCAATAAGGGCGCCCTGCGCAGATCGCTGATCGCTGATCGTTCCCACGCTCTGCGTGGGGAATGCATACCGGGACGCTCCGCGTCCCAAAGCGGACGCAGAGCGTCCATGGCGGCATTCCCACGCGGAGCGTGGGAACGATCAGGAACCGATCAAGTCGATCAGGAAGAAGTGATCCGCCAGATTCCGAACGGCTGGTAAGCCGGGTCGATCCGCATGAACTGGTACTTGCCGTGCCAGTCCCAGCGATGGCCATTCATCAGGTCTTCGCCGTGGGTGGTGGCATCGTCCGGCAGGCCCATTTCCCACAGCGGGAGCTCGAAATTCGCTTCCTGAACGTTATGCGGATCGAGGCTGACGGCCACCAGAATGAAATTGCTGCCGTCCGCGCTGCGTTTGCCGAAATACAGAATGTTGTCATTCCAGGCGTTGTAGATCTTCAGGCCCAGATGGCTGTGCAGCGCCGGATTCTGCCGGCGGATGCGGTTGAGCTGGGCGATCTCGGCAATGATGTTGCCGGGCTGGTTGAAGTCGCGGACGCGGATCTCGTACTTCTCGGAATCGAGGTACTCCTCCTTGCCCGGCACCGGCGCCGATTCGCACAGTTCGAACCCGGAATACATACCCCACAAGCCCGAGCCCATGGTCGCCAGCGCCGCGCGGATGAGAAATCCGGGACGTCCCGATTCATGCAGGAACGCCGGGTTGATGTCCGGGGTGTTGACGAAGAAATTCGGCCGGTAGCACTCGCGCCACGGCGATTCATTGAGTTCGCTGAAATAGGTCGCCAGTTCGGCCTTGGTGTTGCGCCAGGTGAAATAGGTGTAGCTCTGGGTGTAACCGACCTTGCCCAGCCGCGCCATCATCGCCGGCGTAGTGAAGGCTTCAGCGAGGAAGATCACTTCCGGGTACAACGTACGGACATCGGCGATCAACCATTGCCAGAACGGCAGCGGCTTGGTGTGCGGGTTGTCGACGCGAAAGATCTTCACGCCCTCCTGCACCCAGCCAACCACGATGTCGCGCAATTCGACCCACAGGCTCGGAATCGCTTCCGGTGCGTAGAAGTCGACGTTGACGATGTCCTGGTATTTCTTCGGCGGGTTCTCGGCGTATTTGATCGTGCCGTCCGGCCGCCAGTTGAACCAGCCCGGATGCTGCTTGAGCCACGGGTGATCCTGGGAACACTGAATGGCGAAATCGAGGGCGATTTCCAGACCATGCTCAGCGGCTGCGGCCACCAGCCGACGGAAATCCTCGCGGGTGCCGAGCTGCGAGTGAATCGCTTCGTGGCCGCCCTCCTCGCTGCCGATCGCATACGGGCTGCCGGGATCGTCCGGGCCGGCGGTCAGGGAATTGTTGCGGCCCTTGCGATGGCTGCGGCCAATCGGGTGGATCGGCGTGAAGTACAACACGTCGAAGCCCATGTCCTGAATCATCGGCAGGCGCGCGTGCACGTCATTGAAGGTGCCGTGGCGGGCGGGATCGTCGGTGATCGAGCGGGGAAACAGTTCGTACCAGCTGGCGAATTCCGCCAGTTCGCGCTCGACGTCCACCGGGAATTCCGGGCTGAGACTCAGATAGGCGCGGTGATCGGCCTCGGCCATCAGTTGCGCACTGCGCGAGTGCAGAAACAACGCGACCTGCTCGGTTTCGAGCAGGCCGGACAATTCGTGGTGCAGGCCGGCCAGTTGTTCGCTGAGCTGACCTTCACTGCGCTCGGCGGCCTGTTGCACCATGGTGCGCCCCTCTTGCAGCTCGAGGCTGACCGGGACGGCGGCGGTGTGCTTTTTCTCCAGTTCGTACTGAAAACTGGCGAACTGGTCGATCCAGGCTTCGATCAGAAACAGATAACGGCCCACGCGCTGTGGCTGGAAAACGCCTTTCCAGCCGTTATTGCCCTGATCGGACATGACCTCGGTCTGCCACGACTCATCGCCCTCTTCGCGCCAGCGGATGCGCACCGCCAGTTTGTCGTGACCGTCGGCGAACACCTTGCTGGTGACCACGATCTCGCGGCCCGCGATCGCCTTGACAGCAAACTGTCCGCCGTCGAGGGTCGGCGCGGTGTTTTCTATGACGATGCGCGGCAACAGCAAGGCCTGCGACAGCGGTATATGCGGGTTGTAGCTCTGTTCCGAGGGTTTTTCAGCAGTCATTGAGCATCTCTCCTTAACGCCCCAAGGACGCTCGTTTGCCTGTTTGGCGGTCACGGCCGGGCCTTCGCCCGATGATGAACTCTCTCAGGTTCCGAGCGGCCGTCGCCGGGAAAAGTTCACAGGGATTTGCCGCGCTACAAAATCGGATCGATTTCGCAGTGAAGTGGTCAATCCACTTAAGCACGTCCCACGCCAAGTTCCACACGGAGGTTCACCCGATGACTATTCCGATTCCCGCTGAAACACCCGATCCGAACATCGATAAACCGACCCTGCCCGAGACCGAGCCGCAGCCGATTCCCGAACAGGAACCGCCTGGCACCACGCCACCACCGAAGGAAGAACCACCCACGACCATGCCGCCGGTAATCGTCTGATCAGCGTAGGTCGCTGTGGTCTTTCTCGATGCGGTCCTTCTCGATGTGATCCTTTTCGAAGACCCTGACGATCCGCGGCATGACACTGAATATTCCCAACGCGAGCAACGTACTGAGCACCGCCGTCGCCTCGCGGCCCAGACCGGCCGCGACGCCGATGGCGGCAGTCATCCACAAACCGGCGGCGGTGGTCAGGCCCTTGACGTGGCCTTCGTCGCCTTCATGATTTTTCAGGATGGTGCCGGCCCCGAGAAAGCCGATCCCGGCAATCACGCCCTGCACCACCCGGCTCATCGCGTCGGCCTGGGAACCGGACAATTGCGGTACCAGCACGAACAACGCCGCGCCAAGGGCTACCAGCATGTGCGTTCGCACCCCGGCAGCCTTGCCCTTGTGCTCGCGCTCAAACCCGAGAATCCCGCCCAATATCGCCGCCATCAGCAGGCGCACGGTGATCCGGGTCAGCTGCGACGCATCGCCGATGTCGGCGAATTCCGCTTGCAGGGTTTCCCACACTTCATGCCACCAGGCGTTCATCGGCCAGTCCTTGTTATGAGTTTATAAAGGATGGACAGCGCCGACCATTAATCGGTTGCGTAGAACGATCTGCAGAACCGCGCACCCAAATGATTCAGACTCCCGTGAAAAAAGGACAACCCCATGCCCCTTCGTATCGATGAAAGCAATCCGGAATCGAAAGTCTGTTTTTTCACCGTTGAAAACGGTGAGGAAATCCGGATCTGCGACACGCTGGAAGTCAGGACAGATAGCGAAAAAGCCATGTCGTTCGTCGAAGTGGAAGGACGGCGCATCTACGTCACCGAGGCCGAAGCTGATGCATTGACCGTCGCCGGCGCCCGGGATGGACGCAAACACCTGAAGGCCGACGACAGTGATTCGGTGATTTGACTGACCTCGATCAACAAGCGGCGCAGGCGTCTGGGATAGGCGTCTGCGCCTCGGCCCACGGGCTGCTTCAAGTTGTCGCAGGCGTTTGTGCGAAACCCATCTGATACGCTTTTTATTGAAATACCTGAGTCTGTTATGCAAACAGATCGGCGCTCATAGTTCCCTGGCCTGATGGAGGCTGATGAGCGAACGACCATGAGCGAACGAATCCCCGTCCGAACCGTAGAAGCATCTCCCCAGATCAAAAAAGTACCGGCGCGCCCAATGAAGGCGAAACACGCCACCAGCGACAACCAGATCTTCACCCGCAGCTTCACCGGCCTGTTCCGCACCCTGCGCATGAGCGGCGCGGGGTTTCTGTTCCTGTTGTTTTTCGGCACGGTGTGGCTGAACTGGGGCGGTCGTCAGGCGGTGCTCTGGGACCTTTCCGAAAGCAAATTCCACATCTTTGGCGCGACCTTCTGGCCGCAGGATTTCATTCTGCTCTCGGCGCTGCTGATCATCGCCGCGTTCGGCCTGTTCGCGATTACCGTGTTCGCCGGCCGGGTGTGGTGTGGCTACACCTGCCCGCAGAGTTCGTGGACGTGGATCTTCATGTGGTGCGAGAAGATCACCGAAGGCGAGCGCAACCAGCGGATCAAGCTGCAAGCGGCGCCCTGGAGCCTGAACAAACTGGCGCGGCGTGCGGCCAAGCACACGCTGTGGCTGGCGATCAGCGTACTGACCGGCCTGACTTTCGTCGGCTACTTCACCCCGATCCGGCCATTGGCCGAAGAGTTGCTGACCTTGCAGATCGGCGGTGTCAGCCTGTTCTGGGTGCTGTTTTTCACCGCCGCCACTTACATCAATGCCGGCTGGCTGCGTGAGGCGGTGTGCATGCACATGTGCCCCTATGCACGGTTCCAGAGCGTGATGTTCGACAAGGACACGCTGGCGATTTCCTACGACGTGGCCCGTGGCGAAAACCGAGGCCCGCGCAAACGCGACATGAAACCGGCCGAAGCCGGCCTTGGCGATTGCATCGACTGCCAGTTGTGCGTGCAGGTCTGCCCGACCGGCATCGACATCCGCGACGGCCTGCAAATGGAATGCATCGGCTGCGCGGCGTGCATTGATGCTTGCGACTCGATCATGGACAAGATGAATTACGCTCGCGGCCTGATTCGCTACACCTCCGAGCGCGAGTTGCAGGGTGGCAAGACGCACTTGTTGCGCCCGAGATTGATCGGCTACGTCGCGGTGCTGGTGGTGATGATCGGCGCCCTCGCCCTGGCGTTGGTGGAACGGCCGATGGTGTCGTTGGACGTGACCAAGGATCGTGGTCTGTTCCGTGAGAACGGTCTGGGCCAGATTGAGAACATCTACACCCTCAAGGTCATCAACAAAACCCAGCAGCGTCAGGACTACAACCTGAGCCTGGTGGATGGCGACGGCTTCCAGCTGCAAGGCAAGACTGAGCTGAGCCTGGCGCCGGGCGAAATTGTCGATGTGCCGGTGTCGGTGGCGATGACCACGGAACGCGCGGCCAGCAGCTCGCAGACCTTGAGTTTCAAGATTGCCGACAGTGATGAGCCTGAGGTTTATAGCGTGGCGAAGAGCCGGTTTGTTGCGCCGATGAATCGGTGAGGCTTTAAGATGGCGGCGGTTTCGGGGGGTGTGGTGTGTCAGTACAACTGCCCCTCACCCTAGCCCTCTCCCAGAGGGAGAGGGAACCGACCGCAATGTCTGGCGTTATACATCGACCTGAAAAACCGAGTCGATTATGGATTCACTGCTGCACGATCAGGTCGGCGTAACTCTGCAGCATCCCACGATCAGTCCCCTCTCCCTCCGGGAGAGGGCTAGGGTGAGGGCTGATGCCACTGACCCACCACAAAAACACCAAACACCACGTACCAAGGCCCCCGATGAAACGCTACGAAAAATTCGCCGACGACATCGCTGAACTGATCCGCTCCGGCGTCCTCGGCCCCGGTCAGCGGGTGCCGTCGGTGCGCTACGCAAGCCAGACTTACGGCGTCAGCCCGTCCACGGTGTTCCAGGCCTATTACCTGCTGGAACGACGAGGCCTGATCCGTGCCCGGCCGCGCTCCGGCTACTTCGTCAACACCCACGCTCCGAGCCCGTTCTCGGAGCCGGTGATCAGCAGCCAGGTCAACGAGTCCACCAAGGTCGACGTCAGCGAACTGGTGTTCTCGGTACTCGAATCAATCAAGGATCCGAGCACCGTGCCATTCGGCTCGGCATTCCCCAGCCCGACCCTGTTCCCCCTGCAGCGTCTGTCCCGCTCGCTGGCCAGTGCCGCCCGGGAGATGGACCCGCGCATGGTGGTCACCGACATGTCGCCGGGCAACCCGCAACTGCGTCGGCAGATCGCCCTGCGCTACATGGTCGGCGGCCTGATGCTGCCGATGGAAGAATTGCTGATCACCAACGGCGCCCTCGAAGCGCTGAACCTGTGCCTGCAAGCGGTGACCGAACCCGGCGATCTGGTGGCCATAGAAGCCCCGGCGTTTTACGCCAGCCTGCAAGTACTGGAACGCCTGAAGCTCAAAGCCGTGGAAATCCCCGTGCACCCGCGCGACGGCATCGACCTCGGCGTGCTCGCCCAGACACTCGAGCGGCACCCGATCAAGGCCTGCTGGTGCATGACCAGTTTCCAGAACCCGATGGGCGCGACCATGCCCGAGGCCAAGAAACAGGAGTTGGTGGAACTGCTGAAACAGCATCAAGTGCCGTTGATCGAAGACGACGTCTACGCCGAACTTTATTACGGCCAGCAGGCACCGAAACCGGCCAAAGCCTTCGACACCGAAGGTCTGGTGATGCACTGCGGCTCGTTCGCCAAAAGCCTCGCCCCCGGCTACCGCATCGGCTGGGTCGCCGCCGGCCGCTATGCGCAAAAGATCGAACGGCTGAAACTGATGACCTCGCTGTGCGCCTCGATGCCCGCGCAAGCCGCCATCGCCGACTACCTGCAACACGGCGGCTACGACCGTCACCTGCGCAAACTGCGCTACGCCCTGGAAGAACAGCAAAGCGCGATGCTCGCAGCCATCGCCCGCTACTTCCCGGCGCAGACGCGCGTGAGCCAACCGGCCGGCGGCTACTTCCTGTGGCTGGAACTGCCACCGCAGATGGATTCGTTGAAGTTGTTTCAGATGGCGTTGGCGCAAGGCATCAGCATTGCGCCGGGGCCGATTTTTTCGCCGACCCAGCGCTTCAGGAATTGCATTCGATTGAACTACGGCAGCCCGTGGACCGAGGATGCGGAGAAGGCAATGGAGACGTTGGGGCGGATTGTGCGGTCGTTCTGAAAGACCGCTGATCGTTCCCACGCAACCAGTTGATCGTTCACACGCTCCGCGTGGGAACGATCATTAACGGCCGCCGCCGAGATCGACAAAAGTCCCGGTGGCATAAGAAGCCTTGTCCGACAGCAACCACACAATCGCCTCCGCCACCTCATCCGGCCGGCCGCCCCGGGCCATCGGAATTGCCGACTCCAGCTTGCTGACCCGATCCGGGTCGCCGCTCAACGCGTGGAAATCGGTATAGATGTAGCCCGGACGCACCGCATTCACGCGAATCCCCTCGCCCGCCACTTCCTTGGACAGGCCGATGGTGAACGTATCCAGCGCGCCTTTGGACGCTGCGTAATCGACGTATTCGTTGGGCGATCCCAGCCGCGCGGCGACCGAGGAAACGTTGACGATGCTCCCGCCCTGCCCGCCATGTTTGGGCGACATGCGCAGGATCGCGTGCTTGGCGCAGAGAATCGGCGCCAAGACGTTGGTTTTCATGATTTTGAGGATGCGGAATTCGGACATTTCGTCGACCCGGGATTTTTGCCCCACGGTGCCGGCGTTGTTCACCAGGGCGGTGACGCGGCCCAGTTCGCTGTCGACCCGGTTGAACAGCGCGATCACTTCGTCTTCGATACTGACATCGGCGCGCACAGCGATGGCCGTGGCGCCGCGCTCACGCACCTGATCGAGCACGTGGTGAGCGGCCTGTTCGTCCGTCTGGTAATTGATGCAGATCCGGTAGCCTTGCTCGGCAGCCAACAATGCAGTGGCGGCGCCGATTCCTCGACCGCCGCCGGTGATCACAATGACTTTATCCATGCTGGCCTTTCCCCCGATGCACACGTGACAGTCGGGGCAAGAATAACCGTCATTGCAGGGTTTTGCATGACCTGCGATTAGCGGCTCAGCTCACCGCCAATGGTTTGCCGCGCGCGATGTCCTGCAGAAAGCGATCCGCCGGCATCGGGTGACCGAGCAGATAACCTTGCAGTGAATCGCAGCCCAGTTGCGTCAGGAAATCCTGCTGCGAGTCGGTCTCCACACCTTCAGCCACGATGCGCAGCCCCAGTGCCTGACCGAGGGCGACGATCGCCGAGACGATAGCCGCGTCATCGCTGTCGTGTTCCAGATCGCGGACAAAACCGCGGTCGATTTTCAGCTCGTTGGCCGGCAGACGCTTGAGATACATCAGGCTCGAATAGCCGGTGCCGAAATCATCGATGGACAGGTCGACGCCCATGTCGGCCAGCTCCTGCAACACCGTCATGCTCGCATCGGCGTCGCTCATGGCGGTGGTTTCGGTGATTTCCAGGGTCAGGCTGTTGGCCGGCAAATGGTGGGTGGCCAGGGCCTTGGCCACGCTGCGCACCAGTCCTGAGTGGCAGAACTGCAATGCCGACAGGTTCACCGCAATCCGCCAGTCGGTGTAACCCAGCACGTACCATTCGCGCATCTGCCTGCAGGCTTCGTTGAGCACCCATTCGCCAATCGGAATGATCAGTCCGGTCTTCTCCGCCAGATCGATGAACTTGTCCGGCATCAGCATGCCTTGGGTCGGATGTTCCCAGCGCACCAGCGCCTCGGCACCGACCGGACGACCATCGGCCGCATGGAATTTGGGTTGGTAATGCAGGCTGAACTCGCCGTGCTCAAGCGCCGCCCGCAAGTCCTGCAGCAATTGCAGCTGCTTGCGGGCGTTGCTGTTCATCGAGGCGTCGAAGAAGCTGTAGCCGTTCTTGCCGCCGCCCTTGGCGTGATACATCGCGGCGTCGGCGTTCATCAGCAGTTCCTGGGCGTTCTGGCCATTCCCCGGATACAGGGCGATACCGACGCTGGCGGAAATCTGCAGTTCATGTTCGGCGACCCGGAACGACTGCGCGATCAGGCCGACCTGACGCGCCGCCAGGCCCAGTGCATCGTTGGGCTCGGTCAGGCGCACCAGCAAGACAAATTCATCGCCGCCGATCCGCGCCAGCGTGTCGAGGCTGCGCAAGTCTTCACGCAGACGCACCGCCACTTCGCGCAGCAACTGGTCGCCCATGTGGTGACCGAAAGCGTCGTTGACCGGTTTGAAGCCGTCCAGATCGATGAACATCAGCGCAAAACAGCCGCCCTGTTCGTTGACCTTTTTCATCGCCTGATTGATCCGGTCGTCCAGCAGCATGCGGTTCGGCAGGCCGGTCAGGGTGTCGTGCAAGGCCAGTTGGGTGAGTTCGCGGTTGGCGACGGTCAACGAATGGGCCAGATCAGCCGTGCGGGCTTCCAGACGCGCGTCGAGAATCGAGGTCAGCAGCGCGATGGCCAGCACCGCCAGCGTGGTGATCAGCACCAGATTGTCGAGGCCGTTGCCGTTCAGACCGCCGAGTGCCGCGCCGCAGAAACTCCCGTCGGGAAACCGCGCCGCCGCCATGCCGGTGTAGTGCATGCCGACAATCGCCACACCCATGACAATCGCCGCCCCGGCCCGAAACACCCGCACGTAAGGCGAGTGTTGACGCAGTCGGAAAGCGATCCACAGCGCTGCCGCGGACGCGCCGACGGCGATCAATAAGGAGGCGCCGAACAGTGTCGGATCGTAGTCGATGCCCGGTTGCATACGCATCGCGGCCATGCCGGTGTAGTGCATGGCGCTGATGCCGGCGCCCATGATCAATGCGCCAAAAGCCAGTTGCCAGGCTGGCAGTTTCGGCTGGCTGACCAGCCACAGGGCAAAACCGCAGGACAGCACGGCGATCAGCAATGAAAGCGCGGTGATTGAAATGTCGTAACCGAGGCTGATCGGCAGCTTGAATGCCAGCATGCCAATGAAGTGCATCGACCAGACGCCGATGCCCATGGCAAACGCCCCGCCGGCCGTCCACAAATGCACGGCGCGGCCCTTGGCAGTGGCAATGCGCCCGGTCAGATCGAGCGCGGTGTAGGAAGCGAGGATCGCCACACACAGCGAAATGAAAACCAGCGTGAAGGAATAGCTACCGATGAGCATGAGAATTCTCGTGACCACCCCGCCGTACTGCGTCCGTTCTCGGCGGGGCCAAATGCGCCGATTGTACTGATTGCGTAAAAGAATTCACTGACAAAGTAATCAAATGGCCATCAACCCGATGAAACGCTTGTTTGATCGTCTGACAGGGCTCTAATTCAGGGTCTTGAGAAGATCGTTACCAGCTCGGTTTCAGCGGTTATCAGTGGTTTCCAGCTGCCCGTCCCAACCACCGCCCAGCGCTGCGATCAACTGCACGCTGGCAATCAAACGGCTCTGCAGGATATTCAGGACAGTGCGTTCATTACTCAACGCCGTCGCCTGCACCGTCACCACGTCGAGATAAGCAATCACCCCGGCCTTGTACTGGTTTTCAGTCAGACGCAACGAGTCCCGCGCCGCATCGAGGGCTTCCTGGCGGACGGCCGCTTCGTCTTCGTACACCTTCAATTGCACCAGATAGTTTTCCACTTCGCGGAAACCGTCGAGCACGGTCTGGCGGTATTTGGCCACGGTCTGGTCGTACACGGCTTCGGTGCGGTCGACTTCGGCCGAGCGGATGCCGCCGTCGAACAGCGGCAGGGTCATTTTCGGCCCCACCGACCAGAAGCGGTTCGGCAGGCTGATCAGGTTCTGCGAGGTACTGCTGCTGTAGCCGCCGCTCAGGCTCAGGCTGAAGTCCGGGTAGTACGCGGCCTTGGCCACGCCGATGTTGGCGTTGGCCGCAATCACCGAGCGCTCGGCCGAGGCGATGTCCGGACGGCGCTCGAGCAACTGCGACGGCAGACTCAGCGGGATCTGCGGCAGCTTGGGAATGTCCTGGGTTTCGGCAATGTTGAATTCGGCGGGCGGCTGGCCGGTCAGTACCGCGATGGCGTTTTCGAACTGCGCCCGTTGCCAGATCAGGTCGACCAGATCGCCCTGAGTGGTTTTCAGCTGGGTCTGTGCCTGCGCCACCGCGTCACGCCCGGAAACCCCGGCGTTGTACTGGTTCATGGTCATTTTAAGCGAGCGCTCGTAAGCGGCCACTGTCGATTCGAGCAAACGTTTCTGCTGATCGATCACCCGCAATTGCAGGTAGTTCTGCACCAGTTCCGATTGCTGGCTCAAGCGCATCGCCGCCAGATCGGCGTAGCTCGCCTGGGCGCTGGCTTCATTGGCTTCAAGGCCACGACGCAACTTGCCCCAGACATCCGCTTCCCAACTCACGCCCAGTTGCGCGTTGTAAGTGTCACGGATACCGCTGGAGGAACTGCTCAGGCTCGAACTGCTGCTGCCAGTGCCCTGGCTGGAACGGGTCTTGCCGGCGCTCAGATCGACACTCGGGTAAAACGCTCCGCGCGCGCTGCGCACCAAGGCCTGGGCCTGACGGTACTGGGCTTCGGACTGGGCGACGGTCTGGTTCGAGCTGTTGAGTTTCTCGATCAGCTCGTTGAGCTGACGGTCGCCATACAGTTCCCACCAGGCACCGCGTGCCAGGGAATCGCTCGGGTTGGCCTGACGCCAGCCTTCGGCTTCCTTGTACTGGGCGATTTCGGCGGTCTGCGGGCGCTGGTAGTCCGGGCCGACGGCGCAGGCACTGAGCATCGCCACGCACAGGGACAGGCTCAGCAGACGCGAGCCGCGAACGGTAGCCAGATTGATAAGCGAACGGTCAGTCATAGCGGAGTTTCCAGAGCGGCATCGGTGCGCACGCCACGCCATTTGTTGAAACGATGGCGCAACTTGTCGAGATAGAGGTAAACCACAGGCGTGGTGTAAAGGGTCAGCACCTGGCTGAAAACCAGCCCGCCGATGATGGTCAGGCCCAGCGGCTGGCGCATTTCCGCGCCTTCGGCCCGGCTCAGCAGCAACGGCAAGGCGCCGAGGATCGCCGCCAGCGTGGTCATCAGGATCGGCCGCAAGCGTTGCAGACAGGCGCTACGGATCGACTCCAGCGGCGCCATGCCTTGATGACGCTCCAGTTGCAGCGCCAGGTCGATCATCAGGATCGCGTTCTTCTTCACCACACCGATCAGCAGGAACAGCCCGAGCAGCGAGATCAGGCTGAATTCGCCGCCCAGTACATAGATCGACAGCAACGCACCGACCCCGGCCGACGGCAATGTCGACAGAATCGTCAATGGATGAATGTAGCTTTCATACAGCACACCCAGCACCAGATACACCGCCAGCAGCGCACCGAGGATCATGAACGGCTGGCTCTTCTGAGTGGCGGCGAAAGCGTCGGCTGTACCGGCCATTTTTGCGATCACGTCTTCGGGCAAGCCAACCTTGGCAATCGCCCGCTCGATGGCCGCACTGCCCTGCTCCACTGTCACGCCTTCGGCCATGTCGAAGGAAATGCTCTCGGAGGCGAACTGGCCTTCGTGGCTGACCCGGTCGTCTTCCAGGCTGTTTTCATAATGGGCGAAGGTCGACAGCGGAATCCGCGCACCGTCGGCGGTGATTACCTGAACCTGCTTGAGTGTCACCGGATCCTGAGCGTATTTCGGATTGACCTCCATCACCACCTGATACTGGTTGAGGCTGTCGTAGATCGTGGAAATCTGCCGCTGGCTGTAGGCGTTGTTGAGCACGGCCGTGACCATGTTCATATCCACGCCCAGGCGCTTGGCCTGATCGCGGTCGACGATCAGCGTCACCTGCTGCGCACCGCGTCCTTCACGGGCGTCGATGGCAGTCAGTTCCGGCAAGGCGCGCAATGCGGTGACCACTTTCGGGTACCACTCGCGCAAGGCGCCCAGATCACCACTTTGCAGGATGTAGCTGTACTGCGAAGTGGTCTGCTCGCGACCGCCGCCGAATTGCAGGTCCTGGTCAGCCATCAGCATCAACTGCGCACCGGCCACCTTGGGCATTTCCTTGCGCAGGCGCTCGATGACCTTCTGCGCAGAGATATTGCGCTCCTTGATCGGTTTCAGGCGCACCAGCATGAACGCGTTGTTGGTGCCGTTGGTGCCACCAATGAACCCGGCCACACTCTCGACCGCTGCGTCCTTGAGCACGGCGCGGCGGAACACTTCCATTTTCGGCTGCATCACGCTGAACGACAGACCGTCGTCACCGCGCACAAAACCGATCAACTGGCCGGTGTCCTGCTGCGGCATGAAGGTTTTCGGCACCACCACATAGAGAGCGACGTTGACCCCGACGGTGATGATCAGGCTCAGCAAGGTCAGTCGACGGTGGCGCAACACCCAGTCGAGGCTGGTGGCGTATTTGCCGACCATCCAGTCGTTGGTGCGGCGGCTCCAGCGTTGCAGGCGGTTTTCCTCACCCGGCGTATGGGGTTTGAGCCAGCGGGCGCAGAGCATCGGGGTCAGCGTCAGGGAAACCACCAGCGACACCACGATGGCGGCGGCCAGGGTGATTGAAAACTCGCGGAACAGGCTTTCGATGATCCCGCCCATGAACAGGATCGACAGAAACACCGCCACCAGCGAGACGTTCATCGACAGCAAAGTAAAACCGACTTCCTTGGCCCCGAGGTACGCGGCCTTCATCGGTTTGACGCCTTCGTCGATGTGCCGGGAAATGTTTTCCAGCACCACGATGGCGTCGTCCACCACCAGCCCGGTGGCGAGAATCAGCGCCATCAGCGACAGGTTGTTCAGCGAGAATCCGTAGAGGTACATCACCGCGAAGGTGCCGACCAGCGACACCGGCACCGCCAACGTCGGAATCAGGGACGCGCGGAAATTGCCGAGGAACAGGAACACCACCAGAATCACCAGCGCCACGGCGATCAGCAGGGTCATTTCCGCTTCGTGCAGGGTGGCCTTGATCACCGGCGAGCGATCCATGGCCAGGTTCAGTTTGACGCTGGCCGGCAGCACTGCCTGCAACGCCGGCAACTGCGCCTTGATTTCGTTGACCGTCTCGATGATGTTGGCGCCGGCCTGGCGGTTGATCACCAACAGCACCGCCGCGTCATCATTGAAGAAACCGCTGTTGTAGCGGTCTTCCACGCCGTCGCTGACCTTGGCCACGTCTTTCAGACGCAGGGCCGCGCCACCGTTGTAGTGGATGATCAGCGATTCGTAGTCCTTGGCTTTCTCCAACTGGTCGTTGGCCTGGATCTGCCACAGGCGCTGCTCGTCCTCGACCGAACCCTTGGGCCGGCGCACGTTGGCTTCGGCGATGGTCTTGCGCACATCGTCCAGCGCCACGCCGTACTGGTTCAGCGCCTGGGGTTCGAGTTCGATGCGCACCGCCGGCAGGGAACTGCCGCCGATCTGCACTTCGCCGACGCCCTGCACCTGGGACAGGCTCTGGGACAGGATGGTCGAGGCCAGGTCATAGAGCTGGCCTTTTTCCAGCACGTCCGAGGTCAACGACAACACCATGATCGGTGCCTGCGACGGGTTGACCTTCTTGTAGGTCGGCATGCTGCGCATCCCGCTCGGCAGCAGGTTGCGCGAGGCGTTGATCGCCGCCTGCACTTCCCGCGCCGCGCCGTTGATGTCGCGGTCGAGGTCGAATTGCAGAATCACCCGGGTCGAGCCCTGGCTGGAGCGGCTGCTCATGGTATTGACGCCGGCAATGGCGCCGAACGAACGCTCCAGCGGCGTGGCCACAGTGGACGCCATGACTTCCGGGCTGGCGCCGGGCAGGCTGGCCTGCACCACGATCACCGGGAAGTCCATTTGCGGCAGCGGCGACACCGGCAGCAGACCGAAGCTCACACCGCCCAGTAGCATGATCGCCAGGCTCAGGAGCATGGTCGCCACCGGGCGCTTGATGAAAGGACCGGACAGGTTCATGGCTGTTCCACCGGCTCCACGGCCGAAGGAGCACGGCCCCAGCGCCGGCCGAGACGATCGAAGTACAGGTAGATCACCGGCGTGGTGAACAGCGTCAGCACCTGACTCACCAGCAACCCGCCGACCATCACCAGACCCAGCGGTTGACGCAATTCAGCGCCGGAACCGGTGGCCAGCATCAGCGGCACCGCACCGAACAGCGCAGCCAGCGTGGTCATCAGAATCGGCCGGAAACGCAACAGCGCCGCCTGATAAATCGCCTGCTCCGGCGCCATGCCCTGAGTGCGTTCGGCGTCGAGGGCGAAGTCGATCATCATGATCGCGTTCTTCTTCACGATACCGATCAGCAGGATGATGCCGATGATCGCGATCATCCCCAGGTCATTGCCACTGAGCAGCAACGCCAACAAGGCCCCCACCGCCGCCGACGGCAAGGTCGACAGAATGGTGATCGGGTGAATGTAGCTCTCGTAAAGCACGCCGAGCACGATGTACATGGTCACCACCGCCGCCAGAATCAGCAGCAAGGTGCTCGACAGCGATGCCTGGAACGCTTCGGCCGCGCCCTGGAACTGGGTCTGCACGCCGATCGGCATGCCGATGTCCTTCTGCACCTGCTCGATGATGTCCACCGCATGCCCCAACGCCACGCCGGGCGCGAGGTTGAACGACATCATCACCGCCGGGAACTGGCCGATGTGGGTGATCGCCAGTTGCGCCTGCCGCTCCTCGACGTGGGCCAGACTCGACAACCGCACCTGACCGCCATCGGTGGTCTTGACGTGAATCTGATCCAGCGCCTGCGGGCCGATCTTCTCCCCGGCCTGTGCTTGCAGCACCACGCGGTACTGGCTGGCCTGGGTGTAAATGGTCGAAATCTGCCGCTGGCCGAACGCGTCGTACAGCGCATCGGTGATGTTCGACACCGACACACCCAGCCGTGAAGCAGCGTCGCGGTCGATCACCAGGAACACCTGCAAACCCTTGTCCTGCAAGTCACTGGCGACGTCGGTCAGTTCCGGGCGCTGGGCCAGGGCCTCGACCAGACGGCCGCTCCACAGGCTGAGCAATTCAGAATCCGGCGACGACATGCTGAACTGGTATTGGGTACGGCTGACGCGGTCTTCGATGGTCAGGTCCTGCACCGGCTGCATGAACAGACGGATGCCGACAAGCTTGTCCAGCTGCGGTTGCAGGCGGGCAATCACTTCGGTCGCCGTCAGATCACGCTGGCCATGGGGCTTGAGGTTGATCAGCAGCCGACCGCTGTTGAGCGTGGCGTTGTCACCGTCGACACCGATGTAGGACGACAGGCTTTCCACCGCCGGATCCTCGAGAATCACCTTGGCCAGCGCCTGCTGACGCTCGCCCATCGCCGCGAAGGAAATCGACTGCGGTGCTTCGGAAATGCCCTGGATCACCCCGGTGTCCTGCACCGGGAAGAAGCCCTTGGGCACCACCATATAAAGGAACACGGTCAGGGCCAGGGTGCCGATGGCCACCAGCAGGGTCAGCGGCTGGTGCTTGAGCACCCACTGCAACTTGCGCCCGTAAGCGGCGATCATCCAGTCGATGAACGCACCACTGGCACGGTAGAAACGGCCCTGTTCATGTGCTTCCGGCTCACGCTTGAGCAGACGCGCGCACATCATCGGCGTCAGGGTCAGCGAGACCACCAGGGAAATCAGGATCGCCACCGCCAGGGTGATGGCGAATTCGCGGAACAACCGCCCCACGACGTCGGCCATGAACAGCAGCGGAATCAGTACCGCGATCAGCGACAGAGTCAGGGAAATCAGGGTGAAACCGATCTGCTTCGCGCCCTTGAGCGCAGCCTGCATCGGACTGTCGCCCTCTTCGATGAAACGCGCGATGTTTTCCAGCATCACGATCGCGTCATCGACCACAAAACCGGTGGCGATGGTCAGCGCCATCAAGGTCAGGTTGTTGACCGAGAAGCCAGCGAGGTACATCACGCCGAACGTACCGATCAGCGACAGCGGCACGGCCACCGACGGAATGATCGTCGCACTGGCACGCCGCAGGAACAGGAACGTCACCATCACCACCAGCGCAATGGCGATCAGCAGTTCATGTTGCACATCGGTGACGGAAGCGCGGATGGTCTGGGTGCGGTCGGTCAGCACGACCACGTCGAGACCGGCCGGCAGGTTGTCGGTGATGCTTGGCAGCAGCGCCTTGATCCGGTCGACCACTTCGATCACGTTGGCGCCCGGCTGACGCTGGATGTTCAGCAGAACAGCCTGATTCTGGTTGGCCCACGCTGCCAGACGCTCGTTCTCGGCGCCGTCGACGATCTGCGCGACGTCCTTGAGCCGCAGCGGCGCGCCGTTGGCGTAGGCCAGGATCAGGTTGGCGTAATCCTTGGGCGACGTCAGCTGGTCGTTGGCGTCGAGCATCGAAACCCGGGTCGGGCCGTCGAAGTTGCCCTTGGGCTGGTTGACGTTGGACGCACTGATCAGCGTGCGCACGTCCGACAGGTTCAGGCCGTTGGCCGCTAGGGCTTCAGGGTTGACCTTGATCCGCACCGCCTGACGCTGGCCGCCGGCAATGCTGACCATGCCGACGCCGCTGATCTGGGCGATCTTCTGCGCCATGCGCGTATCGACCAGATCATTGAGCTTGGGCAACAGCATGGTTTTCGAGGTGATGGCCAGGGTCAGCACCGGGGTGTCCGCCGGGTTGACCTTGTTGTACACCGGCGGCGCGGGCAAGTCGGTCGGCAACAGGTTGGTCGCGGCGTTGATCGCGGCCTGCACCTGCTGTTCGGCGACGTCCATGTTGATGTCGAGGCTGAAACGCAGGGTCAGCACTGACGCGCCGCCAGAACTGGTCGACGCCATCTGCGTCAGGCCCGGCATCTGCCCGAACTGGCGCTCAAGCGGCGCGGTGACGGCGCTGGTCATCACGTCCGGACTGGCGCCCGGATACAGGGTCATGACCCGGATGGTCGGGTAATCGACCTGCGGCAAGGCCGAAACCGGCAGCAGGCGATAGGCGATCAGACCGGCCAGCACGATGGCCAGCATGCTCAGCGTGGTGGCGACCGGGCGGAGGATGAACAGACGCGAAATGTTCATGCGCCCTTCTTGGCCTTGTCAGTGACGGTGGCGTCAGGCGCGGTGGCGGCGGACTTGCCTTGCAGGTGTTCGGTCGGGGTGGTCGGGACATCCTTGCTGTCGTTGACCACTTCCACTTCACTGCCTTCCTTCAGGCGGTCGGTGCCTTCCAGCACCACCCGGTCGCCGGCGGCCAGGCCTTCGGTGACCACCGTGTTTTCGCCGTCGCTGGCACCGATCTTCAATTGGCGGATGGTGACTTTCTTGTCGCCGTCCAGCGCGTACACGAAGGTGCCGTTGGTACCGAACTGGATGGCAGCCGATGGAGCCAGCACCACACCTTTCAAGGTGTCAGCCAGCAGGTGAACGTTGACGAACTGGTTGGGGAACAGCGACTGATCGCGGTTCTCGTAGCGCGCCTTGAATTTCAGGGTGCCGGTGGTCACGTCGATCTGGTTGTCGAGACTTTGCAGTACACCGGTGGCTTGCAGTTTGGTGTCGCCACGATCCCAGGCCTCGGCCGGCAGTTTGGCGCCGCTGCGGTAGCGGGCGAGTACGGTTTCCAGGCTGTTTTCCGGCAGGGTGAAGGCGACGCTGATCGGCTGGGTCTGAGTGATGACCGCCAGGAACGTGGTGTCGTTGGCCGCCACTAGGTTGCCGACGTCGAGCTGACGCAGGCCGACGCGACCGGCAATCGGTGCGCGGATCTTGGTGAATTCGAGATTGAGCTTGGCGTCGTTGACCGCCGCCTGATTGGTTTTCACGGTGCCGAGGTATTGGCCGACCAGCGCTTCAGCGGTGTCCAGTGTCTGCTTGGCGATGCTGTCTTCCTTGTAAAGACCGCGATAACGCTCGACATCGACCTGGGCGTTCTTCAACTGCGCCTGGTTCTGCAGCAAGGTGCCTTCGGCCTGAAGCAAGGCGTTCTGGTAGGGGCGCGGGTCGATCTCTGCCAGCAGGTCGCCGGCCTTGACCATCTGCCCTTCCTCGAAATAGATCTTCACCAACTCGCCGCCGACCCGGCTGCGCACATTGATGGTGTTGAGCGCCGTCACCGTGCCCAGGGCCTTGTAGTACAGCGGGAAGTCCCCGGTGACCGCCGGCGCCACGCGCACTGGAATCGGCCCTGCCGCCCCGCCGAAGCCCGGACGCATCATCCCCGAACGGCCGGTGTGACCGGCCTGCGCCTTCTCGCCGCCCTCCTTGTGGGTCGAACCGGCGGGCCAGAATTTCCCGCACAGACCGGCAATGACCAGCAGGACAAGCAGGCTCAACAGCCAGCGACGGGAGTTTCGGGAAGACGATTGCATGGAGTGATTAACCATTGGGCGCGTGGGCTTCTTTTACGGGAGGCTGAACGATAAGCACTGGCCGGGATTTAGCAAAGCAGCTTTACCGGCAATTTACCTTCCACTTACGTTTCAAGGTGTGAGGCAAAACACTGATACACAAATGAAAACGGCCTGGACAGGGCCAGGCCGTTAACAATTGTAAAAGCGCTTACTTGAGAACGGACAGCGCCGCTTCGTAGTTAGGCTCTTCTGCAATTTCCTTGACCAGTTCGCTGTGCAGGACGTTGTCGTTTTCGTCCAGTACAACCACCGCACGGGCGGTCAGGCCTTTCAGCGGGCCGTCAGCGATGGCCACGCCGTAGTTCTCGAGGAACTCGGTGCCGCGCAAGGTCGACAGGTTTTGTACGTTTTCCAGACCTTCGGCGCCGCAGAAACGAGCCTGGGCGAACGGCAGGTCAGCCGAGATGCACAGCACAACAGTGTTGCTGATGTCGTTGGCCTGGGCGTTGAACTTGCGCACGGAGGTGGCGCAGGTCGGGGTGTCGACGCTTGGGAAGATGTTCAGCACTTTGCGCTTGCCGGCGAAGTCTTTCAGGGTGACGTCGGACAGATTGCCGGCTACCAGGGAAAAGGCTGGCGCCTTGGAACCGGCTTGTGGCAGTTGGCCGTTGACTTGAACCGGGTTGCCTTTGAGCGTGACTTGAGCCATGAACGGAGTCCTTCTTAACGTTGTTGGGAAAGCATGCAAGAGGCAGAAGTTAACCACGAAATTGTCCGACGACCTATGCCTGGACTGAAATTGCAATGTGCTGGCACGCAAAACTGGATACACATTCTCCAGTAGCCCCACATCCCCGCCCTCAAAGAGGGTGATGCTTGTTAAAACGCAAGTCTGCGTCTTTTCTTTAACGACCTGTCGATTCAGACCCCGGCCGTTCGACTAAGCCATGAATCCCTCACCTATCTGCGGAGAAACACCATGCGCTTCATGATCATTGTCAAAGCCAGCCACGACTCCGAAGCCGGCGTGATGCCCAGCGAGCAATTGCTGACCGACATGGGCAACTACAACGAGGAACTGGCCAAGGCCGGCATCCTGGTTTCTGCCGACGGCCTGCACCCCAGCAGCAAAGGCGCCCGCGTACGTTTCAGTGGTGAAACCCGCAGCGTGATCGACGGCCCGTTTGCCGAGACCAAAGAGCTGATCGCCGGTTACTGGATCTGGGACGTGAAATCCAAAGAGGAAGCCATCGAATGGGTCAAGCGTTGCCCGAATCCCATGCCGGGCACTGAGTCGGAGATCGAGATTCGCCAGGTCTTCAGCCCGGAAGATTTCGGCGCCGAGTTCACCCCGGAACTGCGCGAGCAGGAAGAACGCATCCGCGAACAAGCCAAAAAACACTAAGGCCCCGAATCGGGAGCGTGAGCATTTTCTGCATGGCCGATGACGACTGAGCGAGACACGAGGACTTTTCGACGCGAAACAGGTAGGGTGCGCAACATCACAATGCCACCACTGGATCGCGTCGCGGTTGTTATGGAGTTGTCATCGCAATGAGTTGCTGGACCGTCCTTGGCCTGTCGGCCGACGCCGATGTGCGCACTATCAAACGCCAATATGCCGTCCTGCTCAAACAGACCCGCCCCGACGACGACCCCGAGGGCTTCCAGCGGCTGCGCGATGCCTATGCGCTGGCGCTGGCGTACAAGGAATGGCAGCAGAATCAGGACGTAGAGCAGGAACAGGGTATTGAAGAGTCCTGGGACCTGACCGGCCTCACCGTGGTCGAGGTCGATGCCCTGCAACTGGCGACCCGCTCGCTGGACGGGCTCAGCGTTGAAGAGCTGAATCATCGCCATGCCGTCACCCTCGAACAGGGTTGCGCACATTTCTTCGAAGACACGGTGCTGCATCATTGCATTGAACACCCTGAGACTTCGCAGACGCTGGTGGACTGGGCCATCCCGACCTTCTTCTGGTTCAGCGCCTGGCAACGCCTGGAGCTGGACGAAATATCGATTGACCTGTTGCTGGATCAACAACGCGCGCGCATTGCGCAACCGATGCGTGATGCGCTCGAACGGGAAGACGTCGACGGATTTCTCCAGGCCTATGCCCGCTGCGCGGATTTCAACTGGTTGGCGATTCAGCAACATCAGGAATGGTTCAACCGTGCCCTGAGCCATTTGCTGCTGGATGCGCCGGTCTGGTCTCCCGAGATTTTCGAACGGGTGCGCGCCGGTCAGGGCTGGCACGGCTGCACCGGGAATCCCTGCCCTGACGGCGAATGGCAACGCCTGCTGGCTCGCCAGAATGCGCCGCTTTTCCTGGCTCACCAGCAACAACTGGCCACGGAGCCCGCCGTCACCCCCGAACACCGCGCCGCCCGCCTGCTGCTGGGCACCGGCTCGTTCAGCGCCCGCCGCGCACTGGCCCGACGCCTGCACGAGGACGACTGGGCGCAGTGCCGCAAGTTGAGTTCCGAGCTGTACGCCAATCACCCCAAGGTCTGCACACAGATGCCCGGCGGTACGGCTTTTTTCTGGCGTGACTGGGAGCTGAGCTTCAATGACTGGCCGACCTACGTGGGCGTGGTATTGGCCTGCCTGATCGGCGCGTTCACCCATTACATTCCGCTGGGCATGCGGCTCAGCGGGTTGATCAACATCGTCATGATTTCGACTGTGGTGTTCGGCGTGATCGTGGCCGGGCTCAATTGGCTGGTGCACAACCTCGCCCATCGCGTATGGCGGCTGGATGACCGGCTCAGCGCTGCTCTTTGCCCCGGAGTTTTCAAAGACTCGCCGCCGTTCGGCGTGCTGCGTGACCTGGTGCCCGGCGCGTTGATGGTGGCCGGGCTCGGCTGGTTTTTCGGCCCGATTGCCGGCGGGGTGTACGCCGCGACCCTGACGACCTTCGGACTGGTT
Source organism: Pseudomonas sp. B707 (assembly GCF_022496685.1). Classification (NCBI taxonomy): domain Bacteria; kingdom Pseudomonadati; phylum Pseudomonadota; class Gammaproteobacteria; order Pseudomonadales; family Pseudomonadaceae; genus Pseudomonas; species Pseudomonas sp. B707. The sequence continues at coordinate 9,464 of NZ_WTVE01000033.1, read as the reverse complement.
CGCCGCTGGCAGTCCAGGCCACGGGTATCCTGGGAAGAGAGCCGAACAGCCGTGAAAGTCGGCGTGACGATCCTCGGGATTGTGGTGCTGTCCCTCGTGCTCGGCGTATTCAAAGTGGTCGCCAGCCAAGGTACGGTCAATCGCAATCAGGGTCTGCAACCCTGGACCGAACGCCTGTGCAGCCGCTTGCCGGCCACCACCGCCGAATGCAGCGCACCGGCCACCGTTGAACAGTGGTACGGCAAGGAGGCGCGCCCATGACCACGAGAGTGATGTTTTGCGTCGGTATTTTCTTCGCGCTGGTGGTGATGGCGCTGACGAGTGCGACCCGCCCTTTCCTGCAACTCGATCTCTGGCTGGACGGGCGCGATGCACCGATCACCGCCCAGGCCAATGCCCTGAGCCCGGTGATCGCTTGCGTCAACCGGATCGATGTGCAATGGCGAGTGGCCTATGACCGCTACAAAAACCCTCAACCGCCCTTGCCTCGCGACCAGCGCTGGCTGAAGAGCCTCAAGGATTTCGACGACAGTGACGCGTTCAATGTGCGCGACATTCAGCGCGATGTCTGCGGTCAGGGCCTCACGGAAAAACTCGATCTTCTGGCGTGGCAGCCTGAACTGGCGCGACAGGCGAACGAGTACGTCCGGGCGCTGAGTCACGTCACGACCACCATTGCCCCCACGCGGTTTTACCGAGAGGCGAGTTTCACCTCCGGGTCGCAACAGCCTTCCCCTGGAGAACTGGATGCGATCGAGCGCGTTTCACAGGAATACATCGGCGCCTCGACGGCTCTGCGGCAAAGCCTGCTGCCGCTCGACGCCGCGCAACGTCCTGAACAGCTCAAGCTGATCGAGGCGCGTCTGGGCAGGGACATTCATTGGGACTTGCTGGCGTACATGATTCAGGCGCGGGAGACTGTCGACGTGCTCGACGAAGCGATGAAAAACCGCACTCTGACCCCAAAATTGCTGGCCGACACCACCGCGAAGTTGCAACAGGCGTGGAACCGTCGCGAACCCTGGCTCGCACCGCGCACGGGTGGATTCCAGAACAAGACCGATGCCGCACGGGATCTGTGGCTGCGCATCGGCGAGCCGGGGCAAAGCTATCTCGAGGCGTTGAACACCCTGCAAGCAGACTGGCACAACCACGCTAAGCCCGAACGTTTGAGCGAGGACTACTACGCCGTGACTCGCCGTTACGACGGTTTGCTCAGCCATTACAACCGACTGGCGCGCGCCAGTTTCTGACGCCGTGCGCACGCCGGATCGCCCTCAGGGACGACCCGGCGTGCCGGTCTTACTTGGCCTTGAGCTTGAGGTAGGACTGATGCAGGTCCGACGCCCAGCCATCGATCACGCTTTTCACGTCATCGGCCTTCATCACCTGCGAATCGTTTTCCAGCGGTTTGCCAGTGCCCTTGCGCACCACCTGCGCCGCCACCTTGTTGGTGCCGCCATCGAGGAACACCGCCTCGGTCGCCAGCGTGGTTTCCTGATCGCGAATACCGCTGGCGGTGCTGACCGCTGCCGCCACCAACGCCACCGGAATCACTTCATAGGCATGCAGGCCTTCGGTCTTGCTGCTGACGGCGGTGATGGCCGCGCGCACCACAATCACGCCCGGCCCGGGGCCCGAGGCCAGCGGCAGGGATTTGCCCAGTTCACGCTTGAGCGCCTGATCGTAGTAGCTGGTGATGCCGTTGAGGGTCTGCTGCGGAATCTTCACGGTGGGTTGCGGTTTGGGATAGAGCTGGGTCGGTTCGACGTAGAAGCTGGTGAATTTGCCGATGTCGACTTTCGGGTCGATCCAGCGCATCACTTCGGCCCCCGACGGGGATTTGGCCTCCCTCAGCTGGCTGTAGTCCTTGAGGAAGCCTGAGTACTCGTCGGGTGCGACGGTTTTGCTGGAGCAGCCCACCACGCCCAGCGTGGCAATGCACAGGGTGCTCATCATTACGGCTAGCTTCATGCTGTAACTCCTGTCGGAAGGCCGAATTTATTGCGTCGGGGGAGTTACAGGTATAGCTAAATTCGCGCCGTTTGCGATCAGAAACCCCAACATTGCACAACGTCGGGTCCGGACCTTTGAAAGGTCCGGACCATCACAGGTGCTCAAGGCTTTCTTCTACCAGCTCGAAGTCTCCCCACTCCTCAACGCCATCTCCCGCCGGCTGTTGGCCCGCATCGCCTTGATCAGCGACACGGTCCCCACCAGCAAAATCGCCGCACCGAACAGAAAATCAATGTTGTACAGCTGGAAATCCTGCACCGGCCCCACCAGCACCGTGCGCATCACGCCGATCCCCACCAGCGTGGCAAGGAAGTCGATTCCCGGCTCATCGCGGTAGAACACCAGCAGCAACGGCAGGCACAGCACCAGCAGCATCAACAGCACCACAACCTTGAACGAGCCTTTGCGCTCGACGCTGAACGCGCATTCGTGGGGGCCGTAGGCCTTGTAGTCCTCGTCGCGGATCATCGAGTTTTTCTCGTTGATGTAGTCGGCGCGGTTGTACTTCTGGATCGGCGTGAAGGTGTTGGACATCTCCATCAGCGTGGTGATGTTCTTGAAGCGCAGGTCGATGCGCTCGCTGCCCTTGAGGTAATACAGCACCGGTTTGTAGCCGTAGCGATAGGTGTCGAAGGGAAATTCGGTGACCCGGCCCTGAACGCTGATCGGGCGCGATTCGAGTTCGGCGAAAGCGCTCTTGTCGGTCGAGGCGAGGTTGCGGCTCAGGGGCAGGACTTTCACCTGTTCGAGGAAGATCGGCGTGACGCCAAACGACCACTGCAACGGTTCCAGGCGCAGACGCAGTTCGTTGCGGCCCAGGTCATAGCGGTTGAAGGTGCGTTCGGAGACCACCACCGCGCCGCTGAGCATGAACTCGCCGCGCAGGTTGTTGGTGATGCGCAGGGTCAGCTGATCCTTGCCCAGCAGCGCCGCTTCGGTGTTCGGCGGCGTGCCGCACCAGGCGGTGCTTTCGCCGACACCACCGAGCTGACCGCCACGGTTTTCATTGAACACATAGATGTAACCGGCCCACAGCGTCACCATCAGCAGCAACGCGGTGATGCCCAGAATTTTTTTGCCCGGACTCACTGATCAGACTCCCTTCTTCGTTCCGTCGTCCAGCCGAAAACCCGCTGGCGACGGGGACTCTACCAAAAGGCCACCATCGACCCAAGGAAAAATCCCCGATTCATCAGGGTTCTAAGGGTTTCCCCTGCATCACCGGCGCCGGAACAACGGTCGCGGCTCGATCACCGAGCGCCCGTACAACACGCTCATCCCGGCCAGGCCCTTGAGCGCATCCTCGGCGGATTTGTCCTCGCGCACCGCGAAGCTGTCGAAACCGCACTGGCGCATGTGGCTGAGCTGGTCGCGCAGCACATCGCCGATGGCGCGCAACTCGCCTTTCCAGCCGAAACGGCTGCGCAGCAGATAGGCCTGGCTGTAGGCACGGCCGTCGCGAAAGCTCGGGAAGTCGAGGGCGATCAGCGGCAGCGAGGTCAACCATGGCAACAGGCTTTCGACGCCGTCGTCGGGGCCGAGCCAGACCGCATGGGTCGAGGGCGATTCGAGCCAGTGGGCCAGCGGCAGAATCAGCATTTCAGTGCTGTCAGACGTTTCAGGCGAGCGGATCAGCGTCCACGGATCATCCAGCACGATGCGCGCCCCGCTCTCCTCCATGCGCAACAAATTGTTCATGCCGACACCTCCTGCGCTTTCGGATAAACCCGCTCCTTGAACGGCTCCAGTCCGATGCGCGCCACGGTGTCGACGAACAACTCTTCGGCCTCGCGATAACGCACGAAAGTGCCGATGATCCGTTCGATCACCTGCGGTACTTCGGCAGCGCTGAACGACGGGCCGATCACTTTGCCCAGCGCACTGTTCTTGCCCTGAGCCCCGCCAAGGGTGATCTGGTACCACTCGCTGCCGTTCTTATCCACGCCGAGAATCCCGATGTTGCCGATGTGGTGATGGCCGCAGGCGTTCATGCAGCCGGAAATGTTCAGGCTGATGTCCCCAAGATCGTGCAGGTAATCGAGGTTGTCGAACCGCGCCTGAATCGCTTGGGCAATCGGGATCGATTTGGCATTGGCCAGCGCACAGAAATCACCGCCGGGGCAGGCAATGATGTCGGTCAGCAGACCGACGTTGGCAGCGCCCAGCCCCTGCTCTTTCGCCAGTTGCCACAGCGCAAACAGCTCGGACTTGGGCACGTCCGGCAAGACGATGTTCTGCTCGTGGGCGATGCGGATTTCGCCGAAACCAAAGCGCTCGGACCAGTCAGCCACTGCCCGCATCTGCGCATCGGTGACGTCCCCCGGCGGCGAGGCCAGACCCGGTTTGGTCGACAGCACCACGCTGGTATAGCCCGGCACTTTGTGCGGTTGCACGTTGCGCGCGACCCAACGGGCGAACGCCGGGTTGTCGGCCAGGTGCGTGCCGAAATCCAGATCGGTGCCCGCCAGCGTGCGGTAGCTCGGCGGCACAAAGGCACTGGCGACCCGCTGGAATTCATCCTCGGTCAATTGCGCCGGTCCGTCCTTGAGGTGTTGCCATTCCTCTTCGACTTCCTTGGCGAACGCCTCGATGCCCAGCGCCTTGACCAGAATCTTGATCCGCGCCTTGTACTTGTTGTCGCGCCGACCGTGGCGGTTGTAGACCCGCAGCACCGCCTCGACGTAGGACAGCAAGTGCTGCCACGGCAGGCCATCGCGAATTTGCAGACCGAGAATCGGCGTGCGCCCCAGGCCACCGCCGACGATCACTCGCAGCAGCATCTGGCCGTCACGGCGAGGGTAAAGGTAGAGGCCGATGTCGTGCATCATGATTGCCGCGCGATCCTGCTTCGCCGAGCAGATGGCGATCTTGAACTTGCGCGGAAGGAACAGGAATTCCGGGTTGATCGTCGACCATTGCCGCAGGATTTCCGCCAGCGGACGCGGGTCGATCAGCTCGTCCGCCGCGACCCCGGCGAAGGCTTCGGTGGTGATGTTGCGCACGCAATTGCCCGAGGTCTGGATCGCATGCATGTTGACCTGCGCCAGACGTTCGAGAATGTCCGGCACCTCGTGCAGCTCGATCCAGTTGAACTGCATGTTCTGCCGGGTGGTGAAGTGGCCGTAGCCACGGTCGTAATCCCGGGCGATGCTCGCCAGGGTGCGCATCTGTTCGGCACTCAGCGTGCCGTAAGGAATGGCCACCCGCAGCATGTAAGCGTGTTTTTGCATGTACAGGCCGTTCTGCAGGCGCAGCGGCAGGAATTCCTCTTCGCTCAACTCCCCGGCCATGAAGCGCTCGACCTGATCGCGAAACTGCGCAACGCGCTCGAACACCAGCGCCCGGTCGTAATCATCGTACTGATACATCGGCCTACTACCTCGTCAGGAACTTGCACGGATTCCTGTGGGAACGGGCGAACCCGAGATAGCGCCAGTTCGCGTCTGGCGCTATCTCGGGTTCGCCCGTTCCCACAGTATTTTCCCTGACTATGGACGAACGGCGCAGTGCACAACAGATTCACCTGAACGCATAAAAACCGTATCAGGGCGCGGCAGATGGCCGCAGGCAGCGCTTTGATCTGATCCGCATAAATGAACAATTCCTGAGCCTGTTTTGTTTCCGGTGGGGTTTCTACAGTGCAGCTCGTGCCAGACCGGGTGGCCTGGCAAGACTTTGCAACCGTGGATGAACTGACCATGAGCACAGCAACAATCGGACAGGCTTATAACTACAAGGTCGTCCGCCAATTCGTCATCGCGACTGTTTTCTGGGGCGTCGTGGGCATGGCGATGGGGGTATGGATCGCCTCGCAACTGGTATGGCCGGACATGAATCTGGACTTGCCGTGGACCACCTTCGGCCGCTTGCGACCGTTGCACACCAGCCTGGTGATTTTCGGCTTCGCCGGCAGCGCGCAATTCGCCGCAAGCTACTACGCGGTGCAGCGTACCTGCCAGGTGCGGCTGTATTCGGACAAACTCGCCGCGTTCACCTTCTGGGGCTGGCAATCGGTGATCGTGATCATGCTGGTCACCCTGCCGATGGGCTACACCACCACCAAGGAATACGCCGAGATCGAATTCTCCGGCGCGGTGTGGATGGCGGTAGTCTGGGTCGCGTATGCCGTGGTGTTTTTCACCACCGTGGTGCAGCGCAAGACCAAGCACATCTACGTCGGCAACTGGTTCTTCGGCGCGTTCATCCTGGTGATCGCCATGCTGCACGTGGTCAATCACCTGTCGATTCCGGTGGACTGGTTCAAGTCTTATCCGGTGTACTCCGGCGCCACCGACGCCATGGTGCAGTGGTGGTACGGGCACAACGCGGTGGGTTTCTTCCTGACCACCGGGTTCCTCGGGATGATGTATTACTTCGTGCCCAAGCAAGTGAATCGGCCGGTGTACTCGTACCGGTTGTCGATCGTGCACTTCTGGGCGCTGATCACCCTGTACATCTGGGCCGGCCCGCACCATTTGCACTACACCGCGCTGCCGGACTGGGCGCAGTCACTGGGCATGGCGATGTCGCTGATCCTGCTGGCGCCGAGCTGGGGCGGCATGATCAACGGGATGATGACCCTGTCCGGCGCGTGGCATAAATTGCGCACTGACCCGATCCTGCGCTTCCTCGTCCTGTCGCTGGCGTTCTACGGCATGTCGACGTTCGAAGGCCCGATGATGGCGATCAAGACCGTCAACGCCCTCTCCCACTACACCGACTGGACCATCGGCCACGTACACGCCGGCGCCCTCGGCTGGGTGGCAATGATCACCTTCGGCGCGACCTATCACATGGTGCCCAAGGTCTTCGGCCGCGAACGCATGCACAGCACGCCACTGATCAACCTGCACTTCTGGCTGGCGACCATTGGCACGGTGTTGTACATCGCTTCGATGTGGGTCAACGGGATTACTCAGGGCCTGATGTGGCGGGCGATCAACGAGGACGGCACGCTGACGTACTCGTTCGTTGAAGCGCTGCAGGCCAGTCATCCGGGGTTTGTCGTGCGGTTTGCTGGCGGGGTGTTCTTCCTCAGCGGTATGTTGCTGATGGCCTATAACGTGTGGCGCACGGTGCGTGTGGCGGATGTTGCGATTGCCCATCGTGAAGCGCAGATCGCCTGATAAAGGGAGCCGGTCATGTTCGATGTTTTCTTGAATGTGTTGGGCGTGTTGTTTTTGTGGCTGGCGGTGGAGTACTGCTTGCGGCACGAGACGACCGAGAGCCTGGATGAGGCGAGTCTGACGCCGTTTGCGGATGATCCGGAGGTGGCGCGGCGGGTTGAGATGGCCACCGGTAAGACCGTGAAAGCGGTGGCGCCGGAGGTGGCGAAGCCGGGGTGGGTCAATCTCGAAATGTGAGGTGTGTCAGGGGCAGCCCCCTCACCCTAACCCTCTCCCGGAGGGAGAGGGAACTGACCGGGTTGTTTACTCGAAATACACCGACCTGAAATATCGAGCCGAACTCAAAAACTGAAAAGCCCCCGATCTGCTCCCTTTCCGTCGAACTCAATATTGAAAACAACGAAGATGGGCTCCCTTTCCGCCGAGCTCAAAATTGAAAACAACGCAGATCTGCTCCCTTTCCCCCTCGCCCCCTTGGGGGAGAGGGCTGGGCGGGCGGCGTTCCGATGAGGGGGTAGGCTTTTGATCTTAGGTGCGGTCGCGGGGGATGAGGCTCTGCAGTTGCTGCGCGAGGAAATTCGCATCGAAAGCAAACGTATCCGGATCCTTCAACCCATTGGTCTTGCGCCACTGCCAATCACCATTGGGCAGCCCCACCAACGAAACACTCCCGTAACGCGCCGCCGTCAGCCCCACCACCGCCAGCGAAATCTGTCCACCGCTGCCCATCACATCCGGCACAAACTCCACCGGTTTGCCGGCAATCACGATGCTCAGTTTTTCAGTCTTGAAGGTTGAGGTCTCAACCGGCGTGCTCGGCCCGAACGCCACATAAGCCTCGCGACTCACCTCCAGCAACCCCGGCGCCTGCACCGGCTCCAGCCATTGCTGAATCTGCCCGAACAATTCGGTAATCCGTGTGGCCCAGGTCGCCGATTGCGTCTCGAACAATTGCTTCTTGTGCGCTTCGCTGTCGGCATAGTGGCGAAGCATTTCGCCCAGTTGCTGTACGTCGTCCATTGCGGTGTTCCTTCAAGGAGCGGTGCTGCGGACTTTGAGCATGGCAGATGCCGATGACGACCGTGCAAGTCATTTGCCTGCACGATCGCCTGATCGACCATTGACGGACAGAAGGTCAGCGTTTGCGCAGACGCGCCATGCTCAAAGTGTCGACCCATTGCCCGTCACGCACAGCGTAATCGCGGAACAGGCCCTCGTTTTCGAAGCCGAACTTGCGATAGAGCCTGATGGCCGCCTCGTTGTCGGCGTACACCGAAAGCTCGACCCGGTGCAGGTTCATCCAGTTGTCGGCGATGTCCAGCGCCGCTGCCAACAGCTTCGAACCGACACCCTTGCCCTGCCACGCTACCGCAACGGCCATGCCGACACTGCCCGCGTGACTGCGGCGAATTCGCGAAAAAGCCTCCAGCCCGAGATGCCCGATCACCGCACCTTGATGCAACGCCACCAGTTTCACCATCCGTTCGTTTTCCGGCTTCAGTCGTTGACGCCAGATCTCGGCAGACTGAAACGGCATCTGCAGCACCTGCCGGGTCACAGCCGGGTCGTTGTAAAGCGCGGTGACGCCTTCGACGTGGGATTCGCTGAAGCGTTCGAGGTGAATGGCGGGGTTGTGCTCAGGCATGGAAGATCCCTCCTGGATCAGTGCGTGGCCGGTCACTGTAAACCGCTTCTTCACGGATTCGCCATGACTGTTTAAAGCCGTTGACCGAAACGTCCGGCAAGCCACAACGCCTTGCGCCATTGCCTACGCATCCGCCAGAATCCGCCGGCTTGTGCGCCTTGAGGGCCGGCTCTATCGTTTCCGGGTCGCTGATGAATCAGCGATCGGGTTTCGCAGCCCGGATCAATCAAGGCGCCCAGAGCGTCGTTTCCGTTCAGCATTCTTTGCTGGTCGCGTAATGGCGGTTGTGCGCGGGATACCTTCGGGTATGCCGGGTTCCTTGATTCCCGGTCTGCGAACCCGCGTACAGCTGCCACCTCCATTCGTTTCGCAGCGAACCGTGGCAGCTCCATCAATCAGGGAGTACTACCATGATCAAACCAACGCCAAATCCACCCGAAACCGATACTACCTCGCCCTACGAATCCCTCGATTCCAAGACATTCCACGAAGCCGCCGAACGCGCCCTCGACCACTACTTCAATCCCCTGCTCCCCAGAAAACCGCTGTTCAAACCCAACACCCGCTACCTCATCGCCCCCGGCGTCGACAGCGAAGAGCTGCTGGCCGACGCCTGCGAAACCCTGACCTCGGCCAAAACCATGGCCACCGACTTCGCCGGGCTGGTGGACGGCTCG